>JBDGPI010000112.1:10151-31206 GCA_042219765.1 Salsurabacterium abyssinicum (SeqCode)
AAACTATCCGTCGAGACAAGTTTTGCTCCTCCTGATAGTGCTTGGTGCATGAGGCCTTAATATTTCTCGAACGGTCTTTGAGTTTTCTCACCATGGCTGAACTAAGGGTGACTTTTTATGAGTAAAACGACTGAAGGGATAATTCTTGCGGCCGGACAGGGGACCCGCATGAACTCAAACAAACCGAAGGTGTGTCACCGTTGTTTCGGTGAACCAATGATCACACATATAGTCCGTAGCCTGAACCGGGCCTCGATGTCATCAATTATGGCCGTTGTTGGGGAGGGACGTGAAGAGGTTGAAACCATTCTTCCTGAGAGTGTTGGGACTGTCCTCCAGGAGAACCAGCTTGGGACCGGCCATGCGCTCCGACAGGTGATTGACGAGAGGACAATTGATAGTGGTACGCCTTTATTGGTTACCTGTGGTGATATACCGGGAGTCCGTCCCGAGACGTACGAGACGTTGAGTGAAACCTATCACAACACCGATTCGGAGCTCGTTTTGCTAACGACGACCCTTGACGATCCAGCCGGCTACGGTCGGATCAAACTCGATGACAGCGGTCGTGTGACCTCCATCGTGGAGGAGGTCGATGCCTCGGAACAAGAAAAGCGCATTGACCTGATCAATACCGGTATCATGTGCGGCTCCATTGACGTGTTTCAGGAGTATCTTCCCAAACTACAGAGCGACAACGAGGCCGGAGAATACTACCTGACGGATGTTGTTGAGTTAATGAACGACGAGGGTCGAAGGGTTGACCAGGTTGAAGTCGATGATTCCTGGGAAGTTACTGGGATCAATACCCGGCGTCAGCTGGTGGACTTTGAACGGAAGGGCTACACCCGTCGGGCCGAACGCTCATTGGCTAAAGGTGTTACGTTACACGATCCCGAGTCCGTCAAAATAGGCCCCTGGGTTGATATCGCCCGGGACGTTGAGGTGGAAGGTTCAGCATTTCTCTACGGCGATAGTCGATTGGAATCGGGAGTGAGAATTTTTGGTCAAACCCGGATTGTTGATTCCGTTCTGGGGGAAGGAACGGTCGTTGATTCATCAACGGTGAAGTCCTCTTCGCTTGGCCAGGATGTTTCAATCGGCCCGAATGCTCACCTGCGACCTGGTGCAAAAATATCGAACGACGCCAAAGTCGGAAATTTTGTTGAGATCAAAAATTCGACAGTCGGTGAAGGTTCCAAAGTCTCCCATTTGAGCTACATAGGAGATGCCGAAATTGGTCGGAATGTTAACGTCGGAGCCGGGACAATCACCTGTAATTACGATGGTACTCAGAAGCACCGCACGATTGTGGAGGATGATGTTTTTATTGGAAGTAACGTAGAGATAGTAGCCCCCGCTCGAATAGGAGAAGGTGCTACTCTTGGTGCTGGCTCCACGATTACTAAAGACGTCCCCGCCGGTTCCCTTGGTGTGGGGCGGGAACGACAGGATATCATCGAAAACTGGAATCGGTCGGACGAAAGCTAACGAACGTAACAAGACATTCTTCTTCCCCTGGGATTTGATTCGCAATGAGTCGATTTCGAGACATCAGGATTTGTGCGGGTAGTTCAATTCCGTCACTAACCCGGGCTGTTGCCGATGATCTGGGTACTGGACTGGGAGGACTCGAATGCAAGACGTTTTCCGACGGTGAACGACGCGTTCAGTACGAGCAGACCGTCAGGGGGGTAGATCTTTTTCTTTTTCAGTCGACATCGACCCCCGTTAACGATCATCTGATGGAATTGTTACTCATGATTGACTCAGCACGGCGGGCCTCGGCAGCACGAATCACTGCCGTCATTCCGTACCTGGGCTACAGTCGACAGGATCGCAAGGATCGCCCACGAGTTCCTATATCAGCCAAACTTGTTGCCAATTTAATTGAAGAAGCTGGAGCCGATCGTGTATTAACGATGCACCTGCACGCCGATCAAATTCAGGGGTTCTACGACATACCTGTTGATCACCTGTACTCGACCCCACTGGTTGTGAACTACCTCAACGAGAATTACGACGATGAAAATAGCGTTGTCGTGGCTCCCGACGCCGGGGCCGCCGATCGCTCACGAGCACTTGCCAGGCGAGTCGACTTCGATCTGGCAATAATCGACAAACGGCGACCGGAACCGAACCGTTCCAAGGTGGCCAATATCATCGGTGACGTAGAAGGACGCAATGCTATTATTCTCGACGACATGATTGATACAGCCGGGACATTAACCGGTGCAGCGGAGGCTATAGACCAGGAAGGGGCTAAATCCGTTCGAGCTGTGGCCACTCATCCACTTTTTTCCGAACCGGCAATTGAGAGGATTGAGGACTCCCCCCTCGAAGACGTAACAGTCTGTGATACAATTAGCCTCTCCGATAAAGCAAGTAAATCCGATAAGATTAATGTACTCAGTACAGCCGAACTTATCTCGGATGCCATTCGTTGCATCCACGAGGAACAGAGTATTCAGGAACTCTTCGTTTAAAGCCATCAATTCTTTGAACTACCAGGAGGCGTTGCATGATGTCCCCCACTCAAACAACACTAAAAGCCGAAACCAGGGACGAAACAGATCAAAGTTCGAATCGACAACTACGAGAAAACAAAAAGATTCCTGCAGTGATTTACGGTCAGGGGATCGAAAACAAGAATTTGAGTATAAAACGTGGCGATATTGTACCACTACTCCAGAGCGGAGCCCTCAATAATCGGTTGCTTGAACTGGAAATCGACGATGAAAACGATCAGCGAAGTGTGTTAATTAAGGATGTGGACCAGGATCCCGTGTCCGATAATTTGATTCACGTCGATTTTCACCAGGTGAGATCCGAGGATGAAGTTCAGATTGAGGTACCGATAAAGCTGGTCGGTGAAAGCCCCGGTGTCGAACTGGACAATGGAATTATAGACCAGCCGATGCGTACGGTGTCCGTCGACTGTAAAGTCAAAGACATTCCCGGCGAGCTTGAAGTTGATATCGGTGATCTGGAAGTCGGGGACGCAGTCTTCGTGGAAGATTTATCGGTCCCCGCTGGTGTTACAATAACTGACAAACCCGAACAGACGATTGTATCGATCCAGCCGCCCGAGGAATTCGACTTAGAAGTGACTCCTGCTCAAGAAACTGCGGAAATTGAAGAAACTGTTGAAGAAGCCATGGAGGAAGTTGCCGAAGCCGAAGAGGAAGAACTGCCCGAAGAAGAGGTCGAGGGAGAAGAAGGCGAGGCACCGGAGGCTCCCGAGGAAACCCCCGAAGACGGCGACTTTGAAAGCGATCTGTAGGTTCGTTGCCTGATTGGGCTTGCGGCTGGCCGCAGGGCTCGGAAATCCGGGTTACGAGTACCGCGATTCCTACCATAACGTTGGTTACCAGGCCATAGATTCCCTGATTCGTGATCACAGTTACTCCAAGACGACCCGTCGCCCCGGAACCATCTACGAAGGTGAGAATGGACCACTTGATTACCTCGGTAAACCGGATTGTTACGTTAACCAGTCCGGGGGGGTTCTCAAGCAGTGGGTTGACGCACTCGATCTATCACCGGACTCATTGCTGGTGATCTACGATGATTTTTCGCTGGATGTCGGGGACATCCGTATCCGTCCAAGTGGTTCCGCAGGGGGACACAACGGTATGAAGAGCATTATCGAGGCTCTACAAACTAAAACCATCCCCCGGATCAGGATAGGTATCGGTCCGTTGCCGGATGGCGTTGATCCAGCTGAGTTTGTGCTTTCCCCAATTCAGGACACGGAACAGACTACCTACCAGAGAATCTATCAGGCCCTTCCCGAGATCCTACGGGTTCTTGCAGAGGACGGCTTTAATCGGGCCATGGATCGGTGGAACGGTGAGTCCTTCGCGGATGGAGATTGAATCAATCCTTGAGGATCTGGAAGAAGAACAACCGCACCAGGGAATAAGGCAGGCACGGGAGCTTCTGGAGGGTGACTCGCTTTCCGATCCGCAGTTCTCCGAATTGAGCTACGGCCTGGCTACCGGCCTCTTTAAAATTGGATCCTATCACGAGGCACTTGAGTGGTTGGAGCGGACCGATTCCGACCGCCGCTGGATGCTCGAGGGTTTTTGCTGGATGAACCTCCGTGATCCCGTACGGGCCCGTGGAATCCGCTCAGACAATGAAAGACCACCGACCGGAATCGCTTCTCCTGGCTGCCCAGGCTCTCGCCCAAACGGGTGAACTCCAGGAGGCCCTTGAAGAACTAAAGAGACTCGAAAGCCAGAGTATTGGTGGACGGGTTGGATCGGAAATCCGGCTTAACCTGGGACTGATTCACGAGGAGCTCGAGAACTTTGAGAAGGCATCCGAGTGGTTCAGTGCCGTCAGGGACGATAAAACAGACTTCTTCAACGATGAGGCTCTGTTCCATCTGGCAATCGCTCACGAAGAACTCGGGCAACTTGATCAGGCCCGGGAGTATCTTGACGAGCTCGAGGATTTTATCGATGATGATGCTGAACTGAGGGAAGCTGTTGAACGGGCCAGAAACCGGCTTTCACGTCAGAATGAGGAATTATCGGAGCAGTTACGACAATATGACTTCTAAAACGATCCGTCTTACGGTTCTACTTTTTGCAACAATGGTACTTGCTGGCTGTGGGACAGGTCCCTCGCGGAGTTTACCCACCAACGTTAATGACGTTTACCTGCAACCGATTGTAAACAAGGCCAATGAAACGGGGCTTTCCACCCTCTTGACCGACCAGGTCAATCAACAACTGCTTGCGGACGGAAGCGTTGATATTGTCAGCAAAAAAGAAGCCGACGTTATCATCGATACCCTCATAACGACGTACAAACGCATTCCGCTGGCCTACAACGATCAGGACATTCCGCAACAATACAAAGTACGGATGGAACTCAATGTTACACTGACCGATCCAAAGACCGGAGAAACATTACGCGAATTTAACAATATCTTCAGGGAAACCCGGTACTCCGACATAAACCCCCCCATTTAAACCGAGCTTGATGCTAAAAACAGGGTTATCCGAAAACTCGCCCGGGACGTAGTTACAACCGTGGTCGAGGGATGGCCCTACCTGAAACTCTAATCTACGGTGACTTGAGGTGTAACGCCCCTGGGACTCGGAGAAAGTTACGATCGATGGAAGAACAACAAACCCTCCACACTTTCACCCGCGGTCCTGGCTTGCGGACCGGAGAGCGAACTCAAGGACGAATGTCTGGAGTTCTACAAAACACTTTTTGAGGACAATGATCCCGAAGTAGTCTCCTATTTCGCCGACGAGTCATCTCCGGAGGAACTTGTTCAAGAACTTCGGGGTCGGGGTCTGTTTAATTCCTCTAAAATTGTCGTTTTGAAGCACCTGGAGCGTAACGCCCCCGGATCGGGCCGTCAGCTCAGTCGGTACCAGGAGGCGATTGAAAAGTATCTTGAGGATCCCGAACCCGGGGTCTTGCTTTTCATGATGGATGAGGATCATCCCTACCGTAATTCCCGCCAGACCGGTTCGATGGCCCAAAGCGTTGAGGAACGGGGAGGGGATTCGATAATCTTCTGGGAGCCCTTTGACGACTCACTTCGAGACTACGTTCGATCGGCATTTACCGACGCGTCGGTGTCTATTACGCCCCCAGCGGTTCAGGCATTGCTCGAGAGAACACGGGGTAAATACAGTAGAATAAAACGGGAAGTCGAAAAACTTCTAAACTCCTCGGGTTCAACAGTTAACGAAAGCGACGTAGAATCCGTTGTTACTCGTGAGGAAGCAGCCGATGGCCTCCAGGCACTTAAAGATGACCTGGCCGACAAAGATCCTGGAAGAGTAATGACGGACCTTGGGGATCTCTGGCGACGCGGTGAGGCTCCTCCTAAAATTTTTCACGTTCTGTTTTCGTTCCTGGATTCTTTGAGGACCGTTAAGCAGTTACAGAGTAACGGTTATTCGATGGAGGATGCACTTTCCGAGCTGGGAATACCGACCAATAAGTCCGTAACAAAGCTTTACAAACGAGCAACCCGGCCCGGGGGACTTACGGTCCCCCGTGATTTTTACGAGGATAGCTACGAAACCAGCAAGACTGCTAAATACAGTGGCCGGACGCTAGCTCGACGGGCGGTGGAGATTTTTATTCTTCGTCTTCTTCAAGGTAATCGTTGACCTTGGTCTGTAGGGTTGATTTAAGTCGCCCGCCTTTGTTCTTGTGGTAGACGTCCTTTGAAACGGCCCGGTCGATGGAACTGATGGCCTGTCGTTTGAGCTCCTCGAGTTCGTCCTCGTCCACTCCGTTTTCAATCGCTTCGTCAACTGCCTGTATATTTTTTTTCACTTTCGTTTTCCAGGATCGGTTTTGGCGTCGACGTTTCTCGTTCTGGCGCACACGTTTTTGGGACGAAGTAGTAGTAGGCATGAGTAGACACTCCAAGTAGGGATTTTGGGAAATAATTATCCGGCTAGTATAACACTATCTATAGCGTATTCGTACGATCACAAAATCCCCGAGCAGAGTTACCTTTGACATCGAGGGTTAAAAATTATTCTGACTAGGAAAGCTAAAACTCACCATTTTTGTCTTCGAGGAGTCAGAAGCATTATTGAATTACTTGAATTTAACTTCATTGGCGTCTGGACACAAATGTTGTTAAACGTGGTTTTGGGTTTATAGGACTCCGGTGGTGGCTAACGTAAGATCGATTCAGTCGGTCCTCGATTATTTTTCCATGTGAGCTAGCATAACTATAAACTTTTCTGTTTAATGGGCCGGTCCGTTTCTTATTTCTTGACGGAAAAAAATACTTTCGGCTATACTAATTGCTTCTTAAGTTAATCGGAGGTTTTCTCACTTTATGGTCGTGCAGAAGGAACGGCTCGGGGATATCCTGGTATCGGCGGGAATTATTAGCGAGGAGGAGTTACAGCAGGGGATAGACCGACAGCAGGAAACTGGCGATAAGCTGGGGAAATCTCTTATTGACCTGGGTTTAATTTCTGGAGTTGAACTTGCGGCGGCCCTTTCCACTCAACTAAACATTCCTTACGTTCGACTTACCGATTACGAACTGGACCGGGAATTAATCACAACCATTCCGAAGAACCTGGCCAGGAATCGTCAAATCATTCCCATTGAAGAGAACGAACAAAAGCTTGTCGTCGCCGTTGCCGATCCATTGGACATAGCTTCCCTGGATGAAGTTGAGATGATGACCGGCAAAGATATCGAACCGGTTATTGCCGTGGAATCCGAAATTGTGGAAGCCCTGAATGAATTTTACGGGGCCGAGGACGAAATATCGGGGATAATTGAAGAAGCTTCCCAGGATGACGTTGACGTAATGTCGACAACCGATTCGGATCTCGAGGATAACGTCGAGGAGATGGCCGAGGAAACCCCCGTCATTAAGCTTGTGAACATGATACTCCTGGAGTCGGTCAAGCACGATGCCAGCGATATTCACCTGGAGCCCTTCGAGCACAAGTTCATGGTCCGGTTGCGCATGGATGGGGTTCTTCACGAGATGGATCCTCCCCCGAAAGAATTTCAGAGTGCCATAATTTCTCGGATTAAAATCATGGCGGACCTCGATATTGCGGAAACTCGCCTGCCTCAGGATGGGAGGATTAAAATTAAACTAGCCGGTCAACAGGTTGAATACCGTGTTAGTACCCTTCCGACAGTCTGGGGCGAAAGTGTTGTACTGCGTGTTCTCAGTCAGGAGGACATGGCTCTTGATCCAGGTGTACTGGGAATGACCGAGGATCAGGAAGAAACCTTCAAGGAGCTAATTGAACGTCCGAACGGTATTGTCTTAAACACGGGACCGACCAGCAGTGGGAAAACGACAACCCTTTTTGCCGGTCTTAATTACATCAACGATCCTGAAATAAAAATTATCACCATGGAAGACCCCGTTGAGTATCAACTTCCTGGAATAATGCAGTGTCAGATTAACAAGAAGGCTGGTTTTAATTTTGTCAACGGTATGAGAGCTATGCTTCGTCAGGACCCTGATGTTTGTCTCGTGGGGGAGATACGGGACATGGAGACCGCGGAAATTGCTGTTCAGGCAGCACTCACCGGTCATATGGTTCTTTCGACGGTGCACACCAACCAGGCTGCCGGCGCGGTTTCCCGTCTCGTCAACATGGGAATTAAACCGTTTTTGCTTACCTCGACCATACAGGCCGTCCTGGCTCAACGACTCGTAAGAGTTATCTGCGAGCACTGCAAAGAGGTTATCGAGCCAGCGCAGGAGGATCTGGAACAGATCGGTCGATCGCTGGACGACGTGAGGGACATTGATCTTTACGGTGGACGTGGTTGCAGTGAGTGCGGAGGGACTGGTTACGATGGTCGCACGGCAATTTTTGAAATGCTGGAAATGTCATCAAGGATAGCGGAGTTGTGTACCGAGAAGGCCTCAGCGTCGGAAATTCACAAAGCTGCCCTGGAGGAAGGAATGCTGTCACTGACGGAACATGGTTGGAAGAAAGTTCAAGATGGTATTACAACCGTCGAGGAAATTGTGAGAGTCGCTCCATCGGAGAAGGAAATCTCCGTTGACAAAGATGACCTCGATTTCGAAGACGAATTAATTCAATACCTCTGAACCGGTCCGGAGGAAGTCATGGATTCCGAGCTAATTCTTGACGTTTTCGTCCAGAACGATGAACTTACGGAAGAACAGAAGGACGCGGTTCTGGGCACCATCCAGACGGAGACCGAAATTTCCGCCGAAGATGTTTTTGCGGAAATTACCCGAGAAGGGAATTTCCGCAACGAACGAGACGTTGTTGAGACCTTCGCCGAGCATTACGGAATGGATTTCATCGATCTTGAGAACCGTGAAACCAAAGGCGAACTCATTGACGAGTTACAGGCTTCAAGTGCCCGTCAGTACTTCGTCTTCCCGATAGAACGGACCTCCGAGGGAATAAAGTTGGCCGTGGCCGAACCTCCCGATGTCAGGGTGGTGGACGATCTTGAGGCCCTGCTGGATGAACGAGTCGAATTCTGTCTGGCCCCTCCCGAGCAGATCCGCAGCAGGATTGACGAGTTTTACGGTATGTCACTTGATGAAGTGACGGAGACCCTGGAGGAGGTTGACGAGGACGCCGTACAGAATGAGTCGCTTGACGATTCCGAACAGGACGTTTCCAATCTCGAGGAACAGGCCGAGGAAGGATCCATTATTCGCCTCGTCAATATGCTTATTCTCGAAGGCGTCCAGCGCGGTGCCAGTGACATTCATATTGAACCGCTTGAAAACAAAATAGTCGTTCGCTATCGAATTGACGGCATTCTTCACGAAGCCCATGAACCCCCGAAGAACCTTCAGGGAGCGATAATCTCCCGTATTAAAATAATGTCCGACATGAGCATTGCGGAATGGCGGGTTCCTCAGGACGGACGTATCAACATGAAAATTATGGGGAAACGGCTCGACTTGAGAGTTAGCACTCTCCCCAGCATTCACGGGGAGAGTGTGGTGCTTCGAATACTCGATAAAGAATCCGTGAGTTTTGGACTGGAGGACCTTGGGTTTCTTCCGGACAACAAGGCCGTCTTCGATCAACTTATCGAACGACCCCATGGGATCATACTTGTGACGGGTCCCACCGGTTCCGGTAAAACAACCACCCTTTACTCGGCGTTAAACGAGATAAATGACAAGGGGATCAAGTTAATCACAATCGAGGATCCCGTGGAGTATCAGATAGAGGGTATTAATCAAATGCAGGTGAACGAGGACATCGGGCTTGATTTTGCCGAGGGGCTTAAAACCCTGATGCGTCAGAACCCCGATGTCATTCTTGTGGGTGAAATTCGGGATTACGAGACGGCTGAAACGGCGATTCGGGCTTCGTTGACGGGTCATCTTGTATTTTCAACACTGCATACCAATGATGCTCCCAGTACTGTTAACCGGTTGATCGATTTGGGTGTAAACCCTTACCTGATAGGTTCCTCCGTTCAGGCGATCATGGCCCAGCGGCTTGTCAGAAACATCTGTGACAATTGCAAGGAGGAATACCGTCCCGAGGAGAACTACCTCAAACAGGTTGGATTTCCACTTGAAGACGCGGGGGATACTAGGTTTTACAGGGGGTCCGGTTGTGACAATTGTGAGGGAACCGGTTATTCCGGGCGGACTGCGATCTTCGAACTGCTTGTAAACACCGAGGACATCAGTGAAGCAATTTTGAATGACGCCTCAACGTCCGAAATAAGGGACCTTGCGATGGATAATGGTATGCGGACACTCCGACAGGATGGTTTTATTAAAGTTCGTATGGGAGAAACAACCCTGATGGAAGTTGCCAGAGTCACCCAGGCTCACGGCACTGTGGCAGCAATCTGATTGCTTGCCTACATCGTGTGAATGTTTCGCTCATCCTGAAATGCTCTGGTTCCCGTTAACAAAATTTAAGAACACTCCCGATGAGTTTCATCAAACCCAGAGGCTGACATAGGTTACGGACGTTACTCCCAAACCAATCTATTAAGAATTCGAAATTACTAATTCCAGGTGTTACAGTTACCGAAAGCACCGTAATGGTTTTTCGTGTACACAATTTTCATCTCGTGAAAAAGGGTGAGTGGATCATGACTGCGCCAATGGAGCTGCGGAGAGTACCGGTGATCGGGCCATGTTAATCCATGACGTTATGGATCTGGCTATTGAACGTGGAGCGTCGGATATTCATTTGACCGTCGGTACCCCGCCTGTCCTTCGGATTGACGGCGATTTACGAGCCGTTGAGATGGAGCCCCTGGAGGCAGAGGATACGCGAGAATTGATCAAAACTATAACACCTGACAGTCACCTGCAGCGCCTGGAGGAACGCGGTGGAAGCGACTTTGGCTACGATTATCGGGAAGGTTACCGGTTTCGAGTGGCCATTTTCCGCCAGGAACAACAGTCAGGCATGGTTCTGAGGCTTGTGCCCGATGATATGTACTCTTTTGAGGACCTTGGTCTTCCTCACCAGATGAAAGACCTCTGTGAGAATCCAAAGGGACTTATGCTGGTTACCGGGCCCACTGGATCGGGTAAGTCAACAACCCTGTCGACCTTTATGAATTACATAAACACAAATTTTCGGTATCACATCGTTACGATTGAGGACCCAATCGAGTTCAAGTACGACCACAAGCAAAGCATTATTAATCAGCGCGAACTCGGAGTGGACGTTCTCTCCTTTGCGGATGGGCTACGCTCCGGCCTCCGGATGGATCCCGATGTAATCCTGGTTGGTGAAATGCGGGACAAAGAAACGATACGGGCAACCATCACGGCAGCTGAGACTGGTCACCTCGTGTTTTCCACCCTGCACACGAATAGTGCGGCTCAGACAATCAACCGCATTATTGATACGTTTCCCAAGGAGGAGCAGAATCAGGTCAGGGCTCAACTTTCCATGACTCTTTCGGCGGTGATTTCTCAAAGCCTTCTCCAGAAACAGAATGAAGAGGGGCGAGTGGCGGCCTTCGAGATCATGATTAACACCCCCGGGATTCAGAACATGATCCGGGAACAGAAGGAACAAAATATTCCTTCAGCCATTCAAACTGGGGGCAAGAAGGGCATGCAGACCATGGATGATCACCTGCTGGAACTGTACAAAAAAGGGGTGATTTCACGGGAGAGTGCAATGGCCCGGGCCCAGGATCCCGACACGCTCCGAAAGAAAATCTGATAGGGTTGAAAATCAGCCTTAGGCGCACATAGAATTGACATCAAGGTATTTTTTATCAAAATTCCGCTGTCCGGAATGGTACCGCTTCATTAGGAGCCTTATTGAATGCCGACTTATCAGTACACCGCTATGGATGAGGGGGGGCAGGAAGTTACTGGAACGCTGGAAGCCCCTAATGAAGACGCCGTTATATCCCAACTGAAGGATCAGGGTTACCGTCCGGTCGACATCAAAGAGAAAACGGAATCGATCCTCTCGCAAATTCCACTTCTTGGGTCCTCTCCCGCCGATCCCGAAGAAATTGCTGTTTTCACCCGTCAAATGGCCACGCTTCTCGATGCGGGTCTTCCGCTTCTCCGGGCCGTAAACGTTCTGGAAGACCAGGTTGAAAACGAGGAATTTAAGGCAATACTGCAAAAAATTTCCCAGGACATTCAGGGGGGATCAAGTTTCAGTGAAGCCCTCGCGGCCCATCCGGGTGTCTTTGACGACCTCTACGTCAACATGGTAAAGGCCGGTGAGGCCGGAGGCGTCCTCGACGAAGTTCTTGATCGGCTTGCGGAGTTTGCCGAAAAACGACAGGAGCTTAAAGCAAAAATAAAGTCAGCCACGATGTATCCCGCGATCATGGGAATTATTGCAATCCTCGTCGTTGTTTTTCTTCTCGTGTTTGTGCTACCGACGTTTACCTCCCTTTTCAGGGAAATGGACGTTGATTTGCCTCTGCCCACGCAAATTGTTATTGGAATCAGCAATTTTATCCAGGGCTTCTGGTGGCTTGTCCTCATTGGCCTGGCTGGCCTCTACATGGCCTACCTGTGGTGGTACGAGACCGATAACGGTGAGTTGTTTATCGATAGAATGAAGTTGAATATCCCGGTCTTTGGGCCTCTTTTTAAAAAAGTCCAGGTGGCACGGTTTGCCAGAACCCTTGCCACATTGATTAACAGTGGTGTCCCAATTCTCGAGGCCATCGATATTGTCCAGGATACGATCGGTAATCGAGTCATTTCCGATACAATGGACGAGGTACACGATAGTATCAGTGAGGGGGAGACCATCAGTGAACCCCTCCACGAATCGGGGGTTTTCCCACCGATGGTAACCCATATGATTTCCGTCGGAGAAGAGACCGGGAACCTGGACGAAATGCTCAATCGGGTCGCCGATACCTACGAAGTGCAGGTTGACGAAATGGTTGACGGATTAAGTTCCATGCTTGAACCGATTTTAATTACTTTTATGGGTGTTACGATTGGCGTAATTGTAATGGCTATGTTTCTGCCCATGTTTCAACTTGTCAATGTTGTGGGTTAGTATGTTAATGTTTGAATACAAGTTAATCCCTTCATGACGTCCTACCTCTTGAGTCCCTTAAATTTTTCAGTGTTTTCAAACTATCCTTCACGCAGGGGGCAGTGCCGTGATTTAAAAAAATTTGACATATATCTCGTTTTATCCTATTAAGTCAACGATTTAGTAGTTAATATACGATCACTTTATACTCCACAGGGAGGTTCTTGTTTTGGACGTGCAAAAAGGGTTCACACTTATTGAGTTGCTGGTTGTCATTGCCATTATTGGCATTCTGGCTGCGGCCGCCATTCCTCAGATCACTGGTGCAATTTGTGATTCGAGAGGAGCGTCGGCCGAAGCTGCCATTAGCAGTCTGAAGTCCGCGTTTACTCAGTGTTCGGTTGATAAATCGATGTCCGAATGTCAATCAGGAGTTAACGAGCGGCTTTACAATGACTACCTGAGTCCGGATGCCATTGGAAAGTTGAGTGCAGAATTCATTGAGAGCCGGATAAATTCAATCAACTACAAAGGTGTTGGGTGTGATTACAACGCCGCCCCCGGAGGAACGGCGTCCAACGCCATCGAATGGGATAGCAGGACGGGTAACATAACTAACATTTAATTGTTTTTGCCCGTAAGTCCGATCCGAATTTTCTGAGATAACCCGACTCCCCGTGCGTTTGCCCGCACGGGGAGTTTATTAACGTTCCCCGGCGTGTCTTACCTCGTGAAAGGATTCTAATCGTTTTTGAAGCAGATTTCTGTTTCCAGTCTCTGGCGAAAAATACTCTGGGTTGGCGTCCTGGTTTTTTTTGTTGTTCTTACCTCCTTTAACGAAATTTATGCTAACGATTACTGGAAAGCACTCTACTCGGGCCGTTACCTGTCCCTCTTCAGCCACTTTCCCCACCATGGGACCTTCGCTTTTACTCCCGTCAAGGACATCCTGACTCGAAACACGTTTAACTGGCTGGGTAACCTTGTTTTTGTTGGGCTTTTCTCAATCGGTGGGCACGGTATTTTTCAGTTCTTTCGACTGTTTGTTGCTTCCCTGGCGCTTCTTTTACCCTGGTCGATTCTTTCCGGAGAACGCCGGTTTTCCGCAATTTCCCTTGTATTTCTACTGGCACTTTTATTTTCAATAAAACAGAAATTTCTCATGAGGACTGCTATTTTCTCAGTTGTGGGAGTTACAGTTTTATTCTGGATTATCGTAAGAGCTGACCGGGAGGGATCCTCGAAGTTACTCTGGGGTATACCGGTTTTATTTACTTTCTGGTCAAGTATGCACGGGTCTTATCTGGTGGGGCTTGGTTTTCTCTTCCTGATTGTTATCGGTCATGGACTCGATACTATCCTCCTGAAACAGAATGCCGGATCCTTTGAGTTAACCTCACTGGCTACAATCCTGGCTTTCGTTCTGGTGACCGTTACCTTTGTTAAGCCGTTTCCCGATTACAAAGCATACAAAACAATCAGTAAAGCCGGCGGGAAGACCACTGAATTAATCGCTGTTGTAGCGACGACACTGGTGAAAGGACACCTCGACGCTGCAACAACCGGTGCTGCAGCAAACGTTAACCAGCCTTCGGGGACTCACAATCCTAACAATGCAGCTGCAACGAAAAAATCCGACGACAAAATGTCGGAAAAAGGTTCCTTCATTAAAACGGTCAGCAAGTTTCTAATGGGCCAGCAAAGCTGGCGGTCCGCGGAATTTCGGTCCCCCATACAGCACTATCATTTTCTATTTGTTTCGGTGACAGTCCTTTTTTACTGTCTGGCGATCGGTATTTTTGCATTCTCCCTGCGGTTCTTCCGATTTGTTCAATTTCTTCCTGTTTTAGGGGGGATGTTCCTGGGAATAATGTATTTAAAATCCGTGGGTTACCTCTCCATGGCAGTGGCTCCAATTCTCATCTGGAAACTCGAAGCCGGCGATTTTTCCGAGTTCAAGCTTGGCAGGATTGTTACTGGAGCCAGTGTCTTTGCCGTAGCACTATTGACCCTGAATCTACTACTGTTTGCGCTGCAGAGTAAGGTCGGTAGATTTTTTGGAGTCGGTGAACATGAACTTGGATTAGGGCACAGTCATAAGTTCTCGGGTGCTGTGCCCGAGTACGTTCTGCGAAATTATCCTCGCAACCGGATGTTTACTCAGTATAATATTGGCGGTTACTTAATCTGGTGTTGGTGGCCCTACAAAAAGGTATTCATGGATTCCAAAGGATCCGCCTACAAAAATTCCTTTTTTCGTGAATACGGCACTAAAAACCAGAAACAACTCTTTCTGAAATATAATCTACACTTTATAGTGAATCCAATTACGGCTCCGTTGAATTTAAATTTCTATCTTGCGAGCGAAAACTGGAATCTTCTTGCGTATGACGAGGGCCTGGCATTATGGGGTGCCCGTGATTTGACGTCCCGTAAACCTCCCTTGCGCCGTGTCTTACTGAGTCCATCAGTCTGGCGGGGATTTTCGGATGCAAGGAAGAATCGGTTCAGGGACTTCATAAAACTCCAGGTCGATTTATGGAATAAAACAAGACGATCTAAGTGAAGTTTAGTCTTATCAACATATTTTGAGGCTGATTGATGTCATCCGAGCGTTTAAGGGATATTGGTTTTGTCTGCAGCCTTTTCCTCCTCTCTCTCTCTTCATATTCCGGGGTTCCGGTACTGGTAGCCCTTTATGGATCGCGTTCCAGCTTCTGGTCTTCACCCTACTTCTGATTGTCGTAGTCAGGTATTTTTTGAAAAAATCCGACCCTGAGGTTCCTTCACGGAACGAGAGTCTTGGTGAATTAGACACCGAGCTGGTCAATCAGAATACAGGGGAACTCATTGGTGCCGTTGTTCATGAAATTCGCACTCCCCTTAATAAACTTAGTTTGATGATCCAGAATAGCGACAGCGATGACGTCGATAGAATGGTTTCCACCGTCGATGAAATTAATCAAACGGTTAATCTGGTTGAGTCAGTCTTTCGAGGCTCTCAACCGAACAAAGAGTGGATCCACGCGGGGACTTTTTTTGGGGAAGTTCATAAAAGGCTTGCTCAATCAGGTGACCTGGAGTTCTGTCTGGAACTTGATTGGATTCATTTGAACATGGATCGTATGGTAGTCGCTGTGGAGAACTTAATAACTAACAGCCTGGAAGCATACTCGGATGACGAGGACACTGTGCGTGTTACGGCTAAACCCATGGGCCCGGAAGTCTGTGTAACAGTTAGAGATTGGGCGGGAGGTTTTAACGTTAACTACAACCGGAGTGATTCCGATAGTCAGACCAAGGAAGAATTGGATGATTCGGGGATGGGGTTGGGCTTAATGATAGTAAAGCGTATTGCCAACAACCATAATGGTCGAATGGCGATCCGAAGCCAGAAACCAAAGGGAACAGAGGTGACCATTACGTTACCTCAGCCCGGTTAGCGTCATGATATCCGTTTCTTTGAACTGGTCTAATGATAGGAGGCCAACTGTATGGTCCGATTAGGTGTCGTCGATGACGATCTGGAACTGGCGAATCTCGTGGCTAACGAGATTCCCCAAGACACTCTTACAACTGAGGATCCTCAGGACGTTCTTGATTGGGTTAGAGAAGATCGTGTCGATGGGGTTTTTTCGGACCTGAAGATGGGGTCAGTTTCCGGAATTGACCTATTGGAAGAAATTCGGTCGATGAACGAGGTTCTACCGGTGGTTATCATGACCGGCTATGGTTCCATTGACACGGCCGTGGAGGCCATGAAAAAGGGCGCCTACGATTACATAGAGAAGCCGATTGAGGGCCAGGAAATCCGGGCGGTAGCGCAGCGGCTCAACGACCAAATCAAAAATCAGCAGCAACTGGAGGGGTTTCGGGAAAGCCAGCGGATTGAAGAAGACACAAAGTATCAGTTGATTGGAAGTTCCGATCCAATGGCCGACGTCCGCGAGATGATTGATCAACTGGCGCCTCAGTCCATGAGCGTTTTGATCAAAGGGGAGACAGGGACCGGTAAGGAAATTATTGCTCGACAACTCCACGCAAAGAGCCGCCGTGCCGACTCCCCGCTTATGACCGTCAATTGTGCCGCTATTCCGGGGAATTTACTGGAAGAAGAATTGTTCGGACACGAAAAAGGTGCTTTCACGGGAGCGGACGAAACCAAAAAAGGGAAATTGGAACTGGCCGATGAGGGAACGGTGTTTCTGGATGAAATCGGCGAGTTGCCCCTTGAACTTCAACCGAAATTGCTCCGGGTATTAGAACAGGGGGAGGTTACCAAGGTAGGCGGTGAATTTCCCCGGGAAGTTGACGTAAGATTTATTGCCGCCACCAATCGAGACATGAAATCCATGCTTGAAGAACAGTCCTTTCGTAAGGACCTTTACTACCGACTCAACTCACTCGAAATCAAATCGCCCGCCCTGCGAGAGCACCCGGAGGATATACCGGAACTCGCTGATTATTTCCTGGATCAAATGGCGGGAAAAATGAACTCCGTTCCTCGACCCACCGAACAAGCCCTCGAGGAACTCAAAGGCTATCATTGGCCCGGTAATGTTCGTGAACTTAAAAACATAATTGAGCGGTGTGCCGTTCTCGTTAATGGGGATTCGATAGACGTTGATAAGCTCCCCGACGAAATCACTGGTAAGAGCACACCCTCTGGTGGATACTTTAACTGGGAGGATTACGGCGAGAGCCTTCCGGACGCCCTGGAGAACCTGGAGATGGAAATAATTAATGATGTAATTTCAACGGTGGAGGGAAACAAAGCGGAGGCGGCTCGTCGACTTGGTATTTCACGGCAGAGCTTACAGTACAAACTCGATGAGAAATCATAATCCACCTTCACCGTCAGGTTTTGACGTTGAGTAAAGTGGTTTTAAAAGGACTATCGATAATTTTTCCAGTCTTTCCAACTGATTTAATGCCGTATCCAACGCGAGTCGTCTTCCCGGATATTTTGATTTTTCTCGTAACAAATGAGAATTTCAGTTGTTTTTACACGAATATCATTGGCTACCTGATCGGATTAGTAAGATTGCGGTCCTGTCGGGTGGCATTAAAGCAATCGTCAATTCGAGACCCAGTATGATTTTGCCCAGAATGAGCCACTGAATTGATGAAGTTGCTTTCTTGATACTTCAGGGGAGTTCAAAATAACGAGTTTCTTTTTGCGAACCCTACGGGTCGAGGAAACGAATAGGCCCCTGGTGTTCTCCCGAAGTTCTCGTAGGGGTATAAAAATGGAGTCCCCTGGGGTATAAACGGAAAATTAGCTTGATTTGAGGCTGTTTGTTTGAGACTCTTTAAACACTTTTAGTAACGTTGGGGGTTGTTTGCTTTGCTGGATTTGCTGGGTTTCTTCCAGTCGCAAGGTTTCCTTTCGGTGGATTTTAGTGGTTCAGCCGTAAAAATTGCCAGGGCCGACGTGCAGGATAATGCACTTTCCTTAAAAATGACCGACAAAGAACCCGTTCATAACTTGAACGATAAAAATAAGGTCGAGAAATATTCCGAAGCCCTGGGAACACTCATAATGAGGAACTCCATTTCAAGCAACGACAACGTAGTATTTTCCCTGCCGACAAACAGTGTGATCGTCCGACACGTTGAATTACCCTCCATGCCCGACCAGCGTTTATCCGAGGTTATTCAGTACGAAGCCGAAAGTCACATTCCCTTTCCAATTGATGACGTCATACTTGACTATCACGTTCTTGAACAGACTGATGAGGGCACCAGGGTTCTACTTGTCGTTGTGAAAAACGAGAAGTTGGACAAGTACCTTGATGTTCTGAACAACGTAGAATTACGTCCAAAAACTGTCGATATTTCTGCTTTTTCGTTATTTAACCTTTACCAAAAGTTGAAACCGGACCCGACGGCCAGGAACGACAACGGGGAGTCCTCTCAATCCAAGGTACTTGTGGATATTGGTTACGCGAACACGGACATAATTATCTTTCAGGGGGAGACACTATATTACGCTCGGTCGGCGTCCGTGGCTGGCCAATCAATCACAAAAGAAATAAGCGAGGAAATGGATCTTGAAATCGATGAGGCAGAGGATTTAAAAATTAACTACGGTAATTTACCGCTGGCTGATGCCGAGTCCGAAAAGGAGGGCGATAAACCCGATGAACCTCCTGCCTCACCGGGCAGTCAAACCAGTGAAGCCGCCCCTCAGTCTTACCCTGAATCCGAGCAGGGCGATGATTCGGGTCCGGGTTTGACCCTGAATGGATCGTCCGAAGCCGAGCAAACCGAGCAGGAGATCTCCGGCGACGCGGGGGAGTCCGATGAAATGGATGTCCCGTCCCCGTCGTCGGATCCAGCGCAGGATCAACTTAATGATCCCGAGGACGGAGGGGATTCTTCGGAGGAAATACCGTCACCGGGCGATGAGTTAAAACCACCGGATCCCCCCAAGCCGGAATCAATTCCCGAATCCGCCGACAGTTCGGAGGAGGATTCTTCCCCGGAGGAGTCAATGAAGCAATCCGATCCTGAGCCCGAACCCCCCGACACGGAGACTAATTTAACTGAAAAGCCCCCCGGACCGGACGAACCGTCAATCGACAAGGAACAATCCGAAGAATCCGATGATGAGGACCGTTCCGCGAGCATGGAAGTTCCACAACCCCCGGAATCCGACACGGAACCCCCGGAGGAGGAAGAGCAGGCCTCATCGGTTAGTGAGACCTCCGATGATACCGGCGAACCCCTCAGGCCGGATTTCCTCGATGACGCTGAGGAGGAGGGATCCGAGGACGAACAGGATGAGATCGGAAAACCCTCCGCGGAATCCTCCGGTGAAACTGGAAAAAGGGAGGGGGGCTCGAATACGGACAAGCAATCAGAGACGCAAGCGGAGGAAACCGGTCAAACCACGGAGGATTCCGAGGGGTCCGATACTCTTGATCTTTCACTGGAATCGACTCCTGAAGCAGAATCCGAAAGTCCTTCCGATCCTGAGGAAACAAGTGACAGTCAGGAGGAGACGGAAGACACCGGCAGATTCAGTGGCCGAATAGAGAAGGAGGAAGGCTCCGAAACGCTAACGGATCCCGACGAGGAACTAACCGGTGAACCCTCCGGGCCGAAACTCTCGGCGTCCGAGTCCGATGACACACTCGATTCAACGGAATCCGATGAAACCCTTTCACAGGATGCCATGCCTCCCTCCGAGGTTAGCTCCGATCAGGAGGAAGAACCCGATGGTACCCAATCGTCGCCCGAATTGTCGGACTTTGATCACGGACCTGATACCGAAGGCTCCCCTGAGAATAAAGACACCACCGAGGAGGTCGATAACCAGCAGGGGGACCAGGAACCGGATGAGGAAAGCGAAGACGTGGATGACGATGAGGATGAGGAACACGGTGATCTTTCCCTGGGAGAACTACGGACGCCGGATGAGGACAAGGACGAATCGGACGGCAAAGATTTTGGTGTAGGGGCTGCTGCCAATCCAGAGGAACCGGACCCGCCCTCAGCTGACTACGATGAAGAAAGACTTAAGGCCGTGATCAGGTCACAGGTGGACCGTTTAATAAATGAGTTACAGCAGACGTTTGATTACTATCAGAATGAAATGGACGGGACTGATGTAGGAGAAATAATCCTCTGTGGAAGTGGGTCTAAAATAAAAAACCTGCCCGAGTACGTAGCACAGGAATTAGACCGGGACGCCCACAGGTTTGATCCCCTGGCCAAACTTAAAGGCCTTGGAGTTGAGGAACTCCAGTCAATGTTAGTTGCGGTAGGGCTTCAGCTTCGGTCCAAACCGGCGTCTTCGGCTCTTGAAATAAATCTTATGCCTCAGGAAATCCTGCAGCAACGACAGGCCAGTGAACGCAACCAAAAATTAATTGCCAACGGAGCACTTGTTGGACTTCTTCTGTTGCAACTACTCGTCTACATGTTCTACGCGTACCGTGTTCGAAAAAGCAACTACGAAATTTCCAAAAAGCAACTCCAGAAAGTTCAGCCGATCGTTGATCGGGTCAAACGGCTGAACCAGAATAAAGAAAATTTTAATAAACGTATCTCCATCATAAACGATC
>JBDGPI010000112.1:31216-38461 GCA_042219765.1 Salsurabacterium abyssinicum (SeqCode)
GCGACAAACACAGATTTTGCCCATTTTGAAGGGACTTAGCCAGTTTCCGGACGAATTAGCCGATCGGACATGGTATAAATCGTTTTCTCTGAGCGGTGGGAGTGTGAGTGACGGTGGCTCGAATGCCTCCCTGAACCTGAGCGGACTAACAGGGGATTTCCAGGATGCGTCAAAGCTTTACGGTTGGTTCGAGTCCCTGGATTTCGTAAATGAGATCGAAAGTCAGAATCAGACGCGGACGAGTTATACCTACAATGGTCAGAAGAGGAGCATGGTTCGATTTTCGGTGACTTTATCCGTGCAAGTTGGTTCAAGCGCACAATCCGATACGCAATCAGCGAGTAATCAGGGGAAATGATTTAAATGGAAACCCGGGAGAGAAATCTATTGATTGGACTCGGTATCGCCGCTGTGGTAGCGGGGATCTATTACGGATTACTCCCCATGTACAACGAATACGTCTCACTGAAATCCAAAATTGATAAAAACGTTAACGATATTTCAAACGCTCAGGCCCAGGCGTCCCAACTGGAAAAATTGTTGAAGGAACTGGAAAGCACCATCAAGAAATTAAAACTTGCCCAGCAGAAATTACCGGAGCAGGGACGTTTTCGTGAATTAATGTCCATCATGGAATCTCAAGCGCGAAAAACGGACATACCGGACCGGAAGATCCTCAAATTTAGCCAGGGTTCCAGGAGAACCATCAAAGGGGGGCTTGTCCGTGAAATGTCTATATCCGCCCGATTTCAATCGATTTCAATGGGTCAGCTGATTGAAATGCTCTGGCGATTTGACAACATGATCCGAATGATGGACATAAAAAGTTTCAGGAATTTTAGCCTTCAGCGGGTTAGTGAAGGGGATCAATTCCTGTACAATGTCAACATGGACATGACGGTCTTTATCCTCAGGGATACTGATAGTACTCAAGAACAGGAAGCTTAACTAATGAACCAGGACATAGACCTTACGGAACTCTGGGAGTGGATCAATCATTCAGTCGATTGGCTAATGGCGGGCGTCTTTGTCCTTATTGGTGTGAATGTTCTCTTCTTGCTGTTTTTTATTTATTCCGTGGTTTTTCAGCCCAGCTTTTACGAGCGGTATGATGTCAGGAAAAGTTCTCAATTTGTTCAAAAAGCCAATAACTTAAGTGAAGTTCCCGACATTGAGGACATAAAGGTGGAGCCTCCCTCGGTCAATGAGACTTTGCCGGACCGTTACGCTAAGTTGCGGGATACAAATATGTTTGTTCCTCTTGGTCAAAGGCAGTTGGCGAGTCCTGAAAAACCCGAGAAAAAGAGGAAACCCGAGAACAGGACCTTGCCCCAAATAGAAGGATACGAATTGATCGGACGTATTTCCGAGGGGACTCACAAATTGAGCCTTGTACGGCGGATAAAAGACGGCCGCACGTTCATCGCCAGAGAAGGTGAGTACCTCAGCAAACAGACGGATATCAAGGTCAAAACCGTGACCGACACAATGGTTGTGCTGACCCAGCCCCAGCACCAACCCACCCAATTCCGATTTACGATGGACGAGATAAAGGAAGGTATTAAAGCGTATCGAAGCGACGTAAAGCTTCATTGATCGTTAAAACGTGTTATCTTGTTACAGTTGATTGGAACTTACAATAAGGGGAATTTATTTCGAGTGCTTCTCACCTCACACCAAAAGGATATTTAGATTTAAATATGTCATTTACTTTAACCCGCTCTACGGTATCCAATTTTGTCTGGACGTTCCTTGCCATACTTTTACTCGTGGGAGTTTCGTTACCTGGCACCGTTGAATCAGCCACGGTCAAATCAGGAGCACCGAGTGAATTTAGGATAGAGGTCCCCTCCTCCGTGAAGGCGGGCGGGGATTTTTCGATAACTGTTACGGTCCTTGATCAGGAAGGCAACGTAATAACTGACTACAACAAGTACGATCGGCAGGTGTTCCTGAGCACCACGGGAAGTGGGGAGCTCTCCAAAGCTCTTATCGATTCCAGCCAGTTTACCAATGGTCGGGCCGATGTCACCTTAAACTACACGCAGGCGGACGAAATTAGAATTAATGCCCACGAAAAAGACAACGTCGCCTCCGGACAATCGGCGCCGTTTCAGGTTCGACCCGGTGACCTTGATCATTTCGATATTACGGTGCCCGAGAAAGCACGGGCCGGGAAATCGTTTTACGTTAGAATCAAAGCTTACGATCAATACGGTAATCTCATTAAAGATTATTCCAATAAAACAAATGGTGTTTCCCTTGGAACAACGGGTCTCGAGAAGCCCGATCCGGAGTTTTTACCGGCTGATAAATTTAATAATGGACAGATTCGTACACTTATAAGTTACCAGGTATCGGAATCGACTCGACTTAACGTGCGGGATGACGCCAATAACGTCGACTCACGCTCGGACACGATCACCATTACTCCGGGACGATTGAATGACTTTACACTTTCCGTTCCGGACTCTGCTCAGGCGGGCGAACCGTTCAGAATTGCCATTGAAGCCCGGGATGAGTTCGGGAACATCGTGACGAATTACGATGAGGTCGGCCAGGGGGTTAACCTGTCCGTGCCAGGTGGTGGTCAGCCAGACCCTTCTTATGTTTCCTCCAGTCAATTTGAGGATGGGGTTGCTTTTGTTGAGGTTAGCTACGACCAGTCAGGACCGATTAATGTAAGGGTCAGTGATCGGCGAAGTTCCGTTGAAGGACAGAGCAGTGAAATTCAGATCCGCCCCGGTGAGCTAAGTCACTACTCCCTTCGAGTTCCCGAACAGGTAGAAGCGGGCAAAAATTTTCAGGTTAACATCCGCGCTCTGGATAATTACGGCAACCTGATTCAGAACTATTCGAACGATTACGGTTCGATTGATCTATCAGTGCGCGGGTCAACAGCTCCCACCACGACTTTGTCCTCCGATGCTTTTGAGAATGGAACAGCCACAACGAAATTCACGTTAACCCGAGCCGGCCAGAGCCGTCTTCAGATTACGAACAGCCAGGACACTGAGGCCTCGGGATTGAGTCCAATTATTAATGTAAGTCCCGGACCCCCGGGTCGGATTGATTACGAACTTCCGGAGTCGGTTCGAGCTGGAAGTAATTTCACGGTCCTGTTGGTTCTGAAGGATCAGTACGGAAACAGGATCCGTCAGCCGGGTTTTCTTGAGGGAGAAATCGTTGCTTCCCTGGTGAACCACACGTCCGACAGTGAACGAGTGATCAAACCGGGTCAATTTATCAACGGTCAAAAAAGGGTCGTCTTCAAGCATACGCGGGCGGAAGAAATTTCGGTTTTCGTGGAGTACCGTAAATACAAAATTAGACGGACGAGTTCTCCCATAAAGATTACGCCCGGCGAGTTTAACCAGATTGCCGTTGAATCCCCGGGGCAGGCTCAGGCCGGTGCAAGATTCAACATGACCCTTACCCTCCTGGATCAGTTTGGGAACCAATTAAACAAAGTTCCCGAAGGGCTTTCCTCAATTAAATTTTTGAGTACCGGAAGCGGTAATATTGAGCCAAAGATTGTTCCCCGGAGTCGTATGAAGGCCCCTTCTTTCAAAGTCCCACTGAAGTATTATTTATCGGAAACTATTTCCATTAAAGTTCGGGACTCCCGAGGACGGCAGTTAGGGGTCTCCCCACCAATCCAGGTGAAATCCGGACCGCTGGATCATTTCAGCTTTCAAACATCGGAGAAAGTTTCGGCCGACGAATCCCTGCAACTTCGTATCGAAGCAACGGATGCCTACCAGAATACCATCAGAGATCTCGACAAGAAAAATGGATCGGTGACCCTCGAGGCAAATTCCGAGACGGGGACTGTTCTTAAGAAAGTTCCCTTTGGTGAATTTGTTGATGGAATTGCCAACGTGAGTGTCGATTATAATCAGTCGGGAGAATTGAGAATTAACGCCCGGACCAAGTCCGTTACGAGTCAGTCCAAACCCATCCAGATCACTCCTGGCGCCCCGGCGTCCTACAAGCTTTTAACCCCTGAAAATGTTCAAGCTGGTACCCCATTTCCGGCAATTGTCGAGGTATACGATCAGTACGGTAACGCGGTCAAGAACCTTTCGGACACATTTCATGGGGTAAATTTAAAAAGTCAGACACAGCTTGAAGTCCACCCGGGCAAACTTGGAGCGGATTTATTTTCCAACGGTGAGGCGAATGCTTATATTGCCGTGACGGGGACCGGTGAGCTGTCATTATCCGCGGAACCCATCAAGAAACCGTTAAAAACCCCTGAAATTGATCGGTTTTTCATCAATCGGACGGTTGACACAGGCACCATTTCTGTCTTAGCTTCGAATAAGGTGTCCGGAATATTCGATATAGAGCATAATAAGCCCAGTAAAACGACGAAAATTTCGTTCAAACCCGCTAATCTTCTGGTTGATAGGAGAGTGATAGAATACCGTGACTGGTTTCTAAACAGTATTTATCAGCGACAGGTGGAGTTTGGCGGGTTACCCGTTGTCTCATTGAATGTCTACTCGAATGAACCCGTGGGATTTAATAGCCGAACGACACAAAACATGGCACAATTTCAGGTAAACCGTGAAACTACAACCACCTCGGCCACACTACAAAAGATACAGCAATTAATACAGGACGAGAAATACGACAGGGCAGGTAAGCTCCTCGATAAGTACCTGGAGAAACATCCTGCCGATCAAGATGCACTACAGCTAAGGCTTCGCTTGAAACGCTTAAAGGAAGTCGTGGGATCTTAATCAAGGAGTAAATACACTACATGAATACGCCAGTTACAGGCCGCACCCACCCGGTGCGGCTTGTCGTCTGTCTGAGTTTATTATTTCTCTTTTTATTCATATCGGGCCCGGTTTTGTCCCAATCGGCCGAGAGTCTCTATTCTCAGGCAGTCGGAAAGTACATTGACGGGGATTACAAGGCCTCGTTGGACTTATTGAACCAGCTGCTTGAAAAAGATCCGGACAATTCCTCCGCGCAACGGTTGCTCCCCCAGGTCAAGCAGAAGGTTTCAACTTCCGTGCTTAAAAAGTACCCGAATATCGAATCCGCCCCGGATCAGTCCAAAGACAAGACCTCGAAACCGGGGGGGCTACAGGAGTCGGGAATTTCTCCTGAATCGGATAAATCAAAACAATTATCGCCCGCGTCCGACGTCAAATCGCCTGATGGAGCCGACAAACCCCCCAAACCATCACAGTTCAAAGCCGCCGATCAACCTCAGGAAGGAAGCCGCAGAAGACCCCCGTCGATTTCCGATACCCCCCTCAACGTGATTCGCCACGTCAACAAAGATTTTTCCCAGAAATCCAGGCAGGGGGAAGCACTCTACGGATTGGTTGCAGCCAAGTACAAAGACAGGATTCGGGTTATAGTGAAGGCCTCGGGACATGTTGGTTACCTCGGCTCGAGAATTTTTACTCCCCCAATGATTGTTGTTGATTTCCCGAACACCCTGGATCGACTACCAGAATCCCCACTTCCCCTGGAAATGGGACAAGTTATAAGGGCCCGCCACAGTCAATACCGGGAAGATCCCGTCAGAACGAGCCGACTGGTCATTGATCTGGAACAATGGAACGATCGCTTCCGACTCTACCGTAATCCAAACGGCGGAGCGGTCATAGCTATCTTTCGTGAGAAAACTTCAGTTCCTCCAGAGACACCAATGGTATACCGGCCCGATCAAGTTATTTCACCGGATAAACGCGTCTCCAGTCTTGCTAATATTCGGAAGGTTCGAGGCGATAACCAGACCCTTCGGCTTGAGTCTTCCACTTCCGAGCCGATAAGTCTTCGGGTGAGCGATCCTAAGGGGAACCCTATACCGGGGGAAACGGTTACATTTTCGATCAAGCAGGGAAGTGGAGAACTTCGTCCCACCGATGGTACTAGCTCCGGGACCATGGTTACCACTGTCAGTAACCAGGCCGGATTTGCCAGTGTTAATTACCATTCGGACACGAAAGCCGGAATCACAGTTGTTAAAGCTAGGGTGCCTGCCAAGAACTTATCCCTCTCCTATCGGCTTACCGTCAAGCCCGGCCCAGCCACCCAATTAAAAAAGGTTTCGGGAGACCGACAGTCAACACTCTTTGGTCAATCAGTTCCCAAAAAAATAATCGTTGAGGCACAGGACGAATACGGTAACCCTGTTCCGGGTGTTCAACTGAAGTTCGACGATGTTTCCGGAAAAGGGTTGCTTGATTTAAGTGCCGACTCGGAAGGAATTCAGGTAAGAGCCACCACGAATGACCGGGGCCGGGTTGTCGTGGACCGTTATCGGACGGCGTCGGAACTGGAGGAAAACAAGGTCACCGTTCGTACGTACAGGCGCAACGAAAATCCGCTTAAGACTACCTTTCTTATCTACGGTCAACCTCAGCTTATTACGATTGATTTTGAGTCCGCCAATCTTCAGGATGTACTTCGGACCCTGGCTCAAATTTCCAATTGGAATATTGCACTCTCAGGAGGTTCCGGTGGTAGCAACCTGAGTGAGCGAACTATCACCGTGAACCTCGAGCAGGTTACTGCTCTCCGTGCGCTGGATACGATTCTGGACGTTAAAGGCCTCTCAAGGGTGTCGGACGGAAATGTGATGAAGATTGTCTCCAAAAAGCAGGCTCTGAAGAAAGGGGTCTCCGTGATATCTCCGGAGGAACTCTCCGACTATCCGGCCAACAATATTGTAACGGTGGCGTTCAAATTACAGTTCCTGGAAGCCAGCAGTCAGCTGGCCCAGCAATTGAAATCCTCGTTGATGGCTGATAATTCAACGATAGTGGCGGACCAGAAAAGTAACTCCTTGATCATTACGGATCTGGCCAACAACCTTCGCCGTATCAAGCGAATTCTCGAAGGGATTGACCGTCAGGATCAGCTCTATTCCGTCAGGGTGTTCGAGTTAAAACAGCGAGATCCCAAGGACCTGGAAAACTCCATTAAGTCCCTTCTTCCGACAGGACAAGGGAACGTCGTGGCTCACCGGGCTACCAACACTCTTTTGGTCTACGCGGATCCCAATTTGATGGATCGAATTGAATCGCTGATTAAGAAACTTGATACGCGTAACCCAATTGCCAGGAACATGACCACTATCGACGTGGAAGGCTACGACGTGGAGGAACTCGCCCAGCGCATTAATACCATTCTGGGGGTCCAGGTGATTCCCGTTGATGAATTATCGTTTGATATAAAAAGCGCCGAAGAAGCCAGTAAAATTGCCTCGGGGGCACA
>JBDGPI010000113.1:0-1418 GCA_042219765.1 Salsurabacterium abyssinicum (SeqCode)
ACTCGGTGCCCTGACCGGTCGAACTTGAACCGAGTTTTATCCGTAAAATAGCGACCGGCTTGGTTACCTCAATACCGGGACCGATGTATCCCCCACTGCGTTTTCCACGGGTCCGTAATGAGAGGACGGTAAACGTTTCGTGTCCCCGCTCAAGGGCAATCTCCGCCGACCGCTTTTTCACAAAATCCCGGGCTTCTGATTTTGTTGAATACCCGTTTCCCGTAAAACTAACCAAATATCGATCATTGCCCAGGTATATGTCATGGTACCCTCCACTCATGCCCCGGGTCTGGTAGTCCGTCGCACACCCGGCCACTAAAAATACAAACAAGACCCCTACAACCGGGATAAATTTCTTGGAAAGGGGAAAGAAGGTTTTTTCCATTTAATTCTTCGGGGGGAGAATCACGATCTCCAGGCGTCGATTACGAGCCCTGTTTTCGGGAGTTGTATTGGGAACAAGAGGACTGTAAGCTCCGTGAGCCACGGCGGACAAGCGACTGCGATCGATGTTTAAACCGTAGGCAAAGTACTTAAGAACATTGACCGCCCGGTGAGCCGACAATTCCCAGTTTGAGGCGAGGTGGTGGTCCGGGTGAAGTGGAATATCATCCGTGTGTCCGTGAATTTCCACCGGACGATCCGGAACCGACTTAAAAAATTCACCGATTTTACTTAAAACAGGACGAGATGCAGGTCGGACAAACGTATCCCCCGACCCAAATAACGCCTGGTTGTTAAGTCGGATAATGACTTTATCGCCACGTATGAATACAACTCCGCTATTCAGTTTTTCGGCGAGTTTGTCTTTAATCGATTTCTGTTGTTCAAACATCGATTGATTGACGGGACCGTTTCGGCTCGTAACAGCCCGATTGTTGGATAACTTATCAATCCGCTTATTTACTTTTTGTATTTCGTTTAACAACTGATCCAGTTGATCCTTTTTCTTTTTTCTCTTGGTTTTAGCCTTAGTATCGGATTTTAACTTGTCCTTTATCTCACGATATTTCAAAATCAGCGTCCGCACCAGCGCTTCGTAGGCAAGTCGCTCGGCTTTTCGGTACTGTTCGAGGGCCTTGGTAGAGGGAAACTTACTGTGAATTTTAATGGCTTTATCCAGTGTATCGCGGGCCTTCTGGAGATTGGTGACGGAACCAAATTCGGTAGCTCCACGATTTTCAGCTCGCTTTATGGCCTGGTTTGCCCGGCGGTGAGCCTGTTCCAGCCGTTCGTCGGGTATAGAAGGACCTTCCGCTGCGGAACAGCCCATTAAGGCAACAAGGGCCAGTACGAATGGTATGTATTTAAGCTTCATCTACTAAGACTTCCCTGTGATTTAGCATGGTGTATTTATTAGCGGTACATTTATTGTACTAATTTCGGATGGTAATCAAAAGGGAAACGAGTTTCAGACA
>JBDGPI010000113.1:1456-2815 GCA_042219765.1 Salsurabacterium abyssinicum (SeqCode)
TATTCCTCCCTGTACGTCTTAACGGCCGATTCCTTGTCCGGCAACGTTTGTTGGATCACCGGTTGTTCAAGCGACTTATCCAACCAGTTGGAGAGGGGAGTGATTTCACGAACCCATCCCGGGAAAGGCGACCATTCCTCCAGCCAGGTCATGCGGGCCCAGAAGGGCGCAAAGTGGTAAGCAAACAGGTTGTCCGTGGAACGATCGGTCTGCCTGACGACGTCGTTCAGGTACTCCAGCTCCGAAATAATTCCTTCCTCCGTTTCCCGCAGAACTTCGGGATCGCTCAAGCTCTCGTAAAACGGTCCCAGCACAGTGGAATCGAACTGCTTCATGGTGACCTTCTGACGGTATTTTAGCCGTAGATCATCGGCGTAGGCACCGTCCCATTCGTACCTTTCCACCAGGTAATCGTTGATCACCTGGGATTCGTAGAGCACGTAGTCGTCCTCGACCAGCATAGGGACCTTGCCCGTGGGACTGAGTTCCACAAACTCCTCGGGCTTGTCGTGTAGGTCGATCTCGCTTAGTTCAAACTCCACATCCATACGATTGAGCACCGCACGGGTGCGCTGTGCGAAGGGTCAGATCTCGGCGCTGTATAGCTGAATCATTGCGCGTCCTCCAAGTGCAGGCGGGTTTCGATCTCCACGGCGCCCTCCAGCGACCGGGCAACCGGGCACTGCTCGGCGTGCATTTCATGGACCCTTTCGATCGTTTCACGTTGTTCCTCGGGGGCGGTCAGGTAATAATCAACCACAATACGATCGACGACAAGCACCCCGTCCTCGTCAATAATTTCCCCTTCCGTTTCACTGTATAGTTTCCCGTTAGACGCATCGACTTGGCGCGCTTCCAGCGCGCCTCCAAAGGTACCGGTCAGTCATCCCGCCGCCGAAGCTACGAGGTAGTCCAGCGTCGCAGAACGCTCACCTTCCTCCGAAGTATCAATTCCGTAATGTTCGGCAATTTCACTGTGCACACCGAAATCCACCGGTTCGTCTTTGCCGGGCAAGTGAGCTTCCCGAACCGTTCCGTGCTTCCGATCAATGCGAACATTCGAGCGATAAACAACGTCGGACATAAGTATCACTCCCAAAGAAAATAAGTCATCGGGGATAAATTATTCGCTCCGTACAATCCGATACTATTGACTCTGTCGAAAACCTTTAGTGTACGGTTTTGACCTCAAAATGTCCTTTGGATGTTCTGTTTTGTGGTATTCCAGAATTTCGAGCTCCTGGATGGAGCGTACTCGTAATTCTGGCCCTCGGAGCCAGCATGGATGCTGGCCAAGAATGAACAAAACTGAACTCCAAACGGCCGAAAAACGGAGGATTTCGACAAAGCCCAACAACC
>JBDGPI010000113.1:2825-7022 GCA_042219765.1 Salsurabacterium abyssinicum (SeqCode)
TTCCGATGTCATAATAATTCAAAATTCCGTTCGACCGCCAAATTTACCTAACAGGGATAATAGAACATGACGGATTCCCTCGGCCAGCAATTCTTCAATGATTCCCGAGTTGAGTCGTCCATACAAAACCTAATCCAACTCATGGAAGAATACAGTCAACAACTCGAAGGAACTCGTCCCCCGACCGAGGGGGAAAACATTCATTACGACCAGTACCTGAACATGATCGAACAATACCGGGGACGTGAATTATTTTATCCATACCTTTCGAGCGGGCTGGGAAACGGACCGCTCGTCGAGCTGGCCGATGGAAGTGTGAAGTACGACTGTATTATTGGAATTGGCGTGCATTACCTTGGCCACAGCCACCCCGACCTAATCGAAGCCGGTATCCGGGCCGGACTGGAAGACACCGTTATGCAGGGAAACCTGCAACAAAACCCCGAATCCGCCCGACTTATGGACGATCTCGTTGAACTTGGTTCCCGTGGAGAATCACGTCTCGAACATTGCTTTCTAACGTCCAGCGGAGCGATGGCCAACGAAAATGCACTCAAGATGTGTTTCCAGCACCAGGCGCCGGCCGATCGTGTCCTGGCGTTCGAAAACAGTTTTTCCGGCCGTACCATGACACTCGCCCAGATTACCGACAAACCCGAATACCGTGAGGGTCTCCCCGATACAATAGACGTTGATTACGTGCCCTTTTACGACGCTGAAGCTCCCGAAAAAAGCACGGAGAACGCCCTGAGTAGGTTAAACAAACACCTGGAAAAACACGGCGATCAATACGGGGCCATGGTGATGGAACTCGTACAGGGTGAATCCGGCTTTTACCCCGGGAGCCGTGAATTTCTTGAGCCCATTATGTCCCGATTACAGGACCGAGGTATTCCCGTGTTCGTGGACGAAGTTCAGAGCTTCGGACGAACGTCCGAACCATTCGCGTTTCAGCATTTCGACCTCGAATCCTACGTGGACGTCGCCACTGTCGGTAAACTTACTCAAACCTGCGCCACTCTGTACACTCCCGAACTCAACCCGGAACCCGGTCTCGTAAGCCAGACTTTCACTTCCAGCAGCTCCGCCATTCGAGCCAGCCGGGTCATATTGAACGAGTTAACCGGAGGGGAATACTTTGGTCCCAACGGGATAATTTCCTCCGTTCACGACGATTTCGTGGATCGTCTTACGACAATACACTCCAACCACCCGGAATCGCTTCGTGGCCCTTACGGTACAGGAGCCATGGTTGCCTGTACGGCATTTGACGGTTCCACGGAAAAAACCCGGGACTTCCTGCAAACGTTGTACAATAATGGAGTCATTGCATTTCTCGCCGGTGACGAGCCCTCCCGGGTACGATTTTTACTGCCGGTGGGGGCAATCGAACGAGAACACCTGAATGAAATCGCACAACGCATCGAAACGACCATCGATGAATGTAAAGGAGGCTAATCCCTGGCTTACATCCGTCCCGTTTCACTCGACGACCTGGACGCTATTGTAGACCTCGCCGACCGTGCCGGTTTCGGTTTGACCACTTTACCCAAGGACGAGGAACTCTTACGAAAACGTATCACCCACTCCCACAACAGTTTTACAAGCATTGTCGAAGAACCCGGGGACCAAACCTACCTATTTGTACTGGAACACGAGGGTGAAGTGATCGGGACGTGTGCCATTGATGCCAAGGTCGGCGGGTTTGAACCGTTTTACACGTACCGTATTAAACACACCGAGCACAATTCGGAAATTCTGGACGTCCATAAGGAGATCCCCGTTCTTCACCTGGTGGAGGAACACGACGGTCCCACCGAGATCGGCAGTCTGTTTCTTGATCCCGACCATCGCGAAAGTGGCGTTGGCCGAATGCTCTCCCTCTCCCGTTTTTTGTTCATGGCTGAATTCCCCGAACTGTTCGAGGAGATGGTCATTGCCGAAATGCGGGGGCATATTGACGAGGACGGAAACTGCCCGTTCTGGGACGCCATCGGTCGCCATTTTTTCGACGTCGACCTACCCACCGCCGATTACCTCAGTATGAAGGACAAACGAGTTATTGCGGAACTCATGCCGGAAAACCCAATCTATATCCCACTGCTTCCCGACGAAGCCCAGGACGTCATCGGACAGGTGCACTGAAAATCCTTCGAAAAGAAGGTTTTGAATTTGCCGGCATGGTCGATATTTTCGAGGCCGGCCCACTCATCGCCTGCGACCGAAGTGATATACGATCCATCACGGAAAGCAATGTCCATTCCGTACAATCGATTGAGGACCACGTACAAACGGAAAACCCCCACGTCGTTTCACGGGCGGAAGTGGAACGTGACAACTACCGAGCCTCCCTGGGAAACATACGCATGGAGGAAAACCAGGCGGTTATCGATTCCGAAACGGCCCGGAACCTTCAACTTGAAAAAGGTGACACCATCCGCCACACTCCCCTCTACCCGGACTCCAACACCACAACATCAAATGATTTCATTGGCATGCATATCTAAAAATATTAAACGCGTCAATTTAGATTGACGCGTTTAGTAAATTTGGGATTGTAAGAAATTGGGCGCTGTTGAGATGAATTTCGATGGGATTGTGGGGCCGACGCATCTTCATGGTGGTTTGTCCTACGGGAACGTGGCCTCCATGAAACACGGCGGGGAATCCGCCAACCCACGTAAGGCCGCTCTGCAGGGATTACGAAAGATGAAAACGGTTATGGACCTTGGAGTTCCACAGGCGGTATTGCCTCCTCATCGCCCCCATTTCCCCACACTCAGAAAACACGGATTCCCCGGAGACGACGAAACGATCCTTAGAAACGCTTACGAAAAGGAACCCGAATTATTATCCAGGGTTTGCAGTGCCTCACCCATGTGGACGGCCAACGCGGCCACCGTTTCACCGTCCGCCGATACCCGGGACGGGAAGCTACATATTACACCCGCCAACTTAATCAGCCAGTCCCACCGTTCGATGGAAAGTCCTTTTACCACTCGGGTTTTCCGGAAACTGTTTAGCGGTGAGGACATCGAAGTTCATGATCCTCTGGAGGATCACCCGGATTTATCGGACGAGGGGGCCGCCAACCACATGAGACTGGCTGCATCCCACGGTGAATCGGGGGTGGAAATTTTTGTCTACGGACGAAACCACGGTGACCACATCCCCACCGATGAATTCCCTCCGCGACAGACAAAAAAAGCCTCACAAAAAATCGCCGATAACCACCAATTATCAGAGGAGAACACGATGTTCGTACAACAAAACCCGGCGGCCATCGATCGGGGTGTGTTTCACAACGACGTTATTGCGGTAAGCAACGAAAACCTTTTGTTCCTACACGAGAACGCTTACAAAGATACTCAACAATTTTTAAATCAACTCGAAGCTATCTATCCGAGCGAACTTCACGAAATACGTGTCCCCGCTAATCTTGTCTCAATCCAGGATGCCGTGGACACTTACGTCTTCAACAGTCAAATTGTAACTCGTCCGGACGGTACCATGACTCTGATCGCTGCTCGTAGGTGTAAGGTCAATTCAAACGTAACCGATTTCCTAACCGATATGGTTGAGGACTCGGAAAATCCAATAGCTGAATGCAAATTCGTACCGCTTCAACAGAGCATGAAAAACGGTGGGGGACCGGCCTGCCTCAGGCTACGCGTGGTAATGACTAAAGAGGAACGTGAATGCCTTCACGAAGGTGTCGTTCTCAATGAACAAACCCACGCGCAATTGGTAAACTGGGTGAAGGATCATTATCGAGAACGGCTTTCTCTGGAAACCATTGTCGACAACGGATTTCTTGCCGAAACGCGCGGGGCTCTCGATAAATTAACGAAGATCCTCGACCTTGATAATATCTACCCGTTCCAGAATGAATAGTACTCAGGACTTTTAAGCATTTTGTAGCACTCAAGAGCGAATCACAAATTTACTTTTTTAGAGGTTGTCACTACGATATGGGATCACCAATTGAACGATTTAACGAACTTGCAGAGAAGTACGAGGAATTTCGTGACACAATTTCCAAGTACGATGAAATGAACTCCGTGATGCTTGAAGTATTTGACAGTTGGAACCGAGAATCCGCCCCGAAATCAATTTGTGAGTTGGGCTGTGGTACCGGCACCATGGCTAGCCTGCATTTTTCAGAATTACCGACAATAGACAAATCTTTGATTTTGA
>JBDGPI010000114.1:0-4087 GCA_042219765.1 Salsurabacterium abyssinicum (SeqCode)
TATCAATATTTCGGTACATTTGGGACCCTGATGGGACTTTTTGCAGGGGGCTCATTTATGGAAAATAACTGCATGCACTAAGCCGTTACTATTCGTCTGTAACAAAATGGGCCTGACTCGATTCTATGATAGCAGTGGGGAAGGATAATAACTCTTGGAGTAGCGTACTTACAGGGATCTATAGAACTAAATGTAGTCGATTGGACGGTAACGTCGATGGCTCTACTAACAAAGAACTGCCATGGTATGGCCTGAAATTTTTCTCCCACGAACGTTAATTTCTCCCTATAATGTTTACGTCCAAACTTAATCCTCGAAATCATCCAAGGAGTCCATCCACATGATTCCAGTGGAAACGTCTCGATTGACCCCCTTATTCAGTCTGATCATAAATCGAATCCAATCCCCTTTTCCCTTTGTTCGGCGTGAATTCTCATGTACGTCGTAACGGGGGGGGCCGGGTTCATCGGCAGTGCCCTGGTATGGGCGCTTAATGAACGTGGGATTACCGATATCGTCATCGTCGATCACAACCTGGACAAACGTGAAAAGGGAAACAACCTGCTTCCCCTTAATTACCGGGAATTCATCAACAAAGACGTCTTTATCCAGAATATACGCAACTTGAACCTCGATTTCTCACCTGAAGCTATATTCCACCTGGGAGCCTGCAGTTCGACCACCGAAGACGACATGGATTTTTTGCGGAGAAACAACGTTGACTATAGTCTCGACCTCGCTCGCTACGCCCTGGAACGGGACATCCGTTTTATTTACGCCTCCAGTGCGGCAACCTACGGGGACGGCTCCCTTGGTTATAGCGACGATCACGAACTTATTCCTGAGCTCCAGCCCCTCAACAAATACGGACGCTCCAAACAACTCGTGGACGAAAAGGCCTTCGAAGAGGGATGGCTGGACGAGATCGTCGGGCTGAAGTACTTTAACGTCTACGGACCAAACGAATATCATAAAGGAGAAATGCGCAGCGTCCAGAACAAAAGCTTCCCACAGGCGCGGGAAAAAGGAACCATTCGGTTGTTCAAATCCCACCGAAACGATTACGAACACGGCCAGCAAGAGCGCGATTTCCTTTACGTTAAAGACGCCGTTGATATGACCCTTTTCTTCCTCGATAACCCCGAAACAAGTGGCATTTTCAACATCGGAGTTGGCAACGCCCGGACCTTCGACGACCTCGCTGAAGCCATTTTTGATGCGCTCGATAAACCTACAAAAATTGAATATTTTGCGATGCCCGAAGAGATTCGTCCCAACTACCAGTACCACACCGAGGCCGATTTAACAGAGATTCGAAATGCGGGCTACACTGAGGATCTTTACAGCTTGGAAGAGGGAATAAAAGACTACGTACAAAATTATTTATTAAACAACTCCGCACACCTGACCCCTTCTTAGGTTACACTCCAATAACAGTGAAACATTACGTTCATACCAACCTTGGCATGGTTGCCGACTGGACACGGGATCTGGAGCAACCGTTTTTGATCATCGTGCCTTCCCGTCAGGAAGCCGAAGTTTTATCCGTGAACCTGGAAACCGCTCACGGAAATACAACGGCACTGCTCCCATCATGGGAAATAAGTCCCGATCACCCTGAAATGCCCGATCCGCCGTTACAGGAACAACGACTCGAAACACTTACACGAGTAAAAAACGGTGAGATTAACGGACTGGTTGCCCCGGTACATGCTTTGGGAACTCCGGTTCTATCCCCTCGGGCCCTACCTTCGGTATCCTTATCTACCGGACTCACACTGGATCCACTGAAGCTGTCCCGAAAACTAACCGAACTTGGTTTCCACCGCCAGAGTCTCGTGGAGGAAGCCGGTGATTTTGCCCGTCGTGGAGATCTTCTCGACGTATATCCTGAATCCTTGCCCCATCCGGTACGTATTACCTATTTTGGTGATGAAATTGAATCAATAGAATATTTCCACCCCAATACACAGAGTACCGCCGAAGAACGCCCCCCCGATCCCTTCGTACTTACTCAGCAATCCGAGTTTGCCCTCAGCAGTGACGAACGCAACCAGCTGGCCAACCGGCTACGACAACACGACTATTACGACGAAGCCAATCGCGTCGAACAAAACGTCCAACCTGATTCCCCGGCTCGTTTTTACGGACTCTGGCCCCGGGAAACAGTTCATGTTGAATCCATACTCGATGATCCCGTTTACGGTATGTTTCACCCGGGACGATGCTGGGAAGAAGTCCAACAGTGGGACCACGACCTCGATCAACTCCCCGATGGCGCCCCCGCTTTTCAGACGTTTCGTCCACTCAAGCCGGCCCTGAAGAATTTGCGTGATGACCGCGTAACTGTTTTTTCCACTCAACCAAGCCATTCCCCATTCTCACCCGACTCCGGTAGTTCCACCTACGCCGAAGCCGTGGACGTCTCCCCCTCACTCTCCATGGATGCTCGTCCCGTTAACGAATTTATCGACATCATCGTGGATTACCTGCCTTCCAGTAACAGTATCATTATTTACTGCGGAGAGTCCGGTTTTAAACAACGGATGCAAGAACTCCTCGACGATCGTTTGGAACAACACGAATTACAGACCAATACTACTATTGAACTTCGGGAATCCCCCTGGCGAGGCTCCTTCGCGAAGGCCGGTACCCTTGTTATTAGCCTTGATGATTTCTTCAATCGATCGATCTCCCGGGGACAGATTGGCTCCGCGAGCCAAAAAACGGAGTACTTAAGCTCCTTTGAGGAACTTGAGCCCGGCGATCTCGTCGTCCACGAACAGTTTGGTATCGGACGCTTCAAAGGTCTCAATCGAGTGAGTACCCAGAAACAAACCCGTGACGGTCTCCTGATCGATTACCGGGGAGAAGATCGACTATTCATACCCCCGGATCAAATTGCTTTTGTACAGAAATATATTGCCGATTCCGGATACGAACCAGAACTTTCCTCCCTAACCTCCAATCGTTGGGACCGGGTCAAAAAGCGGGTGAAGGAGGACGTGGATGAACTCGCCGAGGATCTGCTGGAACTATACATGGCTCGTGAGGACACCACATCCGAACCATTTCCCTCCGACACCCTGGAACAAAAACAGTTTGAGGCCAGCTTTCCCCACCGTGAGACTCCCGACCAGAAACGGGCTATCGAGGAGACCAAACAGGACATGAAAAAATCAACTCCCATGAACCGGCTTATTTGTGGAGATTCCGGTTTTGGAAAAACTGAAGTCGCCCTCAGGGCGGCCTTTAAGGCCGCCACCGACGGACGCCAGGTGGCTATGCTGGTGCCTACAACCGTACTCGCCCGGCAACACTACGAAACATTTCACCAGCGATTCTCGTTTTTTCCTTACAACGTGGAAATGCTCAGTCGATTCCAGACTGACTCCGAACAGCAGGAGATCATCGAAGACCTTTCATCCGGGGACGTTGACGTTGTCATTGGTACACATCGCTTGCTTTCCGATGACATCGAGTTTGATAACCTCGGCCTCCTCGTGGTTGACGAAGAACAGCGGTTTGGAGTACGCCAGAAAGAAAAGCTAAAAATGTACCGGGAAAACCTGGACGTGCTCACGCTCACGGCCACTCCCATCCCCCGGACAATGTACATGTCCCTGTCGGGTATTCAGGACATAAGCCAGATCAACACACCACCCGAGGACCGGGTGGCCATAGACATCGAGGTCGGTCCCTTTAACGCCGATCGAGCAAAGGAGGCCATTCAGCGAGAGCTGGCCCGTGGAGGCCAGGTCTTCTGGGTTTACAACCGTGTGAAGGACATGGATCGCCGCCTGGAATACGTTCGCTCCCTGGTTCCCGACGCCACCGTCAAAAAAGCTCACGGCCAAATGTCGCGTGAGGAATTGAAGCGACGCATGGATAATTTCTACGCCGGGGAAATCGACGTCCTTGTTTGCACAACTATCATCGAGGCCGGCCTCGATTGCCCAACCGTCAACACCATGATTATACAGAATTCACACAAATTCGGACTCGCTCAGCTTTACCAGTTAAGGGGACGCGTAGGCCGCAGTCACGAACAGGCCCATGCCCTATTATTTTATCCACAAACGACCAC
>JBDGPI010000115.1:0-12075 GCA_042219765.1 Salsurabacterium abyssinicum (SeqCode)
CCTGCCTGGTTTCCCCCGATGACTCAAGCGAGTGAATTCGTGTCCTGAGGTTGCGCAGAGTCTCTTTGGTCACGATATTATCGTACCGGTGAGGGGGACGATCCGACTTTTTACGGTCCAGGATGGCCTCGGTGGGTGACCGCGAGGTCGTTGAATCGGGAGATCGCAGGACGGCTGCCCCAATCAGACCAATCAGGACGAGGAGAACGACCGCCACAAGTCCCGCCGTCCGGTAGGTCCGAAAATAGTTACTCATTTGTTAAGAGTCGAACTTCCTAAAGACTCAACCAGCAGTTTCGGTTTCATAGGTCCTCTGAATCCCCTGATGGAATTTGTATACTTTCTCGAACGAAGGAGTCGGTTTTCGGATCCACACAGTCCCGATGCCGGACTGAAACGTGCAAGGAATCGTTCGGGGACTGCGGATTTACCCGGTGTAGTTTTCTTGATTCATGGAATCCGATCAACTCTCAGGCAGAGTTTCAACGTAGCGTTTATTATTATTTATAATTGATGTATCTTGGTAGTGTCTTAAACTACTTCAAAGTGTGAGTAAGATCACTAACTCAAGGTTCAAACAGTTTCGGTACTATGACTTTATGAAACGATTGGAAAAAAGGACGCACTTTATGACTTAACTGACGATACAACAACATTGTGAATATCGAGCACTCAAGGGAATTTCTCATCAATTCCCAAAAACGATGCCAGGTACTAAAGAATATTTTTGGCAACACGATGCTGTTTTACTTGACCATCCTGACATTGTGCCGTGGGTCAGTTTTCCGAAGTTGCCCGGAAAAACGAACAGGACTGCCCCTTATTCAATGAACAGGGGATCAATTGATCCATTGACTTTCTTAAAGGATGGGAAATAGTCATTAACCAATCCAAGAACCGGTCTATTTTTCGGAGATTAACTGCTTTTCTCAATAAGTATATCTTCCTTGGAAGCGATTCTCGGTTCCTCTACCGCCTTTTCAGTGTCCATATCCGCTCCATAACCATCCGGCGGATGCAGGTGCTCTTTGGTGCAATTGCCGTCTTGACTGTATTTTTCTGGCCGGAGGATTTTTTCCTCAATAAATCTGTCCCCCTGATCTGGGCGTTCGCCTACTGGAGACTTTACACGTTTCTTGGATCCGTCATTGCCATCCTGGCGTTCGACCACCTCTGGTTCATGGAGAAGTACCCGAACTTTTTTTTCGGACTCCTGGTTACGGCTGACATGGTCATTGCCGGGTACTTTTTCGGCGGTGCCGAGACGGTCAGTTATCCCTGGTTTGACTTCATGTGTTTCATCGTTCCGATGTATTCACTGGTCATGAGTGTTAATTTCGTCAGCCGGCTCGCAATCGTAAATTTCTGGACGGCGACGTTCGTAACCATGTGGCTTCAGGGATCGAACTGGGTGGTCGATTACCACCACTTAAAAGGGTCCCTCTCCCTCTGGCTGACCGTCAATGCCCTGGTGTTAATCATTGGACACTCCATTTATTACTTTGACTACGACACGTTCAAAAACGATCGTAAAATTCAGCATCAGCAACAGGAAATCCAGGACCTGGCTCACCACGATCAGCTGACGGGACTTCTGACTCGATCGAGGTTCGAGGAAGCGGCCAAGAACCTGCTTGAGGCAAGCGAACGATACCGTTACCCGGTTACGATGGTGATGATGGACCTGGATGACTTCAAGGTCGTTAACGACAGGTACGGCCACTCGGCCGGAGACACTGTCCTGGAATCAACCGGTGAGATTTTAGAATCGGAACTCCGCAAGTCCGATTTAAGCTGCCGGTACGGTGGCGAGGAATTTTGCATCCTAATGCCGGAAACTGACGTGAACACGGCCCGGATTCCGATAGAAAGGATTCGCCGCAGTCTGGCGGAGAAGGAATTTTCAACGGACGATGGAGGAACGTTTTCCGTGAGCTGCAGTCTGGGCTTATCGGAGCTTGACAGGGAGGATCGTTCCTTTTCGGATCTTTACTCCGATGCCGACGAGGCTCTCTACCAGGCCAAGGAATCCGGTGGTAACTGTATCGTGACCGCCTGAAAATATTTCAGGACTGTTCTTACCGTTGTTTTAAGCCACGTCGAGAATCATCAAGTCTTTGCTTTAACTTTCACCTGTTCCTCTTTTCTCCGTGAATTTTCAATTGACTTTTCGACTGCCATCAAGCGTTCGTCCGAGAGCTTCTGGTTGAAGTAAAACGTCCATCGTACCGTGTCTTTGTTCAATCGATCGGTGCGATACAGGAACGATCTCGTCGGGAAGAAATCGGTAAGAAGGCCGGGACTACCGACTGTCAAGGTACTCCGGTAGACGGAAAGGTAATCGTCGATAATCGGATGATCTACCGATATTTTCGCCGCAAGACCCGCAGTGCTTAGATCCTCCCCCGGAAGGTAATAGGACCAGCAATCGTCCAGGGAATCGTACCCTACTGATATTGTGTAGCCCTCGAGGTCAACACGGGGGCAGATTCGCTGCTGCCGTTGCTTGGTAGTGGACATACTTAAAACCTCCTGAAAAATTTTTCCCAACCTATAACAACATACATTGACTTCAGGCTACGGCTCGATGACACGACGTCATTGAACCGTCCGGAGCGGGATCATTTTCCCAGGAGGTCCGTGTACAAACTTTACTAAAATTATTTATAAATCCTCACTTCACCAATAAAGTATAAGGTGGGTGGGAATGGCTTTCCACAGAATTATAGTAATATTTTTCGTATGATTAATTTTACCCGATAAAGCAGACGTTAGTTTGATGGAAGGCGCCAAATACAAGAAAATATAAATTTTTAAAAAATTAATCTTAACATATTAAAAAACGGTGCCCGGTCCTCGTTGGGAGGACCGGCCACCGTCTAGGGAGCACTTATTGAATGCTGGACGTTTGACGGTATTCCGTTAAATTGTCACGTCAACGGACGAGGAACTACTGGCCGAGGCCTTGGCGTCACCGGCCGTCGAAGCCGCCGCCTCACCGCTGGACTCAGCACTGGCTTCGGCACTCGACCCGGTCGCCTCGACGGTCCCCTCCGCCTCTCCAGTCGCTTCGGCACTGGAAGACTCGGCGGCCTGGACAGTGCTTACCGAGGTATTACTTCCCTCCTGCACGTTGCCGGAGTCACCGCCACCGTTCTCGCCACCACCGTTATTATCGTCCTCGTCTGACTGTAATTCCTCGACGAAGTCCCGGTAACGGGTCACCAGCTGTTCGATCCGGTCCAGGGAAAAACCGTCACCGAATTCCGACCCACCGGAATCCCCTCCGGAATTGTCCGGATCGTCGGAATTGCCGTCGCCCGAGCCATTCTCTCCTTCCTGTCCCTGACCGGTTTCCTCGGTGTTGTCGGATCCACCGGTATTGTCGGATCCGTCCCCCTGTTCGGGCTCGTCGGTCTCCTGGGAGTCGTCACTTCCTTCGGATCCCCCGGATTCATCATCGTCCTCGGATTGTATGGCCTCATTGACCAGATCGGCGGCCTCGGACGCCTCCTCCCGGGCGGGCTGACTCATTTCCGAGACGGCCTCACTTACGACATTAATCGCCTCTTCCGCATCCTGTGCACGGCGCTGCCCGAGCTCGCTGGCCGTCTGGACGGTATCCTGGACTGCGTCGTACGTAATTCCACTCAGCTGACGCGTCGCCTCCCTGAGTGGTTCAGTTCGATCGAGGGCCTCATTTTTGACCGCGTCCGCCGTGGATTGTACGTCCCCGACCCGCTCCGACACGCCGCTGCCGTCACCGTCGCCTTCGGGTACATCGGCCTCGGCGTCAACATTGCTGTCCTGACTGGCCGACGCCCCGTCCGAACTTGCCTCGGCCTCAGCACTCGCACTCGCTTGAGCTTTCGCCACCGGTGTATTTGCACTAACGCTCTGACTTGCTGAAAGTCCTGCCATTGGAAAAACCTCCGTGTGAATTGTGAAAGATCATTTGCCATCCGTGTCTCTCAACTAACTCCAGTGTTATGTTCGAACAGTTCCCCCAGAGTCTCAACGTGAACTTGCTCACAGCCCCCCTGGTTCTCTGTTTCGGTGATAAAAGCTTGAAGGCTCCGACATATTCGTAAGGAGAGGAAATACTACTGAATAAATACTTCATTGATCTATAAGTTTTAGACAGCGCTTGAGCGTGAATTGTCATATTCGAAGACGCTAAGCGGGAGGACTGCTACTAAATTGTTACAGGCTCCTCGTAATGGCAGAAAAAGGAAGGGTTCTAGGAGTACAGGATCAGTTATACCGTAATTTATCGGACCGAACGGAAGACCGGTTATTCAGGTAAGAACCATGGATTGATTATTGGAACAGGTGGAATGACTTCTGTAAGCAGCCGGCCTCCAGGGGCGTGTTCAAGTTTCAGAAGAACGCTAAGGTTTCAGTTCGATTGACGTCAATGAGTAGGAATCCTGAAGGGATGATCGAAATACGGTTCTCAATTAACGCATCAATTATCGAGCAAGTAGAGCTTGTTGTCGTTGGAGCCAACGGCGACTTCAACGTCGCCGTCCCCGTCGATGTCCCCAATCGCCGGCGATGATTCCACGTCGTTTCCGGTAGGAAAATTCCAGAGCTGGGACCCGCTCGAATCGATAGCGTAGATATCGTGATCCTCGGATCCAATAACGACCTCCAGGGTTCCATCGTTGTTGATGTCACCCAGGGAGGGAGACGAGATTATTGAACTACCAGTACCGAAAGTCCATTTTTCCGTGCCGTCGTCCTCGAGTACGATAACCTCTTGATTTAAGGTACCGAAGGCAATTTCGGGGCTGGCGTCACCGTCGATGTCACCGACCGCCGCCGAGGAGACAATTACTGCTCCCGCCGAGTAAGTCCACTCCTCGTTACCGTTGGCGTCGAGAAGATAAAAGACTTCATCGGTTGAACCGATAGCTACTTCCAGTGAAGCATCACCGTCCACGTCGGCCAGTGCCGGTGATGAACGGACCGGGTTGCCGGTGTTTTTTTCCCAGAGTTGCGACCCATCCGTACCCAGACCAAGAATCTTGCCACTGGTGGACGCAAAGACCACCTCGCTGTCACTTCCACCATCAAGGTTTCCCACCGCCGGGGAGGAAAGTACGTCTCGATCGGTCTGAAACTCCCAGATGGAATCACCGTTGTGATCAAGGGCATACATTTTTCCGTCCCGAGACCCGACCAGTATTTCCTGGTCGTCATCCCCGTCAAGGTCCGTTATCACCGGCGATGAGAATATTTTACCGCCGGTGGTGAAAGCCCATAATTGAGAGCCGTCCTTGTCAAGGGCATGGACTTTGTTATCACTGCTTCCGACAACAATCTCCAGGTTATCGCTCCCCGTTATATCACCCAGTGCGGGACTGGAGCGGACCGTGTCCCCGATGCTGGTCGACCAATTTTCGCTACAGTCCGACTCCAGGCTGTAGACGTTGCCGTCCCAGGACCCAAAAAGCACCTGAACGTTGCTGCCGCGGTCGAGGTTCCCGAGGGCCGGCGACGAGAGAATCCTATCCCCCGTTAGGGCACTGCAGTGGCTGGACACGGACCCGAGACCACCGACCTGCCTGGTGTAGGACGTCCGGTGTGTAGTCTTGCCGAAGTTTTTCCAGACGATACTTGCACTGACGCCGTTGTCCGTGGTCACGGTTATCGAATCCGACCGGGTGTTCGACGCGGTGTCGTACCCGATTGCCGTAAGAACGTGGTCGCCGTCGGGGACTGAAGAACTGGACCAGTCGACCTGGTACGGGGACGATTTATCCGTTCCGATGTCCGCACCGTCCACCAGAAACTCGACTTTGTTCAGACCGGATTCGGTATCACTGGCGTTGACTTCAATACTGACCGTATCGGAAACGGTATCGCCGTCGGACGGGTTAGTGATGCTGGTTACGTCCGGCGGTGTGTTGTCCACGGTGACCGAAATGGTGTCGGCACCGACGTTACCGGAGTCATCCGTGGCTTCACTAACAAGGCTGTGGGTTCCATCCGTGTCGGCGGTTGTATCCCAGTCAAACCCGTACGGTGAGTCCGAGTCGGTCTCCCTGGACCCACCGTCTACGAGAAATTCCACTGACGACACTCCTGATTGTGTATCAATCGCGTCTGCCTCGAACGGTGTGGTCCCGGTGACGAAACCGCCGTCCGCCGGATTGAGTATATCGACCTCGGGAGCCGTCCGATCGTCAAATTCAACGGTAATCGTATCCCCCAGACGGTTACCCGCCCTGTCGGTGGCCAGTATTGATAGTGAGTGGGAGCCCAGGGAGTAATCCCCAACGTTAAACGCCGTTTCGTAGGGATCACTCGCATCGGTCGTGAGAGACACGGTGTCAACAAAAAACTCCACGTCTTTAATTCCGGACTCCGTGTCGTTTGCGTCGCCGGAGTACGTAGTCGTTCCGGCGAGGACATCGCCGTCAACCGGGTTCGTTATCGATGTGATATCGGGTGGCGTATTATCAACGGTAACCGTTACGGTATCCGTATTAACGTTGCCGGAAGTATCCTCCGCCCGTCCAACCAGCCGATGGGGCCCATCCGTATCGGTGGTCGTATCCCAGCTGAAGGTATAGGGGCTGTCGGACTGACTGTCCCTCAGGGAGCCGTCAATGTAGAACTCCACGTTGCTTATATCTGACTGAGTATCGGATGGCGAAACCTCGAATAGCTGGGACCCACTGATGGAATCCCCGTCGGAGGGCTTGCTAACGGTGACACTGGGGATCGTTATGTCCGTGAACTGAACGTCGACCGTATCGGACGTCGTATTGCCGGCCGTGTCCGCGGAGACGGCCGTCAACTGTCGGTCACCAGGTGAGTAATTGGACACATCAAGTGTGATTCCGTAGGGACTGGATCGGTCGGTTCCGGCCGTTGTCCCATCGACTTGAAACGTTACTTTCCCGACACCGGATTCAGTATCACTCGAATCGGCGTTGAACGAAAAATTCCTCGGATTCGAGGAACCGCTGTCGGGATCCGTGATGGACACGGACGGCCGTGTGTTGTCGATCGTCACGGAGATCTCGAGCTTTCTGGTGTTACCGGATTCATCCTTTGCGATTGCCGTTAAATTGATCGACCCGTCGTCGAAACCGGTTGTGTTCCAGCTGACCGAAAACGTACTGGAGGCATCGGTATCAAGCAGAGTGTCACCGGCGTAGACGCCTATTTCTTTAATCTCAGTTTCATCGTCGTTAGCGTCCCCACTGACAGTGATACTCCCCCGGACAAAATCACCGTCCCCCGGGTTGTCGAAGTTGAGTGAACTGGGCGGATTGCTTTCCAGTTGCCCCGGTGGCTCGTAATCCCCATCGGCCCAGACCCCACAAACACGAGTCGGAACGGGACACGAAGACTGGCCGCACTTCGACTCGGAGGCCTTGAACCCCTCGGCATCACACTGTCGCTTGTAAACTTCCTGCCAGTGTCTGTTTGCTTTCTTGTTGAGAGATTCGAGTTCCTGTTCAACCCCACCGGTTGGACCAATACTGAAACCCGATCTCAGAAGGGGCTGTTGATCGGTCATAGTACCGAAATAGAGCACGTAACTACCGGCAAATACAACCAGCAAACCGACCAGGACACGGACAAGGCTGTTTTGTACGGGTGATTTATTATCCACGAAAAATACCTCGAGTATCGAATCCTTAACCACGGAAATTTCCGATGAGAGGCGAAATATTCAACATGTCAGGTTCCGAATAACATACCAGATGGCCCAACAGTTTTGAACGCTAGCAGGAATCAGTGGAGTGAGGGACCAGGTGAGGACGTTAACGTCAAGGGGAAAAAAGATCCCGATTTAAAAAGCCTACTCCGGTAAGTCGGTCTACAACAGCGGAAGCGCCAGGTTAGAGGATACTATATCCGTTCAATACTGGCCGGTAAGTCCATCGTGACATTAGGTCTTCGTTATGGAGGGTATCGATTATGGATTGTCGCTTATGATCTGACCCCGAATGACAAACACACCGTGTTGCAGATACAACGAGTGCAGCGACGAAAATTAAATATACGGTGGAAGGGGTTCTTTCCGGTCAGGAGTATCGTTCTGCCTATTCTCGGTCTCATCACTCCCGACCTCCAGTGCGCGATCATCACGGTAGGATGTCTCCCCTGGAGTCCTCAGGTAACCCTGGGTTCTCAGGAAATAAGCTACCGTCATGACTGTTCCTCCAAGAGTTATCATCATCTCACTCATCGGACGCATCCCGTGTTGTCCTCCCCATAGAAAGATTTCAGATTCTTGTCTACGATTTCAGTTTCTTGTCTACGAGCCTTTGATTCACGGTCGTGGATGCGGAAGTCGACTGTCCCCTGACGATCCTTCCCGAGCTGCTCTTATTAAACAACGTTCAGCAAAAAAAGAAATACCACTTTTAGGAAGGAGACTGAGAGTCCCATTCAAATCCGACTCCACGAACGGGGAACTAAGGAGAACCAATTTCTTTATTCGTGAAGTAATTCGATCCCAAATAAGATGTCCGTACGAGAAATTTTTTTGGATTTGACATTTACCACCTTGCCTCGTTATAAATACGATAGACAAATTGAAAGAAATCGGATTTTACTAATTTTTTTGATCGTGACGTTTATTTTTATTAGTTCTGTTACAATTCAGTAGCGGAACATAATAAGTCATCGACTTGACGGTGAACGGTACAAGCATCTTAGACAATTACATCACATGAGAACTCGCATCTCCGAAAAGATCCAGATCAGTGATTCAGTACCGGGTAGAGTTTTAGTCAATTTTTATCTGGAGGTACTGACGGAGATGGAGCCATCACGGGAAGTTATTTCAGAACGAATCAAGGAACTTCGCCAGAAGAAGGATCTCACCCAGGAACAGCTTTCCTCCCTCTGTAATTACAGCCGAACATACATTGGAAAAATTGAGCGGGGTGAGAAAAGCCCGTCCCTTGAAACCCTCATCCGCCTGGCCGACGCCCTGAACACCGATCTCGCCAGTCTGTTTCAAGAGGAGGGGAGCCATGATTACGCCGGCGGTCATGCTAAAAAATCCAAGAAACTTCCATCGGTTTTCAATCAGTTCAACTACATCATTGGTGTAATGGATCCCGACGGTATTGTCGAGCGAATGAGGATGATCCCCTGGTCCTACCACGAGAGCAAATTAAAAGCCCATGGACGAAAGCTCTGGCAACTGGACATTGTTGAGTCCATTGAGAAAGTTGAGGCGGAAATACGTGAAGGAATAGAAAATGCCTCTCTCGGCGAATCCGTTTACTATCACATGAAAGATACGACTAACGAGTCAAACATTCACATGTGTGACCTGGCAATTCACCCACTGTCCGAACAACGGGGTGAAGTCCTGAAGCTGGGCTTTGAGTATTTCTGGCCAAACAAATTACAGAGCAACGGCCAGCTGGCCTTAACGGATGCTCTTTTCAACAGCATAGAAAAAATTACCGACGAGGAGGAAAAAGTCACTCCCCCTTCCAGAAAGACCGTGACGGAATGAATCCCCTTGATTGAGTCGATACGGTGCAGTGCACTCACGATCGACTGTTTCTCCTGATGCCTTATCAATCAGTCCAATCATTTCTTTCAGGACTCTCAGTTAAAGTCATCATCCCCTCCGGAGCCACTTCTCCCTAAAATAATTGTGTTTTTTCTAACGGACAGGATTCGACTGCATTTCAAACCCTCCGCTTCCCGATCACCCCAGTCACATCAAACCGGGGGTCCGTTAACCATAAATCAGGTCGGTTTCGTAACCCGTGGAAATCCATGGATAGGGATCCTGAACCGTCAAGGTTTATGACAGACGGAGAGTGCGGTAGCACTATATGTCTGTACTTCCCGGCAGGTCCCGTCGCTATACTAAAATTAGTCTTCCCGATAAAGCACCTTCGGCATTAATTGCGTTTATATCCCCTTGAAACAGTGGATCATTTCAATTCTTTGGTCGCCCTGGGAGGTGCCGGAGGTTCATGGGTAAACGGATTTCCATTCGAAAGGTAGAACCAGGTGATTCACTGAAAGCCGTCTTCAACAAGCAGGGGCAGGTCCTGGACAATGACGTCCGGGTCGACGACAAGCGTGACATCAACGAATTAAAACATCAGGGAGCCAGCTACGTACTCTATCCGGAACCCTCGACACAAACCTCCGAGGATGGAAAATCGTCGGAAAAGGATGAACGCCAGGAAAGCAGCCCCACCATTGGAGACCTTGAGGACCTTAGCGGAAGCCAGCTCAACCGTTCGGATCAGCTGTACCAGAAAACGCTGAATGAGCTGGAGGACGTCTTCGAGGACGTCCACGGCAGCAACATTTCCGAGGACCAGCTTCTACTGTTTGAAAACCACCTCGAAAATTTTATCCAGCTGGTTAACAGCGATCCCGTCAGTCTAGGTGTCCTCACCATGCTCGAGGACTACAACGATTCCACCTACAACCATAGTATTAACGTAAGTATCTTCTCGATTCTTTACGGAAAATTTCACGGTTTTTCCGACGCCAAACTGCTCCAGCTTGCTTTCGCAGCTCTCATGCACGATATGGGTAAAGTCAAAATTCCGGAGGATATCCTGGAAAAACCGGGCGAGCTTGACGACAGCGAATTCGAGGTCGTTAAGGACCACCCGATCAAAGGCTGGAAGATCCTGGATGAGGCCCTCTCCGATCCTACCGCTCCCCAGGTTGCCCTCGAGCACCATGAACGACCGGATGGGTCGGGGTACCCATTTGGTGTTGACACCCTGAGTTCGTTTTCTCGCATCGTGTCCGTCGTGGACGTTTACGAGGCACTCACGGCCCCAAGGGCCTACAAGAAGGCCAGAGACCCCATGCATGCTTACCGGACGTTGCGGGATGAGTTCGAGGAGCACGAATCAACCAGAACGATCTGTGATGAACTCATACAGGCCCTGGGAATTCTCCCCGTTGGTACGCTGGTTCGACTCAGTAACGGCCAGTACGCTATTGTCGCCAAGAACAATCCCTCGGACTTTATGAGACCCAAAATTATAGTGATGACGGATGAAACCGGCGCGTCCCTCGACGACAATTACTACCGGGTGGACCTCCAGCACAGTCGCCATCAAAAATATCTCGTCAACAACCAGATTTACGACGACGCAGTGGAAATTGAATCAGTGGCCAGCTGGGAGAACTGGTCCCACCTCAAAAAATACGCCATGAACATACTCGATGAATCGAGGTTTTAAGAACAGGCGCTAAGGGTTTATGGAGTAGGAACCCACTTCCATTTCTTCATTACAACAATCCCCTTCGGCAGCCCACCTGATGGCCGTTGTATTATTGACATTGGTTCGTTGCGTGTAGGCTCGAGATTCATCGTCTCTCTACCACCCTCTTTACACGGCTTCTTCGAATTCTTCCCCAGGGGACTCTTCAAAGAGTTAATTCCCCCAGGTGATTTCATTTGCGACCCGGTGAATCGTTTCCGTAATTCCAGCTAAGAGTCAAAACAGATGAATCCGTAAGAACTAACCTAACGTTTTCCCCGCCCGGGCGCTCAGTCATCCACTTCCAGTCCCTTCGTCGGTTTAAACCGTTCTGCTATCGTCGGGTTACAATTAAAATTTGACAAACAGTATTTTGTAACCGATTATTTCCGAGTGGAAGAGGCGTTATGAATTAATACAACAAGCTGTTTTCAATAATAGTTTTTCATTACCAAGTATCTGACATAATCGAGTTAACCAGAATAGAAACAAGCAGATCCGATCCCTTTTTGACAGGTGCTGATCTGTTATTTTTCTACTGTTCTTTTCTCGGCTCACTTTGAAACGTTTTCTCGTGCGGAACTTTTTAGAACACTCCCTCCACTTCAATTACGGACAAATCCCGCCTGCGAATTTCGACTTCCACATTGCCCTTTTCACGACGAACAGTTCTCCATGTCATTACAGGAATCGGGGAAATACTTGATTTTCACCTATCTCCTCCCCGGTCTGCTGTTCCCGGAACGGAAAATCTCCGACGTTATCCTTGAACCCTGTGGACTTCACCGGCGACCACATCTACAGCCCCTCGTGGTCCAGAACCCCCAACAATTCATAGATCTTG
>JBDGPI010000115.1:12085-12478 GCA_042219765.1 Salsurabacterium abyssinicum (SeqCode)
TTCAGCAAACTTTCATTGAAATCAGTCGAGTCGACCAGGAAGCACTTCAGTGACGACTTCCGAGCACCGAGGTGATCGTACCTTTCGTATCAATAAAGCTTTTACTGGCAGCGTCTCAGAGTTTTCTCGTTCAAGCCTCGTGGAGGGCATGTGTATTCCGGCCCCGTTGGCGGCCTCCACTCTATAAAACGTGACGTAGCGCCCGTTGAGAAATCCCCTTAACGAGGATGTTTTTCTATGTCGTCCGACTACACGATATCCCGTGATATTTTCGACGCTCACTCTCACCTGGGTGAACTGGAGCCCCACGCTTTCTACGACCTGGAGGATCCCATTAAACCGACCGTCTTTGATTTCGCCACGGCCGAGGATTACCGGTCGGAGCACATGGAT
>JBDGPI010000116.1:0-2795 GCA_042219765.1 Salsurabacterium abyssinicum (SeqCode)
GGCTGCCGTAATAGTGTCGATTGCCTGTGTCTGGGTTATACAAACCGCACCCGAAAAACAGGTTCGCTTGACCGCGGCACTTATTCTTGGAGGGGGGTTGGGCAACATGATCGACAGAATTTTCCTCACCACGGGTGTCGTTGATTTTCTCGACATGGGGATCTACTCCTACCGGTGGCCCGCATTTAACATTGCTGACATGATGCTCTGCGTGGGCATGCTAGTTTTTGTCGTCCACGTGATACTGGATGAAGCCGATCTTGACGGTTTTGAATTGTTCTCCGTTCAAACCGACACCAACAGTGGGTAAACAACAATCACTTCAGGTTGACAAACCCGGTCGGCTGGACAAGCGACTTGCGGGTAAAGTCGAGCTGTCGAGAAGTTCACTTCAACAACTGATAGACTCGGGTCAGGTTACCGTAAATGGTGAAACCGTTACTGACAAAAGTCATGCTGTCAGAGCCGGCGACACGATCGAAATTGATTTCACGGATTCCGATCCCAGGGATGATACCATTACCGCCGAGAAGGGTCCCTTATCGGTCCTGCTGGAAGATCCCGAGTTATTGGCTGTCTTCAAGCCCTCAGGGATGGTTGTTCATCCAAATGCGCACACGAGCAGTGGAACACTGCTTAACCGACTTCTCTATCACTATCCTGACCTTGAAGGACTCGATCGAGCCGGGTTAGTCCACCGACTTGATAAAGGAACCAGCGGTGTTCTACTGGTTGGTCGTAGCCAGGGAAGCGTCCGGAATTTGAAGCAACAATTTAAGGATCGATCCGTGAACAAACGGTATCGTGCCATACTCGGAGCAGGCATTGATGACGAAAACATTCGGATTGAGGTTCCCATTGACAGGGACCCCAACAATCCTGTTCTGCGACGCGCACATCCCGAGGGTAAATGTGCTGTCTCCGAGTTCACCGTTCGGGGTTGTCGGGAGGATACTTCAGCCGTCATCTGCCGACCGCTGACCGGCCGTACGCATCAGCTGAGGGTCCACGCCAACCACCTCAACGCTCCGGTGGTTGGCGACGAAAAGTACAATGGTCCGACCGCCGAACGATTGATGCTTCACGCTGAAGCTGTAGAATTCAACCACCCAACCTCGAATGAACGTCTGACAGTTGAATCGGATCCCCCCAGGGAGGTAGAAACCCGATGGCAAGAAATCTGTGGCTAATGTTACTGACTCTTCTTTTGGCAGTAAGTCTGCAGCTTCCGTCTTACTCTCAGAACAACGACTCTATGATTAAACAACGGTTACTTGCCGATATGCGGGATATGAAAAATCAGCTCACGCAACTCAATAAAACTGTTAACCAGCTTAAAAACCGGGTAAATGAGCTCTGGCGGGAAAACCAGAAGAACAAAAACCGTATCAGAAAACTAAAACGACAAATCGACCGTCTCCGTAACACGAATGCGTCATCCACCCGGTCCGCTCGGATTGACACCAGGAGTTCCGTTCCGGAGAAAACCAGGACCACCAGAACTGATCAACCTGAATCAGAGTGGATGGAAACCCCTAAACACCCCTACAAAATCCGTCGAAAGGCACTCAGTGAACGTCGGATATACGTAACGACTGACGATACCACTCTGACCAAACTTGCACACAAGTATTACCGTGATGCAGCGCTCTGGAAGGCACTCTACGCATACAACCGTGATAAGCTTCCAAGTCCAAGTGTCATTCCACCCGGTGTCAGACTGGTACTACCACCAATTGACGAACTGAAATCTCGCTAGCGCAATCCGCATTACTTTGTAGTCCATTAAGGAGTTGAACTAATCAGTGCGTCCCGATAGTCGTTCAGAAGATGATTTGCGTGATGTTTCCATGGAAACGGAGTACGTTATCTACCCGGAGGGTTCTGTCTTAATAAGTACCGGCCGGACTAAAGTTCTATGCAATGCATCCATCGATGAGAGTCAACCAAACCACCTGTATAATACGTCCAAGGGCTGGGTGACGGCCGAGTACAATATGCTACCCCGTTCGGCTCCTCACCGGCAGGTGAGGGAAGTAGTACACGGTTCCCGGGGCGGTCGCACGCACGAGATACAGCGGTTAATCGGTCGGACCCTGCGAGCTGTTGTGGATCTCAATGAACTCGGTGAACGAACGATCTGGATAGATTGCGACGTAATCCAGGCGGACGGCGGAACCCGTACGGCTTCGATCACCGGTGGTTACACGGCAATGGTCATAGCAATTCAGCACCTGTTAAATGGGGACCGTATTGATCGGAACCCGGTTCAGGACCGTATGGCTGCCGTAAGCGTTGGGAAGGTGGATGGCGAGATTCTTCTCGACCTAAATTACGAAGAGGACAACCGTGCGGACGTCGACATGAATGTGGCGATGACGGAATCCGGTGAGTTTGTCGAGATCCAGGCGTCCGGGGAGGAAGCAGTTTTCACTACGGATGAATTTGATCTCATGGCCGAACGGGCCCGTAAAGGAATCAATGAACTAATAGAGTTACAGTCGGACATACTGAGTGAATAACCCCCCGGTTGGTATCCACCACTGACGGCGGGTTCGAAGGGGATTTACTATGCGTGAGTTACTTATCGCGACGGGTAACGAACATAAGTTCAAGGAAATGGGCAGTGAATTCGAGGAACTAGGTGTCAGGCCCCTTTCGTTGAACAACGCTGGTATTACGCTGGAACGCCCTGAAGCCGGGGATACCTACCACGAGAATGCGAGGATCAAGGCGGAGGAAGGCCACGAGAAAACCGGTCTACCCTCGTTGGCGGATGACTCGGGACTTGAGGT
>JBDGPI010000116.1:2903-3315 GCA_042219765.1 Salsurabacterium abyssinicum (SeqCode)
AGGGCCGCATTGCGCTGGAATCCTCCGGGAGTGGTGGGTTTGGCTACGATCCTATTTTTCAGGTGGAAGAAAAAGACTGGCGGACGTTTGGATCCCTTCCCGAAAACGTCAAAACCTGGATCAGTCATCGTGCCGTGGCCCTGAACGAAATGATCAGCAAAATGAGTGAAGAAAATCTTTTACCGGACCAAGAGGAGGTATAACCCTCGGTCGAAGTGTTGATTCACAACCGGGGAACGTGCGATGAATTCTCAAACTATACGGCGAAAATTTCTTCAATACTTCGAGAATAACGGACACCGTGTCCAGGACAGTGCCCCACTCCTAACCTCGGACCCTGACCTACTGTTCAACATTGCCGGCATGGTTCCCTTTAAACCGTACTTCCTCGGTCAGGATGAACCGCCGGAGA
>JBDGPI010000116.1:3325-11393 GCA_042219765.1 Salsurabacterium abyssinicum (SeqCode)
TGACCACCGCCCAGAAGTGCATTCGAACCGAAGACATAGACCAGGTTGGTCAAACGGCCCGTCACCTTACGTTTTTTGAGATGCTGGGTAATTTCAGTTTCGGTGACTACTTCAAGGAGGAGGCCATTCAATACGGCTGGGATTTCCTCGTCGAGGAAATGGATCTTAATCCCGATCGTCTCTGGATCACCGTCTTCGGCGGCGACGATGAGCTTGACCCCGACACGGAAGCGGAAGAACTCTGGCGTCAAATTGATGGCGTGACCGACGACAGGATTCTCCATCTCGGACGCGAGGAGAATTTCTGGGCGATGGGAAAGACCGGTCCCTGCGGTCCATGCAGTGAGATACTCTACGACCAGGAATCAACCTCCGAAACCCCCGAGACCGTCAAACAGATGATACTTGACGGTGAAGACCGTATTCTGGAACTCTGGAACCTTGTCTTTATGGAATTCCAGCGTCCGGAACCCGACTCGGAGCTTGAACCGTTGCCCGAAAAAAACATTGACACCGGCCTGGGCCTCGAACGCCTTGCGGCAATTAAACAGGGCGCCGAAAGTAATTTCGGGACGGACCTTTTCGTTCCTCTCATGGATGACGTACGCGAAATGATCGACCGTGATTTTAACAACCCCACTGAAAAATCCCGGGGCCGTGTTATAGCCGATCACCTCCGTGCAAGCTCGTTTCTTCTGTCCGAAGGACTTCTTCCCGGCAACGAGGGGCGTGGCTACGTCCTGCGCCGTCTGATCCGACGGGCACATCTGCGAGGCCGACGACTCGGATTACGGAAGCCGTTTCTCGCCGAACTCGTTTCGACCCTTATTGATATCATGGGGGAGCACTTCAACGAACTCGTCAACCAGAAAAGTGAAATCGAGCAGAACCTAACGACCGAGGAAGAACAGTTCCAGCGTATTCTCGATCAGGGTCTCGACGAACTGGACGACCGGATCGAAACTCTGAGGAAGAACAATGAAACCCGGATGGCCGGTCGTGATGTCTTCGAGCTGTACGAAACACATGGTCTTCCAATCGAGATGACCAAGGACGTTCTCGACGAGGAAGGTATCACTTACAACGAGGACGAAATTGAACAGGCCCGGGAGGAGCACGAAGAACGCTCACGGGACGAAACGGCTACCGATTCAAGTCAGAAATACGATTTTTCAGGGGTCCCTGAAACCGAGTTCACCGGCTACGATGAACTCGAATGCGAGTCCGAAATTGTCGCACTGTACGACGTCGAGGACCACGAACCGGTTCAGTCCGTGAACCTCGATCACAGTAAAACGATTGAGGGAGTCTTCGACAAAACTCCTTTCTACGCCGAAGGTGGGGGACAGAGCGGAGACCGGGGCTGGATTAACGGTGAGGTGACGATATCCAATACCACCGAACACAGTGGACGCCACATCCATCGGATTGAATTGCCCAAATCCTACGACGGTACAGTCACGCTGGAGGTTGGCCAGTCGGTGACGCTTCAGGTTGAAGAGGACTTCCGACGGGGGAACATGCGCCATCACACGGCCACACACCTCCTTCACCACGCGCTGCGCCGGGAACTGGGCGATCAGGTGATTCAGGACGGAAGTGCCCTCGACGACAAATCACTCCGATTTGATTTCACTTACAATGAAGCGCTTGACGACGAGACACTCGATCGGATCGAACAGTCCATCAACGAATGGATTTACCGTGAAATCCCCGTCGAAACGGAATTGATGGACCGGGACGAGGCCGAGCAGGAAGGGGCCCTTGCTTTTTTTGGCGAACACTACGGCCAGCAGGTCCGGGTCGTCATGATGGTCGACGAAGACGATGAAGCCGGTCCCGACAGCAAAGAATTTTGCGGCGGGACCCACCTGGCTAATACCGCGGAAGTCGGTCTATTTACGATCACAAACGAGACCGCCGTCGCCGCTGGTGTGAGACGGATAGAAGCCCGTGCCGGTAAGTCCGCCTACAATTACCTGAAATCCAAGGAGAAATCACTTCGCTCCGCGGCAGGAGAAGCCGGTGTACAACAGTACGATCGCCTTGATACACGAATTGAGGAGTTACTGGAACGAATTTCGGAGCAGGAGAAGGAAATTGAAAAACTCCGCCAGAAGCAGAGTTCGGCCGAGGCTCAGGACCTCCTCGATCGTGCAACCACAATCGGTGAGATTACCGTGGTCTCCGAAATATTCGATGACTACGATTCCGATACCCTGAAACACATGCTTGATGAACTTATGAACGAGTCCGATCAGGTTATCGCTCTGCTGGCCGGTCGAGGGGATGAAAACGTTCAACTGGTCCTCGGGGTAAGCGAATCGATAACGGATCATTTCAACGCCGGCGACATGATCCAGGACCTTGGTTCGATTGTGGGCGGTGGCGGAGGGGGCCGGCCCGATTTTGCTCAGGCCGGTGGTTCCAGACCGAACTCCTTACCCGAAGCCATTGACCGTTTCCAGGACATGGTTGAGGACGTTCATGCCGAAACTGCTGGGCATTGATCCAGGCCAACGCTGGGTCGGTTTAGCCACATCGGATGATTTACAGTCAATTGCAACCCCTTACAAGACCCTGGATCGGGACAATCAGGCCGTAAGCAAGGTACTGTTGGAGATCCTGGAGACCGAATCCATCGAGCGGATCGTCGTCGGGTATCCCGATCCCCTCAAGGTAGAAACCAACGAACGCACCCGACAGGTCGATGAATTTATTGAAGACTCGGTAGAACCCCTGCCGGTCCCGTACGAAACCATTTCCGAGCGCTACTCAACCAAAGAAGCAAAACGACGGCGCCGGGAGCGCAGTGAAGGCGGCGAGCCCGACGACGCCGAAGCCGCCGCCGTTATTCTTCAAACTTACATCGATCGCGGCTCGAACAGTTCACAGGGACGGGATCATCCAAGTGCCGATCGTGAATAAGAGACGGTTCACGGGTCTCTTACTGATTATCCTGAGCCTCTTCGTTATCTTTGGCGGAATCACCCTGACCGACGCCTGGCTCCAGAGCCCACTGCCCCTGGATGAGGCGATCACCATCGAGATTGAAAAGGGGATGACCGGTCGGGAAATCGCAAATCTCCTGAAACAGAAAAACGTGATCAATTCCACCCGTAGTTTTCGCTGGGCGATCTGGTTCAAGGACGCCGAACGAGACCTGCGGTTGGGGACCGTACGATTGAAACCCCCGCTTAACCTCAACCGGCTCATCAATAAATTACAGAAGAAGTCGCCTCACCTCATCCGGGTTCAACTTCAGGAAGGATGGCCCTCGTGGAGAATATTCAAAACTCTCTCCCGGAAACTTAACTTGACTCGAGAGGGATTCGAGCAGCTCTTTGAAAACAAGAAATTTCTACGACGTCACGGAATCAAGGCAAAATCACTCGAAGGTTATCTTTTCCCGGACACCTACTACATTTCGGCGGACGCGGGCCACCGGGAGGTCATCAACCAGTTACTGAACCGCTTCAAGGAAGTGCGATCCGAACTTAATTTAAGCGACCGGGCAAGGAAGCTTGGTTTGACCGTTGACGAAGCGGTTAGGCTTGCCTCTATTATTCAACGGGAGGCAAAGATTCCCCGAGAAAGACCTATTGTTAGTGCTGTCTTCCACAATCGCCTCGACAGAGGCTATCAGCTACAGGCTGACCCAACGGTTCTTTACCCGATCCGAAGTTTTGATGTATCCATCACTCACTCGATGCTCGAAAATGATAATCCCTACAATACATATCAAAATCCAGGGCTCCCACCGACGGCAATTTGTAATCCCGGTAAGCCAAGTTTAAAAGCGAGTGTGAATCCGGCCGACGTTCCGTACCTTTATTTTGTGTCGAAGGGAGATGGGTCCCACGCCTTCAGTGAAAAATTAAGCGATCACCGGGAAGCCGTAAAGCGGTATCAGGAGAACGATTAGGGAGCGTCGGATTCCAGTTGTTCGGAAAGATCGACCAATTTCTTGTCGGTCCGACGGAGGCGATAGGCAAGGACGTTCAGAATGGCATCGTACACTTTGCAGCCCAGGTCCGGATAGTCCTCAACAATCGTGTTAAAGTCCTGTTTGGAGAGCTTGTAGAGAACGACGTGGGTGGAGGCCACGGCACTGGCGGAGCGGGGGGAATCCGTCAGGAAGGATAACTCACCGAATATATTTCCTTCGTCCAACTGGACGAGAGGAACGTACTCCTCACCTTCCTGATCCGACATTTTTGAAATTTCAACCGATCCGACCTGAATCACGTAGAGCGATTCACTGGGATCGCTTTCGTAAAAAATTGTTTCCCCGGGGACGTACTCGGCTCGCTCGAGAAATTGACCGAGGGTTTCAACATCATCATCCGATAAATCGGACAAAAGTTCCTCAAAACTCGGGATTTCCTCTTTCTTTAAAATATCCGGGCCTGACATAGCTTACCCGTCCATTTAATGGAAAATAAATTTTTATAGTCAATTATCAATCTACCACATGCACGGGGGATTTCAATTTTTCTGTTTAAAAAAGTCAAGTTTAAAGGTTAATATAAGTTTATTAGTTAGGTGTGTATTCGCTTCTCTTGTATTAAGGGAATAAATCATTCCTATGTTTGTTCTCTTATGTGAAGCATCGTTTCCATTCCCATTTGGCCCTTTAGCGAATCCGACAGTTAGGAGAGATTGTAATGAGTCAAGGTGAATCACTGGACCAGGAGCGTTCCGAAGCGGGCGAGAATGACTCGAACGTTTCCGTCGAGGACGGTCCCTCGGACAGCAACGTCCCGGAGCAACCGGAGACGAAGGAAGAGTACGATCAGCTTGTCGAACATCTGCGCGACGAGCGTGATGAATTCAAGGAGAAATACCTTCGGAAAGTCGCCGATCTCGACAACCTCCGCAAACGGCACAAGGAGGAAAAGGAGAAACAACGAAAGTACGCCAACAAGAACCTTCTCAAGGATCTCCTGGAAATTGTTGACAATTTTGACCGGGCACTTGAATCCATGGAAATAGAATCAAGTGAGGTCGAAGACGGTATCAAGATGATTCGTAATCAGCTCGGTGATCTTCTGAGCAAACACGAAGTCGAGAAAATAGACGCCAGCGGGGAACGTTTCGATCCGAACTACCACGAAGGAATGATGCAGGAGGAACGTGACGACCTCGATGAACGCACCGTTCTCGAGGTCTTCCAGGAAGGATACGTTCTCCACGACCAGGTGCTTCGACCGGCCCAGGTTAAAGTTGGCATACCGGTTCAGGACGACGGCAATGAGTCAACGTCGGACGAGACATCGCAGTAGTCATTAGCTCAACAAATTTTGATGGATTAAATTGTTTCTAATTTTCGTTATAAGTAACCGTAGACTCAAACTCAAAATTGACGACAATTATTTCTGGAGGTGCTTTTAGATGGTAGAGAAAGAAGACGAAACTCGCGACGCCGACGCTGAGTCGGATGCCGAGGGTCCAATTGTTGGAATTGACCTCGGTACGACAAACAGCGTCGTTGCCGTTTACGAAGGCGGAGAGAGCAAGGTCATTGAAAATGCTGAAGGTGACACGACCACTCCCTCGGTCGTTGCATTTAACGAAGAGGGCGAAAAGCTGGTGGGAGCTCCCGCCAAGCGTCAGGCAGTCACCAACAGTGAAAACACCGTACAATCAATCAAACGGCACATGGGTGAAGATTACACCGTTACCCTTCAGGATGAGGACTACAATCCCGAGCAGATCAGTGCGTTCATTCTGCAGAAGTTGAAGAAGGACGCCGAGGACTACCTCGGACAGGAAGTCAATCGTGCCGTTATTACGGTACCTGCCTACTTCAACGACGCCCAGCGACAGGCCACCAAGGACGCCGGTCAGATAGCCGGATTAACAGTCGAGCGTATCATTAACGAGCCGACTGCTGCGTCCATGGCTTACGGCCTGGATAACAAGCAGGACGAGGTCGTCGCCGTTTATGACCTCGGAGGCGGCACGTTCGATATCTCCATTCTGGAAATTGGTGACGACGTCATTGAGGTCCGAGCTACGCACGGGGATACCTCCCTTGGTGGGGACGACTTCGATCAGGAAATCATCGACTGGATGGCCGAGGAATTCGAAAAGGACCACGGCATTGACTTACGCGACGACCCGATGGCTCTTCAGCGCCTGAAAGACGCCGCCGAAGAAGCCAAAATTGAGTTGTCAGCAACCCAGCAGACGAACATCAACCTGCCGTTCATCACGGCCGATGACGCTGGGGCCAAACACCTGGATCTCAAGCTTAAACGATCGGAATTCGAACAGATGATCCAGGAGTACATCGACAAGACCATCGACATTTCCGAAGAAGTCGCGTCCGAAGCAGACCTGAGCAGTCCCAAGGACGTCGACGAGGTCATTCTTGTCGGTGGGTCCACGCGTGTACCGGCGGTACAGGACGCCGTTTCCGAACTCTTCGGGCGGCAGCCAAACAAGGGTGTTAACCCGGACGAGGTCGTTGCACTCGGTGCCGCTATTCAGGCCGGCGTACTCGGAGGCGACGTTGAGGACATTCTTCTGCTCGACGTTACGCCCCTTTCGCTCGGTGTTGAAACACAGGGTGGTGTCTTCACGAAGCTGATTGAGAAGAACACCACTATCCCGACGAAGAAATCCGAGATTTTTACCACGGCCGAGGATAACCAGGACCAGGTCGAGATACACGTCCTTCAGGGTGAACGTGAGCTCGCCAAGCACAACAAATCCCTGGGACGTTTTCACCTAACTGGTATTCCCCCGGCTCCCCGTGGTGAGCCTCAGATCGAGGTAACCTTTGACATTGACTCCAACGGCATACTCAACGTTTCCGCCGAGGACAAGGCAACCGGCGAGAAGCAGGAAATTGAAATCACCGGTTCGACCAACCTCTCGGAGGACGAGATCGAGCAGATGCAGGAGGAAGCCGAGGAACACGCCGAGGAGGACAAGCGCAAGAAGGAACTCATCGAAGCGAAGAACCAGGCCGATAACCTCATCTACCAGACCGAGGAACTCCTCGAGGAACACGGTGACGAAGTGCCCGACGATGAAATTGACGAAGTCGAGGCTGCCATCGAGGACCTTGAGGACGTTATGGAAGACGCCGAGGATCCGGAAGCAATTCGGAATGCCATGGAAGACGTCAGCCAGGCGTCTCAGACCATCGGTCAGAAAATGTACCAGGAAGCTCAGGGCAGTCAAGCCGGAGCTCAACCTGGTCCCGGCGGCCCAGCCGGAGCCGGTGCTCCCGGTCCCGACGGTTCCTCCGGTGAGTCCTCCGAGGACGTTCAGGACGCCGACTACGAAGTGGTCGACGAAGAGGAGTAACATCCCTCGACCCTTCATTTCCCGATAATCTTCCTCCCCCTACGGTTTTCGTAGGGGGAGGTTTACTATTTTATACCGCATCAGAGTAACCCTTCGAGGTTTGAACGTTTATCTTCACCCATGGACAAGGTTCCCACAATGACTGATAGCGACGACTATTACGAGATTCTCGGAGTTTCCCGGGATGCGTCACAATCCGAAATAAAATCAGCTTTCAAGGAAATGGCCCAGGAGTACCACCCTGACCAATCCGACGACCCCGAGGCCGAAAAGAAGTTCAAAAAAATATCGGAGGCCTACGAGGTTCTCAGTGACGAACAAATGCGTCAAAAATACGATCGATTTGGCAAAGAAGGTGTCAACAGAAGCGCCGCGGGTCAGCGGGGTCGGGCCGGTGTACAGGATATCGGTGACATCCTCGAACAGATGGGATTCGGCGATTTTGCTGATTTCTTCGGAGGACGAGGGGGTGGTGGCCGTCGTGGCGGCCGACGCCGGAAGCGTAACCAGAGAGGACAGGACCTGCGCATGAAGGTTGAACTGGATCTTGAGGAAGCTGTTTTCGGGACTACGAAACAGTTCGACATCGAGAAAAATGAACCCTGCGAAAACTGCAATGGTTCCGGTTCCCTCTCGGGCGGGACCAAGCGATGTAGAACCTGTGATGGCAAAGGTAAAGTGACTGAGTCTCAGGGGTTTTTCAAGGTGACCGAAACCTGCCCGGACTTCCGTGGCAAAGGCGAAATAA
>JBDGPI010000116.1:11403-11625 GCA_042219765.1 Salsurabacterium abyssinicum (SeqCode)
TTGAGGATCCCTGTGACGACTGTAATGGGTCGGGCATGGTCCGACGTGAAACCACTATTGAAGCCGATATACCGGCCGGGGTTCAATCCGGCCAGAGGGTCCGGGTCGAAAACGAAGGGGAACCCGGCTCAGCGGGCCGTGGCCACCTCTACCTTGATATTGAGGTTCAGTCCCACGACGATTTCAAACGGAAGGATTCGGAATTATACACTCAAATTCCAA
>JBDGPI010000117.1:0-1966 GCA_042219765.1 Salsurabacterium abyssinicum (SeqCode)
GGAGGAGGAAGGCAAAACCGTCGTTTGTGTGGGAACGGACGAGGAATTGATGGGGGTTATCGCCATCTCAGATCGAGTAAGGCCGGAAGCGAAAGAGGTGATTAGCGACCTTCACGAGATCGGGATTGAGGTCGTAATGATTACTGGGGACAACGAACGAACGGCACAAAGCGTGGTCGAGGAATTATCGATTGATCACTACCATGCTGAGTTGCTTCCCGAGGATAAAGTGGCGGAGATTGAGCGACTCCGAGAGGAGTACGGTTCCATTGCCATGATCGGGGACGGGATCAATGATGCACCGGCTCTCGCCAAAGCTGACGTCGGGATTGCAATGGGTGCCGCCGGAAGCGACACGGCCATCGAAACCGCCGATATCGCGTTGATGGGCGATAACCTGAATCACGTGGTTTATGCGGTTCGATTGAGCCGGCAGGGCGAGACGATTATCAAACAGAACATCACCAGTTCAATTGGAATCAAACTTCTTCTGGCGATCGGTGTCATCCCGGGATTTGTGAATCTTATTACGGCCGTGCTGGTAGGAGACATGGCCGTTACATTTGGCATTACCGGCAACGCTATGCGACTGCGAGAGATCCAGTCCAAACATTAATCTGTGTAAGTGTCGGCGTAGTAGCAGTTAATCCTATTGAACCTACAAGCGTGCAAACATTTTTCTTAACTGATCCAAAATTCGTAGGATTTGTACAGACGACAAAGCGTATTGAGGAATTTCCCGTACCTTTAAAATAACTACCGAGAGAAAATCACAATGAGAGAGGCGATTTTTATTTGCAATTTTTTGCAATAGAGAGGGGTGTAAAAATTATTAGAAATGTATTACTTCTCGATGAAGGGACTTTTGAAGGGTAAATAATGGTGAGCCGGGTGGGATTCGAACCCACGACACCCGGATTAAAAGTCCGGTGCTCTGGCCGACCTGAGCTACCGGCTCACTTCGGAGGGGCTTACCTTTAACTGCGCCTAAATAGTGTAGACATTTTCGGCGAGAACGAAATGATTTTTTCCGGGGACTGGCTATTTTCCCTGTGATATCGGCTTCAAGGATTCTGGTGGCTTTGGTACATTGGAGTTCACCGTTTGATCAACTACCGAGGATGCCGACTATGGCCGACGATACCCGTGTTCTGATGGTTGCCCCCCAGCCGTTTTACGAAACCCGTGGGATGCCTATTTCCGTTTTTCTTCGCTGCCAGGCCATGGCCAGGCAGGGTTGCACGATTGATTTAGTGACCTATCCGATGGGGGAGTCGAAAGTACCGTATAAGACCAACCTACATCGTATACCTAATTTGCTTTTTCTCGACCACGTGCCCGCGGGCCCGTCCATTCGTAAGTTTATTTTAGACCTGATCCTGTTTTGTTACCTATTCGTGTTTCTCTGGGGGACCGACGAGGAGTACGACTGTTTGCAGGCTCACGAGGAAGGAGCCTTACTCTGTGCTCCTCTGGCCAGGATCTTCGGACTTCCGCTCGTGTACGATCATCACTCTAACCTCGGGGAAATCACTCGGGATAGCAGTTATGCTCCCTTCGCCCGGCTTATGAATGGAATTGAAAACTGGGGGCTTGCCCTGTCGGATATCGTGGTCTGTGTGATTCCGGCACTCCTTGAGTCAATCCAGGAGCGGGTCAGTCACAACGAGGTCTACCTCATTCCGGATACAGCCCCCGAGGAGATCGAGGACACCTCCGTCGATGCTTCCCTTTCGTCGTCAGTTCAGAACTGGCTGGACGAGGATAAACTCACGCTTGTTTATACCGGTTCGCTGGCCGGGTATCAGACAATGGATAGCTTCCTCAAGGGGTTGGCGGACTGCCGGAACCGGGAGTCGCTGCAATTTCTGTTAGTTGGCGGTACGGAGGATGAACTGGCGGAGTTGCGACCCCTTCTCGATGACCTGGAACTGGGGGAGACCGTGAAACTTACGGGACGCGTTCC
>JBDGPI010000118.1:0-7633 GCA_042219765.1 Salsurabacterium abyssinicum (SeqCode)
GGTGACCTTCCGTGAAAACACCGAGGGACTGTACTCAGGAATTGAAAACTACGACGACCGCCTGGAGATTGCCGATTCAATTAACCGGATCACCCGCCGGGGATCCGAACGAATCATCCGGGCCTGTTTTGAGTGGGCCGACAAGCACGACCGAAAACTGGTCACCCTGGTCCACAAGGCCAACATCCTCAAGAAATCCTCCGGCATGTTCCTGGACATTGGTCGTGAGATTGCCACCGAATACGAACGCATTGAATTCAACGACCGCATCATCGACAACATGTGTATGCAGTTGGTTCAGCACCCGGAGGATTACGACTTTATCGTCACCACCAATTTATTCGGCGATATCATCAGTGACCTCACCGCCGGGCTCGCGGGAGGTCTGGGCGTGGTGCCTGGGGCCAACATCGGGGATGATTACGCCGTGTTCGAAGCCGTCCACGGTAGCGCCCCTGACATAGCCGGCGAAGGAATTGCCAATCCAACGGCTTTAATCCGCACCGCGGGCATGATGTTTGAACACCTCGGTGAAAACCATGTGGCCCAGGCAATCGAGGACAGCGTGGAGTCCGTCTACCGCGAGGGAACCCACCTGACCCCGGACATGGGCGGGGAACTCTCAACCATGGAATTCGCCGATCGGATGGCCGAGGAAGTGAAGATACAACTGGCATAGATCGATCATACGAAACCGCAATATGTCACTCCTCGTGTAAGCCTACTTTCCGAAGTATAGATTCGGACATGGCTTTCATTTTATCTCCAAATTTTTCTCGAGAAACGTTCGTCACAATTTTGAGCACTTCCGTAACTGAAACTTCAGTATCCTGGAAGATAATATCAGCTCCGTAAGCAAGAAGAACACTGTCCATCCAATGACGTTTTTCAGTCATCTTGAGAAATTGGGTTAGAGCTTCTCGTCGGGTAATTATTCCTTTTCGATAAAATGCACCAATTATATACGGTGAGTGAATGACTTCATTATCAAAATAGTCTTCGATCCGGTGTCTAGCATTATGTTCATCGGTAAGTAGATAACGAGCTTGCATCGAGTTCCCCAGTACGACACAACTTGCCTCTCCGTGATCAATACAATTGTGAAAAGCTTGTGGATCAAACTCTACTTCATGGAGAGAAACTGAACGTGCTTCTATCTCCTTAAGAATAAGTTCCGCTACGCAGGCGAAGTTATCCTCACGTTCTGCCATTTCCGATAATTCCAGTCGTACGGTTTCGGTCGTGTGACATTCAAGGCGCGATACAATTTCCTGAAGATAATCCCCCGTCCCCAGAGAAATAAATGCAGATGTATCAACAATAAATTGACCCACTCATTCAAAGCTCTTCAGCTATATCGGATACAATTTCATCCGAACGATCGTAGGCTTCTTTCGTGACCTTAATAGCTTGAGCATCTTCAAATCCAAAAAGTTTCTGAAGCTCCGCATAAGCGACCTCCCCATCAAGATAATTTTCCACTATGATTTCTTTCATAACATCATTCTCTTCAATCTGCTTCTTTAAGTAATCCTCGATTGCATTTCGAACCAAATTGGAACGATTCGTACCCAAATTATCAGCTACATGGTCCGTTATTTTCAGGAAAGAATCATCAACACGCAATTCAAGTTTCTCTTCCATGGACATATCGAAATCACCTCTTTGTATAGACAACGTTATGACAAATATAGTTTACATTGGGCTGAAAATCAAATCTGAAGGTTCAACGAACCAGCATACCGGATAAAAGCATTCATTCGATTTTGTTAAAACTTCAAAACGAGTAACGCAGTCGGGTTAAAAATAGGTCGTGGTCGTCCATGGCTCCGAACCGGGAAGCGGAGTGGGCGGCGCCGTAGTGGTAGGTTCCAAGGGTGATGTTCACGGCATCACTCCACTCGTAAGCGGTGGTGGCTCGCACGTGCCAGTCCTCCTCGGTGGTTCCGAGGAATCCTCTGAGTTCGACCTCGAGGCGATCCTCCCAGTAGGTCCGTGTGGTGGCGGCCTGGAAGCGAAAGCGATCACGGTCGCTATCGGGGTGATCGGTGGATAGCAAATCACGGTACACATCGCCGTCAAACTGGCGCGCCCAGGTGGCCTGGAGCATGTAATTAACCCTGGGTCCAGTCCGGTAGCGTCCTCCCACCAACAGGTGGCCTCGATCCGGGGGAACTCCCGTGGTATCCCCGGACAGGTCGTGGCGGATGTGATCATAACCCCCTTCAAGCCAGACGATGGCCCCTTTCAAGGGACCGCGCGCCGAAAATCCCCCGGAGCTCATCTCCGGGTGGAAGGTCCGGTTATTCATCCATCCGACCGGCGTCCCCGTGAAGCCCCGATATCCATAGGCCGCCACCTCCCAGCGACCCATGGTCTTGTAGAGGCGCAAATGCACTTCCCCCTCGTCGGGAGAATCGGCCGGGCGCATACCGGTGGGAGCCGAATCCGTGTCCACCAGCTGTCGCTGTCCCGGATGGTAGACCGGTACGTCCAGTCCGGTGGGAGTACGATCGGGATCAAACTGGGGGACCAGCACAAGGTTGGCATTCACGATGTCCCCGAAGCGTGACAGTTTCACGGCATCGTTCGGGGCCTTCAAAAACTCCAGGTCCCGCCCGATGAAAAACGACTTGTAATCCTTGGCGAACCGGTCGTTGATAAATTCGTACTGGGCCGGGGCCCAGCTCATGATCTGCCGTCCGGCCGTCAGTTCCCAGCTGGGTGAGAGAGGAACAAAGATCGATCCCTCCCGTACATCCACGTCACCGTCACGGTTGTGGGCCTGGTTGGCCAGTACCCTCAAGTTCAACGATTCCCCCCGTTTCCCGTACCACTGGCCTTCCAGTATGGCACGGGTTTCCAGCAGAGCGTTACGGTCCTCGATGGGTCCGTCCTTGGAGTATCGTACCCCGTAGGACGGTTCCACGAACCCGTGCAGTTCCACCGCTCCGGCGGGCAACGACACACTGGAAACGAGCACCATGCTCATAAATGCAATCAACCATGACTGAACGTACCTTGGTCGCATTCTCATCGTCTTTACCTCCCGTCAGGGCCGGATGTAAGGTGTCGGGGGCCGGCGCAGGTAACGCTGTTCAAAGACCCGTTCGGGCACCCCGATGTTGTAGTCGATGTCGCTCATGGTGGCCACCGTAGTCGAGCCCGTCTGGTGATTGACGGCCTTCTGAACCACCGGTGTCACGATTCCTTCAATGGTTTCGACCTTCTCCAGTGTTAAAGTCCGGTGGGGTTTTCCCTGGGGCGTGTAAAACACGCTCTTCTCCGGCAGGTAGGTTTCGGTATTCACATACGCCTTGTAGTAGGAAAACTCCACCATCTCGGGATTACGGGGAGTTCCCTTCAAAACGTAGACCGTGTCCCCCTCCATGGTTTTCGTCCCCAGGTGCTCAAACTTGTCATTTCCAGGGTAGCGACCGGTCATGTCCTCGTAAGTGAAGTTCGAACCGGCAAAACTGTTGCGTTTTTGACTGCCGGTGATTCGCTGGACGAGATCGATCGACGGCAAATATAGCCACCGATCGTCGTCCTTACCCGGCCGGGTCCAGACCATAAACACCATCTGGCGCAGATCGGCGGGCTTGTGAAAATAGGAGTAGTACTTCTGACGTTGCTCACCGACATTTTTGCGGAGTATGGAAAGTACACGCGTACGCACGCGACCCTGGTTGTCCTCGATACGAAGCTTCGCCCTGGATTTCACGCTCTTCCCGCGAAAATAGGTGGCCTCGTAGGCCTTCCAGGCAATCTCCTCGGCACGGGATTGCTCCGACTCCTCAGCCGTCACCGGAACAGCAATCGCCGCGACAAGTATCATTACTATAAACACTCGAAACCATTTCATCGGTATCCCTCCTAAGCTGTTGTACGGGGTGTCGACGTTTGATCGTCCTGCTTCGAAGCATCACAGGATTGTAGTCCCATCCATTCGTACAGCGTCTTGGCCGGACAACGGTTCGTAAATGCCGACTGGATCAGGTTCAGGGAGACAAATCCCGTCAACCAGAACCAGTGGGGTGAATGGTAAATTCCCAGCAACAAACTCAGTCCAACAACCGAACCGGCCGTTAATCTCAAGGCTCGTTCAACAGTCATAATGATTCACTCCTTAGTGATTGTTATAGCATTCAGCGTTCAGCAATTAGCTTTTTGGCTGATTGGCTTGTAGCTATTAGCCAACAGATATCCACCAATAAGCTACTCCATTCACTCCGTTTCGTCCGGAAGTAACGGATGCAGCACTTCGAAAAGGGAGAATAAACCAATCAACGTAGTGGTCCCCGCAATCACCATGATGAGAATCATGAATACCCCCACCGTTACATAAGGACGAAGCGGGGCCAACAGCAGGGGGCTGAACCCAACGGCAATCACCACGGCGTTGCGGGCAATCGCCCGGGAGGGTTCCCCTGAAACTCGTTCACGTATTTCGGGCCAGGGACCGTGCTTGTGCATGATCTGGCGGGTGCGCTGGATGTAGTGAATGGCAAAGTCCACGGCAATACCAATACTGAGTGCCGACAGCACGGCCACGGGCATGTCGTAATCCTTCCCAAACCACCCAACCAATCCGTACACGAGTACAAGAGTGGTGGTCAGGGGAACCAGCGACAGCAGTGCCCATCGAATACTGCGAAACAAAAACAGCATCATGAAGAAAATAACCACGAAACTACCGGCCAGGGCCCAGGCCATCCCCCGGACCATGACGTTCTGCCAGGTGAGGTTCACCACCGTAACCCCACCCCAGCGCGGCTGTTTCTTCAGCTTTATGTCCGAATTGTTCAACAGCTGTTCGGCCTTCCGTTTAACGCGAGCCATCACCCGATTATCCCCGCTCTTCAAACTAAACCACACATTCACTTCACTTCCCTTGTTGTTCACGATTCGAAACAAATCCTGCGGGTTGCCGCTGTTCTCGTACAAAAACAGGTACTGCTTGACGGCGCGGGCGCTCGAGGGGAAACGCGAATTGACTTTCCCCTGTCTCAACTCCCGGTGAATCTTGTTCACAAGTGCCGGGAGTCCGGTCACCTTGCCGACTTCGGGCATGGACTCGATTTCATTGAGAAGTTTCTCCAGTTTTTTCAGGGATTCGGGCTGGTGCCAGCCCCCCCGCTTTTTCTCCAGCACCCAATACGCCGGGTAGGAACCGGCAAACGCCTCGTTGAAGTAACGGTCGGCCTGCCGGATCGGATGATCGGCAAGGAACCACCGTGTCGGATTATCATTTACCTGGATCAGGGTCATTCCATACCCGCCAAGTACCAGAAGAACCACCAGCAATGTAATCACGACACCCGGCCACACAGGCACAGTCCTCACAGCATTCCACCAGGCGGGCAATCCAGGAATCCTCGCGCTCACTACCGGGCTTTGGTGTCCAGATGAAGGCCCCGGCGGGAAGGACCGTAATGGTCATCAGAAAAGCCAATAGAATACCGATTCCGACTGCCACCCCAAAAACCTGCACGGGAGGAATCCCCGTCATGGCCAGCGATAAAAATCCCGCTGCCGACGTAAAACTGGTGAATAAGATCGGAAAAAATATCTCTTCAAATACACCGGTCAATACGGCTCGAGTGGATCGTCCCTCCTCCATGCGATCCGTGAAATCACTGAGAATGTGGATGCTGTCGACCACGGCCACCGGCAACAAAAAGATCGGGATCATAGAACTCATGATATGGACGGAAAAACCGAGCCCGATTAACCCTCCCATGGTCCAAAGGACCGTGATCACCGACTGGAACAGGGCCCAGAACACGAGACTGAAACTGCGGAAGAACCAGAGCATAAGCAGTCCGATTATGACAAACGCCATCGGCGCCGAGGTGGCCATCTGGTAAAACATCTCCACACCAAATGTCGACTCGGCGACCGGGAGTCCCGTGATATGTACTTTCCCGGCGGATTCGGGTTGTTTTTCCCAGAAGGAGAGTATGGACTGGCGAACGGGGTAGCTGTAGTGTTTTTCCTTTACCGGTACGAAAAAAGCCAGTCCCCCGCTCTTTTTGTTGAGAATCATGCCCTCCAGGATCGGGTGATCCCCTACTCTTTCCAACAGTTTCTGAATCTGTTTTTCATTGTCCGGAGGAGTCCGCAACAACCGGTCCACATTTATCCCGGCTCCGGTACCTTCGATGTCGTCACTGGTATATATACTCAGGATATCCTGACTGATAACTCCCTCCTGTTTCTTAATCCGTTCAATCAGGTCATAAACGCGCTCGAGCTGTTCGACGGTAAAATTGGTTTTCCCTTCCGGGGGTTCAATGGCCACCGCCACAATATCGTGCAGAAAAAACCGGTCGTGGATTGTTCGGTCCTGAGCGCGAACGGGATGATCCTCGGGTAACATATCCTCGGGATCAGTATTAATTTGTATCGAAGGGAAGAAGGACACAAATCCAACGGTGATCAACAGGATCGTCCCCAGCATCTTGTAGGGATGGTCCATGCCCAGCCGGGGGAGCCAGCTTTTCCAGGTGTACTCGTCTTCACTCATCGTTTATTCACTCCGTTTTGCCGTAATCACGTAGTTGCTGTCGGTCCAATCGTTGCGACGTACCGAATCGAACCCGGCCGTCTCCAGCCAGTTTCGGGCTTCCTGAAAGGACAACCGGTGCTCGACCGGCGGCCCCTCCTCCGTCGACTTATTGGCCCATTCCAGGATCAACACCGTTCCACCCGGTTTGATCACGCGGTACACTTCCTCGAGAAATGGCTCCGGATGGGTGAGCTCGTGTAACAGACAGACTGCCAGAGCACGATCGACGAGACGGTCTCTCAGGGGAAGGCTTTTATCCGAATTCCGGAGTAAGCTGACGGTATTTAGATCCTGTTCAATGACGAATTCACGGGCATGACTCAACCAGTCCGTGGACACGTCCACTCCGTACACGTTTCCAGCGTCCCCGACCTTTTCCACAAGTTCAGGTAAAAATGCTCCGCTCCCCGTTCCGAGGTCGAGTACATTCATACCGTCCTCGACGTTTAGCATTTCAACGATATCCTGATGGCGTATTTTTGTTAGACGCTCGTCGGAGCGCAGATACTCGGCCTGGCTGGCGTCGAAGTGATGGGTATGGCGATCCCCGTGTTTAGGGTTACGACGATGATCGTGTTCCTTGTTATGAGTTTTATGCTGTTTCGAGTTCATGGCAAAATTCAATCCTTTGTAAAAGAGTACTTGTTCACACGATCCGCGATATGACACGTATCATGATTTCGTTATTCCTCCGGTCCGATGTCCAGCTTCTCCTCCAGGCGATCCTTCATGTAGTTACAAACCTGTTCGCAGATCATCGAGACTTCCTTCCGGGCAATCTCGTAGATCTTGCTGACTCCTTCACGACGTTCCGATACAATCCCGCGGTCTTTCAGCATACTCAGATGTTTCGAGACATTGGCCTGACTTCCGCCGATTGCCTCGTGCAGTTCGGAGACGGATCTCGGTCCATCGTGCAGTTCCCGGATTATTTTTAGCCGAGTCGGCTGGGCAAACCCCTGGAACAACTCCGAAACCTCTTCCAGAAATTCATCCGAGTAATCAAATTCTCCCAAGCTATTCACCTCCTTTTCTTTGTTTTTATGAATATATAACTATGTA
>JBDGPI010000119.1:0-2879 GCA_042219765.1 Salsurabacterium abyssinicum (SeqCode)
TGAAATAAGCACGGCCTCCGGAGTGTCGTCGACGATAAGATCGACACCGGTCACTTTCTCAAAAGCCCGAATATTACGACCGTCCCGGCCGATAATTCGACCCTTCATGTCGTCGTCCGGCAGATCAACAACTTGCACAGTGGACTCGGTGGTCTGGTCAACCGCGCATCGCTGCAGCGCTCGGGCCACGATCCGCCGGGCCTGGTTCTCGGCTTCCTTCTTGGCTTCGGACTCAACTTTACGAACCTGTTGAAGCGTTCGTTCCTTTGCTTCGTGAATCAGGGATTCGCGGAGTTTTTCCCGGGCTTCCTCGGCAGTCAAGCCACTGATGCGCTCGAGTTCCCGTTCAATTTCTTCCTTCTTCTCCTCGAGTTGTTCCTCGCGTTCGTCGAGTTTTTCCTCCCTTTCCTTCAGTTCATCGATCTCGTCGTAGACGTCCTCGAGCCGTTGCTCCAGGTCATTCTCTTTTTCTCGAAGTTTCTCTTCCTTCTGCTTTAGTTCATCTCGCCGTGCACCCAGTTTCTCCTCTATCTTCTCTTTTTCTTCCTCAACTTCCTCACGGGCCTCGAAGCGCGCTTCCTTTTTTATGGTCTCCGCTTCACGCTCGGCCTCCTCGATGATACGCTCGGCCTCATCGCTGGCGCGGGCACGTACTTTTCGTTCGATGTACATCCTCGCGAGGAACCCAAAAATGAATGATGCAAGTACGAAAAGTCCCCAGAGGATAGATTGACTGATGCTAGCTGAGGGAGCTACTTGTGCGAGTGTGAGTAGTTCCACAGGACCGGTACCTCCACGTTCCGATCTTGCGGAACCTCATTACCAGAGGGTCAGAAAGGGTATACCGGGTCACCAGAACTGGCTACCGGGCTAAACTTCCCCCGTTTGGAAGGAATAAACATACCAATCGACGTTAGATTTCCGTTTGAACGTTTTCGATTCATGGGTAATCCGTTAATCCCGTCGCTTCATTTCTGGTAATCAGGTCCGCAGGGTTGTCAACTTTTTCCAATTAATCATCTTATTATCAGGGGGTGTTATTGTCAATGTCTGGTGATATTTTAGACAAAATCCGTCACTCTCATGCCAAAGGCTGGTGATTGTAATAAAGGATCTACCGTTTCGTTACATGGCCATTTCCGACCGCTCGGTCTCTCCGGAACCGGTACCGGATCGACTTAATCGTCTCCTGGAGTTCGGTGTAGGCGCCGTACAGTTAAGGGACAAGACAGCATCCGATCGTATCCGGTATTCCTGGTTGAAACAAGTTAACCCCTCCGGCAAATACGTTCTTGTTAACGGACGCTGGGACCTCGCTGCGCTCACCGGATCGGACGGAGTCCACTGTCCCAGCACGGGTTTACCCCTCTCAGTTCTACGCTCCCTACGGAGCCGGAATGATTTCATCTACGGCCGGTCGACTCACTCACTGGAGGACGTGCTCAAAGCCCAGGAGGAGGGAATGGATTACGTTACCTTCGGACCAATTTTTCCGACTCCGAGCAAACCCGAACTCGACCGTGAGAACTGCCCCGGTCTGAAAGGACTTTCGAAAGTTACCGACGAAACAAACATTCCCGTGTTAGCATTAGGCGGCGTGACCGTTGATCGAATAAAAAAGTGCCTCGAAGCCGGAGCGTACGGAGCCGCCGGAATTCGAGCTCTCTTCGAACCCGAGGACCCCTCCAGGCACTGGAGGGAAATCCACAGTACCCTTAATGATTTTTTTGGAGGTCACTGACGTTAGATTATGAATCCAGCCAACGCTCGATCGTACCTGAAAAACATTCAGACTTCGATTGTAACCCCTGAGTTCTACCAGTTCATCTGGTCGCTTTTGATGATTGCCGGGGTGATACTCGTCAATCGCCTGCTGGTCCGGGTGGTCAACCGTCGAGTCGAGGATACCACCCGTCGTCACCTCTTTCGAAAAATTGTCAACTACGTCACTACTTCGGTAATTATTGTCGGTCTGCTCGTTCTATGGATTCGAAACGTAGCCTTCCTCTCAACAATGCTGGGGTTCATTGCGGCCGGGCTGGCCATTGCTTTAAGAGACGTGATTATGAGTTTCTTCGGCTGGTTTAAAATTATCTGGTCCCGACCGTTTACGATCGGGGACCGTATTCAGGTCCAGAAACACGAAGGGGATATAATTGACATCACACCCCTTCATACAGTACTTCTGGAAGTCGGTAACTGGATCCAGGCCAAGCAAAGTACCGGACGGATCGTGTTTATTCCGAACAATATTATTTTCCTCGAATCCGTTTACAACTCCACGATGGGATTCCCTTACCTCTGGGATGAATTCGCAACAGCCGTTACCTTCGAGAGCGACGTGGAAAAGGCAAAAGAATTAATGCAGGAACCTGTTGAGGACGTCGTCGGCACCAACTTTCGTCGTGCGCGTCGGAAAATACAACAACTCGGCGATCACTACGCCATTAGTTACGAAAATCTTGGGGCCAGGGTCTATACCTCCATCGAGGACCACGGTGTGAAACTGACAATACGATACTTAACAAATGTCCGGGGACGACGGGAAGTCAAATCCCGGCTGTCAAATGAAATTCTAAGCCGTCTGGCGGAAAACCCGGATGTTGAACTGGCTTACCCCACCTATCGGGTCTTTCGGCGGGGAGAGGGAAGCGATGACGGCGAACCTCCAGAGGATCACTCCGAAAGCATTCCCCCGGACGAGGCCGGCGACAGTGTTCCCCCGGACGTATCTCAGTAGTCAGTAGTCGGTAGTCAGTAGTCAGTGGTCAATTCCAGAGACTTCCCGGAGAGGTCCTCGCAAACACTTCTGGGGTTTTACTGGTTAACGGCTGGATGCAAGATGAAAGTGAACCACTTTTTTAGGTTCTCAATAAATC
>JBDGPI010000120.1:0-700 GCA_042219765.1 Salsurabacterium abyssinicum (SeqCode)
CGCGAGTGATACCAGTTTCTTTGTTTCCTGGTCCCGATCAATCAGGGACATGACATGGCCTCCCGACCCTAAATAAAGTCATCACGTTATAAAGTGTACACTCTGTGGAGTTAAAAGTAAATTATTCACTTTGTAAGGTGATCGTTATTAGTCGGCACGTTGGCGAGTCAGGAAGTCAACATGTCTACAAGTCGGCACGTCAAAAAGTCCATAGTCGAAGACTCGTTGAGAGTGGAGAAAACAGGGTTGGGAGAAAGAAGTTAGGAATGAGGATAAAGAAATCGATCAATCAGAAAAGGTCCCGGATTTAATAGGTTTCGACCGAAACTTCCGGTACACGTCGAAAATGATCGGCATTCCGGGTGATGACGGGTTCGTTTTCCCGGCGAGCCGTGGCGGCTATCACACAATCCTCGCGGTCAATCTGGCGTCCATTACGCAACAGGGTACCCGATATCTTTCCAGCTTCCTCCATCAAATCAGCATCCGCGGAAACAATGTGTTTGCTTCGAAGAACATCGAGGACCTCTGCATGTTCACTCTTGATTTCATCAAATTGGTATATTCCTTCAAATAATTCGAGAACCGTGACCGAGGAGCATTTCTGGGCAATCCGCTGTTTCTCAATTTGGCTCAATATATCCACGGCCCCCTCGTTATTTCGAAGGAGGTCAATAATAAAACTTGTGTCCTCAATCAT
>JBDGPI010000120.1:710-6183 GCA_042219765.1 Salsurabacterium abyssinicum (SeqCode)
GAGTTATCCGTTAAATCGACGGAACCCTGGCGGTCGCGGGTACGACCTCGTCCACGCTCAATTCGATCTTCTAACTGATCCACTTCCCCGTCCGTCAGAGTACCTACCACCTCCGACCAGGAACGTTCCCCGGCCATACGCTTTACAACGTCGGAAAAGCTCTCGCCTTCCCGTTTATGGGCTTTCAATCGTTCATAGGCCTCTTCATCCAGTGAAATCGTTTTCGTGGCCATGTACAACCCTCCAAAATACATACATGTCTGTGTATTTATAAGATATAGGACCGTGACCCATTTTTCAAATTGGAAGTAATCAAATTCGCCAGTTCGTGGAGTCAACGTGTCTATGAGTCGACAAGTCTGCGAGTCAACAAGTCGGCGTGTCAGTGGGTCGGTAAGTCTACAAAGCGAAAATGGCTTTTTGGCGAGTCTCCAAGTCAACGGGTCGGCGGGTTTGCAAGTCGATGGGTTTATGAGTCGGTATAGCCCCCTATATTGGCCTGGAAGTACACGAAGGTCTCGTAAGAAATAAAAGGTTTGGTACAATCAGTTGGCCCAAAAACTTGGGAGGGTCTTCTCTTGGTTCAAAAGCTGTTTCATCCCCTTCGTGAGCCCCTGTTTTACAAAATTCCCGCCCACGCGGCTTCGTCCTTGTTTGAGGCCGGGTATGACTCGATTCGCAAGTTGGCGGGGTCGACGCCGGGGGAGATACGGGATGTCCCCGGGATTGGATCGAAGGGATTCGAGGCGATTGAAAACCTCCTGATCGAACTCGACCTTGAATGGGGCGAGGAGCTTCCCGAGGAAACCGATCCACTCCTGCCCTCGTCGATCAAGGAATACTACGAATACATCCACTCGGCGACAAACTGGTGGGACCGTGGAGTCAAGTACATTCGTGACGGTCGAGTGGTCTCCTGCAGTCCGGAAGACCAACCGGAATTTGAAGGCGCTTCCCGGGCCCAAGCCCGGGTACGCGGGGGAAGTGAGTACCGTGTTCAACTGAATCTTGCGGGGGTCGATTTTCACTGCAGTTGTCCGACACAGGGGGAATGGACGCACTGGGGCGGTCCCTGCAAGCACGTCATCGCGGCCACGATTGAAATGGCCTGCAAAATCCGCAAACGACAATTGCAGGACGGGTTGAGTTCGACCACAACAAACTGGGAACGGCTGGCCGATCGGATGGACCCGACGCCGGTCACCGATCAACAACCGGAGTCACTCGAGTACCTGCTGGAAACCCAGGGACGTGTCCCTCGGTTGCGCCCGGGCCTGTTGGACGAGTCCGGTGAGCTTAGGCCGCTCGAAGCCCGGGATGATCCGAACGCCCACTACCTCAACCAACGTGACCGGTTGATTTTATCACGGCTTGAAGCGGCTGCGCCCGCCTCCGGTTTGCCGATCCCGGAGGACGAAATCGGCACGGTGCTGGGCGACCTCCTGCCGTTGTTTGAAGATCATACACTCCACCTGCGCCGGGAGGGTGAAACGGCGCCGGTCACCGTGGACCTCTCCGAACTCCAGGTATCTTTCCGACTCGAAAAACGGGACGGGGAACTAACACTCGACACTCAATTACAAGACAACGACGCCGTTATCGATTCGATCGAACAGATCCTGTCGGATCCCCCCTGGGTACTGGAACAGGAGCGGTTACGACCGGTGGAGGCGTCGTCCGTGGAGAGGCAACTGATCGATACCATCCCCGCCGACGGCCTCACGATTCCCCCGGAAGACCTGGCCTCATTTGGCCGTCACATGTTACCGCTTCTCACGCAAAACGAGGTGAACCTGGAAATGGACGATCGTCTACAGGCCAGCCAGGCGGTGGAGCCGGTGGGACGGTTGGAGTTAGAAGAACAACAGCGGACTTTATTGATTCGACCCATGGTCCAGTACGGAGAGACACCGGCCCGGCCCGGTCGCGACCAACCACTGCTTTCTTACGACGAAAATCAAGACCGATTTTTGAAAATCGATCGGGATTTGAAACGGGAACGCGAGCTGATCGAGCAATTCAAGCAGACAAACGTCGTGGAGTCCGGTCGGTACGAGGAAACCTACCGACCGGAGGAGGATCCGATTGAATGGCTCGTGGACGAATTGCCCGAACTAACCGAAAACGGGTTTGAAGTCTACGGTGAGGAATCGTTAACCCGTTACCGGCGACCCCAACAACCCACGAAATCGGAAGTGGTCGTGCGCGGTTCAACGGACTGGTTCGAGGTCGAGGGCGAACTTGAATACGAAGAGTCAACGGTGTCGATCGCGGAGATTAAGCAGGCCGTGTCGGAGGGCAAACGGTTTATCGAACTCGGTGACAACCGGCGGGGCCTGATCCCGGAACAATGGATCGATAAGTGGTCGGAACTGTTCGAATGGAGCCGTTCCCGGGGTGACAAAATGGAGGCCCCGCGGGCCACGGCCGGATGGATCGATGAACTGGTCGAGGACGTGGACCAGGCCACGGTGGACGACGCCTTCCGGGAGACCCTGGATCGCCTGCGAACGGTGGACCCGGAGTCGTCCCTACCGACACCGGATGGATTCGAGGGCACCCTTCGTACATACCAGCGGGAGGGGCTGGCCTGGTTGGTTTTCCTCAACGAAGCCGAACTGGGCGCCTTGCTGGCCGATGACATGGGACTGGGAAAAACCATCCAGGTGCTTGCCCTTCTCCAGGAGATTCACAACCGTGACGGAAGCTACCCTTATTCCCTGGTCGTGGCCCCACGCTCGGTCCTGCAGAACTGGAAACGGGAAATCAATCGTTTCGTACCGGGCGTAACCGTTTACATGCACCACGGTACCAACCGGGAAAAGGACCCGGCCCACTGGACCGACCCGGATCTCATCCTGACGACCTACGGTACGCTTCTGCGGGACATCGAACAAATCGAGGGGGAGGAGTTTGACCTTGCGGTGCTGGACGAATCACACCGGATCCGCAACCCGAACACAAAACGGGCCAAGGCGTGTCGGGCACTGGACGCTTCGCACCGTGTATGCCTGACCGGTACACCCGTTCAAAACACGACCATGGATTTGTGGTCCCAGTTCCAGTTTCTCAACCCGGGGTTTTTAGGTACGAAAACGGGATTCAAGCGGGCACTGGCCCGACCGATTGAAGAATCACGGGACGACGGCGCCACCGACCGGCTTCAATCGCTTATACAGCCATTTCTTTTGCGCCGGTCCAAACAGGAGGTCGAACCCGATTTGCCCGAGTTAAGCGAAACCACCGTGGACTGTAAACTAACCGGAAAGCATCGTTCCGCCTACGACGAAACGTTCAACCAGTACCGCAGGATGTTGGACGAATCGATCGAACAAAGCGGCCTCGACGATTCACGGTTCCTGATCCTGGAGGGGCTCACTCGACTGCGACAGATTTGCTGTGACCCGTCGCTGGTCGACGGGTACTCCGGGATTACCTCGGCCAAGGTGTCCATGTTCGAACAGAAAGCCCGCGAGGCGATTGAAAACGACCACCGGGTGCTGGTGTTTTCACAGTTCGTTGAATTCCTGAAAATTTTGAAACAAACAGCCGAGGAATCGGGCTGGGATTACGAATACCTGGACGGACAAACCCGTAACCGCATGGAGATCGTGGATCGGTTCCAGGCCAACGAGGACATCCCGCTGTTTTTTATCAGTCTCAAGGCCGGGGGCGAGGGACTTAATTTAACCGGGGCTAACTACGTGTTTTTGATGGATCCATGGTGGAACCCCGCCGCCGAACAACAGGCGGCCGACCGCACCCACCGGATCGGCCAGGACTCCCGGGTCTTCGTTTATCGGTTTCTCTCCCCGGACACCGTCGAGGACAAGATCCAGGACCTGAAAGACCGCAAAAAACGGGTGGAAACGGATCTTCTGGACCCGGAATCGGGGCTGTTCAAGCAGTTGGAGGAATCGGACATCCAATCGCTGTTCAATATCGAACCGAAATCCCAGCCCGTGGGTTAACAACTGCGAATCCGCTTGAGTCTACAAGTCAACGAGTCAGCGGGCCACAAGTCGTCAAGTCTGTGAGTCTACGCATCGTCCACTGATAGGATTGAGTCGACAAGCCGGTCTTTCTGTTCAAGGTATTGATCGCGGTAAGAAGAGTCCGTAAATTTGATTCGACCGAACATTTCCTCGGGCATCTCATCAATTTTCCGGGCCACTGCCGGTGGGTAAACACCGGCGGTTTTGGATTGGGCTTGTGTGAAGATTTTTTCCCAATGGATTTCGTTTTCACGATCAATCGCCCAGATATCAACGACGTCCTTCGGTTCGTCTCTTCCCGACAACGAACAGAGTTTATTCGCCAGAATATTCCGGGGATTATCCAGTTTGAAGTACAGGGATGTATCCGCGGTTTTTCCCACGTAGGCCGGAACGTCGTTGACAAAGTCGACTTGAAGAATCTCTCTTACCGTAAGCTGTAAAAAATCTTCCGAACGACGTTCGATCGTATAGTCAAGTTGATTCAAGCTAAAAATAATTCGATCCTGTAAACGAGGGAAATCAGACGCGTCATTGACGAAAAGATACAGATCGTCCGAATAGCGGATTTCATAATAGCCACGATGGAGGGCGGTGCCACCGGTCAGGTAAAATGGAAGGTCGGACGTTTCAAGTACGTCGAGTACGTTATCCTGAAGAGGATAGAATTCTTCTTCGTAATAGGAACTCAAGTCCTTTTTTTACGGCCGGGTCACGAATTTGATCGGAGACACGATCCCAGTGCTCGGATAACAGTTGTAGCGGAACCAATCTACGCAACTCGTAATAATTAAGGTGATTGATCGCACGGGAAAGCGCCCATTTTTGATCGAACCAGCCCTCCTCTTTTCGACCAAATAAGAAATCTTCGAACTCGTTCATACTGATTTCGTAATCCCAGATTAGTTTGTTCTTCAACCGTTCATCCTCAAATTCGGACCTTGATACGGCCATTGCCGTTTGAACTCCAAATAACTGATGGTCCATAATTCAACGGTTTTTGTTACGAAGACCGGTCAACTGTATGCATCAGGCATGCTCTTGCTTTGTATGTTTAGTCTAAGCGAGTAGCAACCGAAATCCCAGCAAACCAGTGTCGAAATTAGCCAACAACTCAGCATATGCAAGCCTTCGCGTCGGTGAGTCAGCAATACGGTGAGTCAACGTGTCTGCGAGACAGGACAATTCGTTGGGCGTTGTGAGTTAACAAGTCGGCGTCTCTACGGTCATCAAATCAAAGGGTCCGCAAGTCGGGGTATCACAAAGTCTTCAAGTGGAATGGTATGTTGATGAGTCAATCAGGCGATTAGTCGAGTTCGATATCGGTTCGCCAATCCTCCTGGTCCTCGGGCCACTCCGGCTGGTCTTCCTTGTAAAAAACACAGTTGTTCATCACCAGCACATCCATCTCCGTTCGCATGAAACAGACGTAGGCGTTGTCGGGGGAGCGGACGATGGGTTCGCCTCGGACGTTGAAA
>JBDGPI010000121.1:0-10208 GCA_042219765.1 Salsurabacterium abyssinicum (SeqCode)
TGAGTTCAAAAAACCTGGATTACAAACAGGTTTCTTTTGCCTACTTTTCTTCTCGTAAAAGAAAAGTAGGAACGTTTCAAAGTGATTCAAGCATCCGGCGTATTGATCATTTAATGAGGATCGGTAAAGTGCCAATTTTATTAATATATTTTTACTTGCGGCTTCGTCACGCGTGCGCGTTAGATTCCTCTTCTTCATGGACTTCGTGGAGCAACTTCTCCAGCTGTTTTTCCGTACGCCGGTCAACGATGTACGGGATGAGAACGTCCTCCTCCTTATCAAAATGATTCAAAAGCAGGTTTGAAAACCGGAGAAGGGTTTCCTGGAATCTCTCCCGCTGATCCGTGGATTCCTGAAGTTTATCGATCAGGCCGGTAAGAACTTCGTGTTCCTTGCGCATTGTCAGGGTGGCGATTTCGTCGCCGGCGATAGAATCGATTTTTTCGTAAAGCACGGCTTCCTCCGCCTCGGCATGGGGTTTGATATTACTGCTTAGAAACTCACATAGTTCATCACCGTGATCGCCCGGGAATTGCAGGGCGGAGTCCCTCAAGCGCTTAAACTGGTTAATAAGTTCTTCGTGGTGCTCGTGAAATTTTTGTCGTGGATCCATTGTGAACGCCTCCAGATAAGCAATGTGAATTGTTTTCGTTTTTTACTCCGTTCGCGGGCCGATGTCATCCGGACGCCATTGTTCGCGAAAGTTGACCGAACGCCGGTGAATCGCTTCAAGTTCCTCCTCGGTTAACTCCTCCTGTAGTTCCTCGAAGATCTCCTGTTCCTCCATTTCGGCGTGTTTCTTCAACCGTTCTCCCATCTCGTGGACGAGGTCCTTGAGATTGTTGTTCCCTTCGAGGGCGTCCTCGAGTTGAACGACCTTGTCCCGGAACCATGCGTGGTCGTCGATCATGGTTCGAATCTTTTCACGTTCGGTGATGGGTCCCCGGCGGGAAAGCACGGGAAAGATTACGATTTCCTCCTCGTAGAAGTGCAGTTCGGCGTGGTCGTTCCAGAATTCGAGGAACCCTTCGGCGGCTTCACGGGGACTGTATTCCCCGTCCTCGGTTCCCGCCTTTCGAAGGTACTTGGCCTGGCGTAAGGCCGGTAAATGGTCCCGCGAGAAATCTGCCAGTGCTTCGTCACGTTGCATGGTGAATCACTTTCCTCCCAAATAATATAATTATGACGGTACATCATTGTGAAATTCGATCTTTGTGATCTCACGATCAAAAGTGTTACACGGAATAATATTGAACCCAAACACAATCGATTCGACCATATTTAGTCAAATTTCACGTTGTTTTCTTTCCAGATAGTCAATATCAATCTTACAGCCCGGTTTTAAAAAAGAGTATGATGTAGATCATAAGGCCCGGCGATTAATTCGGAAATTGCCGAATTTATGAATAACCCGAGTACTATAAGTTGATTCCGGAAGACGAACGTCCGGGTGCAAATGGTTCAAGTATTTCGGGTGAACTGTTACGTAGGACACTCCGGGTCACGTGTTTTGCCGTGAACGGTGTAAGGAGAATGCCGTTGCGGTAATGGCCGGTTGCAAAATAGAGGTTATCCGTGACCGGTGACGGTCCCAGGTAGGGCTTGTTATCGGGTGAAGCGGGACGGAGTCCCGTCCACGTTTCCAGAAAGGGTTGAGATTGTGCTCCCGGTAACAACTCGATCATTGATTCCAGCAGTTCCATGCATCCTCCGGCAGTGACGGTGGTTTCGAATCCCTTTTCCTCCATCGTGGCCCCCACGGTAAGTCGATCGGGGTAATGCGGTACGCCGTACACGTCCGGCGATCGAACAATCGTTCGCGGTTGGAAGGAGTTGCCGAACTGGATGGAACAGGCCTAGCCTTTCACGGGGCGTACCTGAATTTGATCGGCCGGGTTCGGAAAGTCAAACGAACCGGCCCAGGCGCCGGCCGCGACGATCACGTGATTGGCTTCGAGGTTTCTCCTGGAGGTTCGAATGGATTGTACGTGATGCTCGGGTTCAAAATGTAAATTAGTAACCGGTTCGTGGGGAAACAACCGGACGCCCCGTTTGTGACAGCGCCGTGTGAGCGCCAGGGATAATTTGCGGTTATCGACGTGTTTTTCCCCTTCCGCGAAAAGTCCCTGTCGGACTTGATTGGTGATTTCCGGCTCGATCTCCCGGATCTTCGAAGGAGGTAGCATGTTAACCGGTAGGTCCAGGCGCTGTTGATACTCGTAAAGTCGCCGGATTTCCTCGACTTGATAGTCGTGCAGGGCAAGATACAGGGAACCACGTTCCCGGAATCCGATGGAAGTACCGGTTTCACGTTTCAACTCCTCGGCAAAACTTGGCCACATCCGAAGACTGCGGAGGTTGATGTCGAGCAAATCGTGTTCGCCGAACTCGACTTCGAGGAAGGGAGCTAACATTCCCCCGGAAGCGTGGGCGGCTTCCCCGGCGAGCCGGTTTTTTTCAAACAAAACAACGTCGTCTAAGTGCTCGGCCAGTTCCCCGGCTATGGCAAGACCGATGTTCCCTCCGCCGATGACGGCGGCGTCCGCAATCATCCGGGCACGGGTTCCAGGACGGCTCCCCGGCTGGCACAGCCGACGGTATGTCGGTACCGGTTCAGGTAACCTCGCTTTGGTACATTGCGCTCGGGAGCCGGATGGGGGTCTCGTTGTTCAAAATCGTCCTCGAGAACGTCGATTGTTTGATCGTACAGGTTGACCGAAATGCGATCCCCGTCTCTCACGCGTGATATCGGCCCTTCGCTGGCTGCTTCCGGACTGACGTGGCCGATACAGGGACCACGCGTTCCGCCGGAAAATCGACCGTCCGTTATAAGTACGACGGAGTCGTCGAGCCCCTGTCCCGCGATGGCCGAGGTTGGTTCGAGCATTTCCGGCATGCCGGGTCCTCCCCGGGGGCCTTCAAACCGTATGACGATTACGTCTCCCGGCTGTATATCTCCACCGTGAATCGCCTGGATGGCTTTTTGTTCCCCCTCGAATACCCGTGCGGGTCCTTCGTGTTTCCAGATGGACAGGTCGACGGCAATGGATTTGACCACGGCGCCGTCCGGTGCCAGGTTCCCCTTGAGTAGTTTTAAGCCTCCCTGGCAATCGTAAGGGTTGTCCTGAGTTCGTATTACGTTGCCGTCCGGGTCGGGAGCTTCCGATAACCGGTCCCGGAGTGATCCCCCTTCGACCACGGGGACTTGAGTATGAAGGGGGGTTTCGATCGTGGATAGTTCTTTGAAAACCGTCATCGCTCCGCCGTTGTTGTGTAAATCGTCGATATGAAAATTCGAGGAAGGGGAAATCCGGCACAGTGTCGGAGTCCAGCGGGAAAGTTCGTTGAATCGATTGAGGGGAAAATCGATCCCGGCTTCCTCGGCGATGGCCAGCCCGTGTAGAACCGTGTTTGTCGAACCGCCCAGCGCCATGGCGAGCATCAGACCGTTTTCCAGGCTGTCTCTCGTAATGAATGTGCGGGCCGTTTTGTTTTGATCGATAAGAGACAGAATCGTTTCACCCGTTTCCCGGGCCATTTGCATACGTTCGTCGGATTGGGCCTCGGCCGTTCCGTTCCCGGGGAGGGCCAGTCCGAGTCCCTCCGTGAAGCAGTTCATCGTGTTGGCCGTGAACATGCCACTGCAGGAACCGCAGGAGGGACAGGCGATACGTTCCAGTTCTCCAAGTTGTTCACGGGACATTTCCCCGTCCTTCCACTGGGACACTCCCTCGAACACGGAAACCAGGTCGGCCGGATCACCGTTATCGGTTTGCCCGGTAGCCATGGCCCCTCCGCTAACGAAGATCGTGGGAACATCGAGCCGTGCCGCGGCCATCAACATGCCGGGGACGATTTTGTCACAGTTGGGGATACAGATTAGACCGTCCAGCTGGTGGGCCTGTACCACGGTTTCGATGGAATCGGCAATCAGTTCCCGGCTGGGTAAGGAATAGCGCATGCCCTGGTGGCCCATGGCAATGCCGTCGTCGACTCCAATCGAATTAAATTCAAACGGGACCCCTCCGGCCTTACGGACGCTTTGTTTGACCACGTCACCGAACTGATCCAGGTGAACGTGCCCGGGGATAATTTCAATGAAAGAGTTTGCAACGCCTATAAACGGTTTATCGAAGTCTTCGTCTTCCAGTCCGGTGGCACGAAGAAGTGAACGGTGTGGGGAGCGATCGGGACCTTTTTTAATGGTATCACTGCGCAGGGACATAAGTTGTCTCATCCTTTATATTGGAGGGTATAAAAAATTTTTGAGGTTGGATGGATCATACAGGATTGTAACCGGTGGTGATTATGATCTGGCGCATACGGGTCGTGGGTTTATACGTATTATGATAACACACAATCTCAGGGGATTACGTCGGAGTAAAGGTGAAAGGATCAAGGTGGCAAAAAAAGCATAACCGTTAACGAGGGTGTACGGCCTTTGTCGATCACAGGTTTTGTGATCCCGTTTGGGTCCGGGTAATCACCTCGTTATTAAGAGAACCGATACTGGCTTCAATTTTTAATACAAAACGTTGGGTTTGAGGTGGCGAACATGGATCTTTCGATCGGGGAACGTACTGTACTGAATCAATTACAGGGTGGTTTTCCAGTGACGGAACGCCCCTTTGAAGCATTGCAATCCCGACTCGGGATGGAAACCGAAAAACTCGTGGACGTGATTCGGGATCTTGAGGAAAAAAATTACCTGAGTCGATTTGGTTTGGTGTTGAATCCGAGCCGGATGGGAGGGAGTAGTCGTCTCGCGGCGATGGAAGTCCCCTCCCACGATCTCGAGGAGACGATACGGACTGTAAACGAATCCTCGACGGTGACCCACAATTATCTCCGCAATCACGATATCAACGTCTGGTTCGTGTTATCGGCCGAGAAACCGGAAACGATTGACGAGTCCATCGAACAGCTCGAATCGACCACGGGATACGAGATTTACAGTCTCCCCAAGTTAAGGGAGTACTACGTTGGATTACGATTTTATTTTGAAGAAGACGGGACGGTACGGACCGTGAACGTAGAAGACGGTTACGGGGAACCATCGGCCGGTGAAAGTCCAACGGACAACGAATTTCACCGGAGGTTGATCCTTGAAACACAGACCGGGTTACCGGTTCGGATACAGCCGTACCGGAGCATTGCCGATTCCCTGGCGGTTCAGACGGGTGCTGTTGTTGAGGGACTCCGGGAGTTGAAGTCCGCCGGTGTCATAAAGCGGATTGGCTGTGTTCCCAATCATTATGGTCTGGGAATCGAGGGTAATGGCATGTGTGTATTTGACGTTCCGGACGAAGACGTGGACGCAGTGGGAAGCAAACTCGGTGACCGACCGGAGGTAACGCACTGTTACAAACGGCCACGGTATCGCCCGGAATGGCCCTATAACCTGTTTGCGATGGTCCACGATCGAACCCGTTCGAAGGCGATTCAAAAAGTGGATCAACTCCGGCGTGAACTGGACTTGAAGGAGTACCCGTACCGGGTGTTGTTCAGTGAAAGGAAATGCAAGAAAACGGGTTTGCAGTTATAGTGGTGGAGGAAAAACCAGAGCCCCGGGTAGAGAGTTACTGTTTTGACAGTCCCGGAGGCCGGGTAAGTTACCGACGGTTACGAGCTTTGAGGGATCTATTGGACCAGGGATCCGATCTCAAGGTTATGATCACACGCCGTCAGGCTTTCATGGTGAGGGGAGACCTGGGTACGGTTCCGGATTATCAGTTTCGGGAATTACAGGGACGGGGAGTAGCCGGCCCCAATGTTAAAACGTTTCCGGTGATTCAGGGGTCCCGGGTACAGGATACCTGGGTAGAGGCCCTCTACGAAATCAGCGAACAGGTGCCGTTCCCGGTGTCGTTTTCGTATTCACCGGTTCCCGCCCGCCGCGCCGAACTCGTGGAAGACGATATTTGCGTCATCTCGCTCGCGGACAATCGCTTTCAAATTGTGCTGGGTACGGGTAGCGGAACGTATTACGAATTGAGTCCTCCCTTCCAATCAGAAACGATTCCTCACGTAAGAGAGGTTTTGACCGACCGGCTTCCATCGTTTTTTCCACTGGAGGATGCCAATCCCCGGAACGTCCGCAAACGTATCGTGGCCGGTCTCAATGAAAAAAAGATCAGCAAGGAAACCGGGGCTTCCCGGGGAACACGGACGGTGATTGAGGAGGGGGCAATTCTTACCCAGGACAATCACACGTTGTTTGAGTTTCACCGTGATCCGACCCACTGGATTATGATTCCCACTCCCGCCGGTCATCTTTCCCTGGAACACCTGGATTCCCTGATAGATATGATGGATTGCTTCGAGAGAAGTGAAGTGATTCTCACACCGGAACAAAACATCTTGATTGCGGGTCGTAATTCGACTCAAACGAAGGAAATGATCCATGAGGCGACCGCGTCGGGGTGGTATTCAGGTAACGCCGAATTTTATTCAAGGATCAGCACGTGTCCGGGGGCCCTGTTTTGCAGTAACGCCAGCCAGAAACCCATTCAGCTTGCGGAACAGATTGCAGATCAATTGTCGCGTTCTTCGGTTCCCCGGAAAATCATTCACTCCCTTCCCATAGGAATTACCGGTTGTGGAGCGACGACGCACCTCGAACGTCTACACCCGGTGGGAATCGCCCCTTCTCAGGATGGAGGATACGACCTGTACAGCGGAGGACGACTGGACGGTGAAGGGAAAACTGGAGAACTCGAGAGCTCCAACCTCCCCCCGGACGAGGTACCGGCCGAGGTGGAGACGTTATTTAAAGAATACACCGCGGAGTTGAATCCGCTGGAAATGGATGATTTCACCAGCCGTTACGAACCGGTGGCTTTCGGGAACCAGGAATCGGGTTGAACGCATGACGTCGGGGAGTGGAATATTACTGCGATGTACTTTAGCCAGTACCTGAAGGAAGAACTCGGGGAGAAGGTTTACAAGGTTCCCGTGGATGGCGGGTTTACCTGCCCCAATATCGACGGTTCAAAGGGAACAGGGGGGTGTGTTTACTGCAAGAACGAGAGTTTTCGGCCCGATTACGTAACTTCAAGGGATACCATCGAACAACAGGTAACTACCGGAATTGAACGGTTACAAAACCGATCCGTGGAACGATACATGGTGTATTTCCAGAGTTACACGAATACGTACGCCGACCCGGATCCCCTGAAATCACTGTACGATCGGGCGCTTCAGGTAAAGAATGTTGTGGGTCTCTGTATCGGTACGCGCCCGGATTGCGTCGACGAAAAAACACTCGAATTGTTATCCGATTATTCGGGGGAAGGATACCACGTATGGTTGGAACTGGGCTTGCAGACCTCCAACGATGTCACACAAAGCCGGGTAAACCGGTTACATACCTTCGAGAAATACGGGGATGTGATTGACCAATTACGGGAATATCCCGGGATCAGGGCCTGTGTACACGTGATGTTTGGTTTGCCGGGGGAAAACACCGCCGACATGGTACGCACGATAAAGGACGTACGTGATCCAAGGCTGGACGGGATTAAGTTCCACCAGACCCAGGTGATACGGGGCACGGAATTAGCTGATTGGTATAAACGGGATCGGTATCAGCCGATTTCCCTGGAGCGATATAAATTTCTTGTGGTAAATGCGCTGGAGCGGTTGCCCGCGGACCTGGTAATACACCGGCTGGTTGCAAGTTCATCCCCAAAATGGGTTCTGGCCCCTGAATGGGATGTATCCAAGCACGAAATTCACCGGGATATTAAAAATAATCTACGAAATTCGGACATTTTACGGGGATTGTGAAACAGGAGAGTTATTATGGCTGTAATTGATCGTGAGGAGCGGCGTCATCCGAATAACGTATCGATGGAAGGGGCCCACCTCACCCGGATTGCCCGGCTGTTTAAGGGGGTTGACCAATCGTCCGGTCATGACGTTCGTGAGTTTGTTATTGAATCCGGGGGATATACTCCGTGCCACGAACACTCCTGGCATCACCTGATCGTCGTTCTCGAAGGAACGGTCCGCCTGAAGCAGGGTGAGGATTCCACACGGAGTTATACCTGGTTGGAATCGGGGGACGTTGTTTATATTCCTCCCGGGGAGCGTCACCAGCTACGCAACGAGAGTTCCGAATCTGTAAAATTCCTGTGTCTTATTCCGGAGGGCTCCGGTGCTTGAAACGTACAAAACGTTGTTTAAAGAACTCAAATAAATCATCTACAACCAGTATACCGAGGTAAGTATTACGATAAGTAAGAGGATTCCCAGCCCCGTAAATACGGTTTTTTTGTCACACCAGCTCAAAGAGAAACAGAGCCACGCACAGTCGTCGTGTTCCGGGTCCCTCTGGTTGACAAGGTGGCGGGCCACCCGGTTTTCCAGTTCCTCCAGCGTTAGGTCATTTCGGTCGGCGTACTGACGAAGGGTTTCCGACTCTTTCCCTTCCTCTCCAAAAAATTCAGTTGTTAAAGGGTATTTACGAACGAAGTCCCTGATGGTCTCGTTTCCGTTCAGCCAGTTTCGATCCATTAATTTTGTAACTCCGGCGGTTAATTTTGTTTATGTACGTAACCCGTTGTAACCGGGGATGTTTGCGACAGGTTTGATTTATCTTAGAGTCCGAAACCGGAAATAGAGTATGAGCTATGTCATAACGACTCAGGAACGGCATCCCTTACACTCTATTCAAAATGAAACAAAGGAGCTGTTTGTTATGAGTAAAATTACGGATCCTGAGTTACTGGAATCCGAGAAAATTGACGTTCTGGACGTTCGACCAATCATCGCCGATGGGCGCGAACCCTTTCAGACGATTATGGATCGACTGGGAGCGCTGGAAGAGGACCAAACCCTGGTGCTTGTGGCACCGTTTAATCCACGACCATTAAAGCAGTACGTTCGAAGTCAGGGTTACGTGTATGATTTTCGTAAACCGGAGGAGGGCATGACCTGGATGTCCATTTACCAGGGCGAGGAAGAACCCCCCCACGAGCACGACGTTACGTTTCCTACCACTGTTATACCCGTACCGGGTGGTATGGTTCATATCGTGGATCTTCGGGAAGTAGCTCCGGGGGAATGGTCGGAAGAAGTTCAAAATTTCGTTGAAGAGATTCCGTGTGAAGACCGTATCGTTCTCCACTGTGGCCGAGAGCAGCATGATTTTGATCGTTACGATGAGTTTCAGACCTCGGTACATGAAACAGAGGAGGGAACCAGGGTCGAAATGTATCGGAATTCGTAGCAAAGTTTGTTACATTGCGTCCCGTGATATCGGATTGTTTAAACTTAACGGGACGTGTAATCGATGTCGGAACGGGAACTGTACGATCTCGAAGTTGAGTGGGAGCAACGCGAGGGCAACAAGGAAGAACTATTAGAGAAGATCCCCACCGAACTACTCGAGGAAGGGGATGTGCTGTACGAGCAGGGGAATCCCCCCGTCGAGTTCTCCCTCGTTAAGGTCGGGAAGGTTGAAGTGGCCAAGTACTCGGCGGAGGCCGATAAAACAATTCTCGGGATCTTTGGTCCCGGCGAACCTATCGGGGCCCTGGCCGTAATCAATGAATTTCCCTATCCCGCGCGAGTAACCGCACTCCAGGACACGATCGTCTATCGAATTTCGGGCGACCTGGTTGAACAATTACAGGAGGAATTCCCCGCCTGGTTTTCCGAGTGTATCGGGCAGACCGCCGGACGGATGAACAACCTCGCTTCCCGTTTTCAGTCAATGACAACTCAGGACATCGGTGGCCGTCTTAGCAAACAGTTGTGTGATTTGATCGAACAATACGGACAGGAAGTCGAGGATGGAATTAAAATTGATACCAAGATCACACGACAGATGCTGGCCGACATGGTGGGCTGCCGTGTGGAATCGGCCATTCGTAAACTCAGTGAGTGGGAACAAAAAGGCCTTATTTCCACGGATGAAAGTTTTATAACCATAACCGATCCCCATCGGCTGAGCTCGATTGCTAGTGAAGAGTCCTGATCGGGTTCGATTAAAATACAATTCGGGGTTGTTGAAATCCCCTGGCTTATAGAATATTAAATCCGTTAATCGATGAACTCATTCTCAGCCGACATCCTGTCGGCTTCCGAGGGCTGTGCCGTCTCTATGGCCCTCACGGCCCCGACGGCACAGAAAACCGTTCATCGAAAAAACGGATTCAATTTCAGCATACAATGGAATTATCGAAGGATTTCAATAGAGCCTA
>JBDGPI010000122.1:0-9699 GCA_042219765.1 Salsurabacterium abyssinicum (SeqCode)
CGTAGTACCACCCGTTCTCACCACCTATGCGATCGATAACGGACCAGAGGCTGTCGGGATCACCATCAACCCAGACCGTCCGGTGATCCTCAAAGAGGTCCCCACCGGCCCACTCCGGGTCACTTTCGTCCGCCCATTCGGCGGGCGGAATTTTGCCGGCGTCCGACCAGCTGCTTGGAACGTCCTCCGACTCCACGACATTAACCGCCAGCTGCATGGCCTTTTTGACACCAATTAACTCCTGGGGAATGATCTCCCGAATACGGTTGTCCCTGCAGAGGGCCGGCGTGCGGAGCCCTCCGATTAACGGTCGGGCGATACTTGCCGGTACCGGCGTCACCAGATGCACCCAGAACGAACTCAATTTGGGAGTTAGAACCGGGAGCGGTATTATCCATCGCCGTGGCAAATCGACGACGTCGGCGTAAGTCTGCATCAGCTCGGCGTAGGTTACGGTATCCGGACCGCCAATATCGTAGGTTTCACCCGCTGTTTCGGGATGTTCGAGACACCCAACGAGGTAATTAAGCACGTTTCGGATTGCTATGGGCTGGCTTTCCGTCTGGACCCAGCGGGGGGTTGTCATAACCGGTAATCGCTCGACGAGGTACCGTAGTATTTCAAAGGAAACACTACCGGAACCGATGATAATCGCCGCCCGGAGGACGGTTGTCGGGACCTCCGACTCGGACAGTATGCGGGCCACCTCAGCCCGGGACCGCAAATGTTTGCTCAGTTCTGCGTCGGGTTCCCCCAGTCCTCCAAGATAAATCAGACGGTTAACCCCCTCGGCCTCCGCGGCCCGGGCCATGTTCCTGGCCGCTCTGCGGTCGGCCTCCTCAAAATCCATCGAACCAGGGTTCATGGAGTGAATCAGGTAATAGGCGGCATCACATCCCCGGCAGGCCTGCTGAACTGACTCTCTATCGAGGGCATTTGCTTCAACGAGTTCGACCATTTCGTGATCCGCCCACGGACGCCCCTCGAGTTTCTCCAGGGTCCGGGAAACGGCCCGAACCCTGTAGTCAGCCTCAAGTAACTTCGGGACAAGTCTGCCTCCCACGTAACCGGTGGCACCTGTGACCAGAACTGGTTTATCCATCTTGGAAAAGCTCCCGACAAAGTTCCGAATGGGGTAATACTTATCCAGTGAGTTAAAAACAAAATATTAAATTAGATTCTCCGGTCGGCAATTACAGGAACCGACGGATCCGTTCGAAGATTACATGATGATTTCAACGGGGTTGTATGAATTCCAGTGGGAAGGAGTGAGACCACACGGACGCAGGATATACTGCGTCCGAAACATGGGGCGGATGGTTTATTTCATGTGCCGAAAAAACTGGGTGTCCCCCACAGCTTCACGTACAGTAGTGTCAATCCAAAAACCAACCGCTCTTTCAGGGAGGGATTGAACCCCGGCCGGGGCGTAAACTAATCGTCCCTCCGGCATGCGCTGGGAGGGTAGGATTGCCCAGCCGGTTTAACGTCCAACCAGTAATACAAACTTATCGGGAGACGAGAGAGAAAACCTCACCAATCGGATCGGACTGGATGTTATTCACGAACTCCTCAACGGATTCAAGACGCTCGCTGATCTCGTCCAGGTAGGGGTTCGCGTAAGTGTCTCGAAATTGATTGATGCGGTTCCGAATCGTCCGGACCACTTCGCTCCGCAATTCACGGTACATCACCACAATAAGGGAAATAACGTAATTGACATGCTGCCGGAGTTCCTCGGATTGTCCCTGAACCCAGGTGGCAAGGTCCGGACTCAACAGTATGCCAGGTTCCCAGGAGAGTGACACGTCCTGCTTGTAACCAAGAAATTCAATGGTCCCCTCGGCCTGAATGCCTTCCTCCAGTCCGTTTTCCTTGAGCGCTTGCTGGTAGATTCCCGTTAGCTCGTTAACTACGTCTCCGTCGATGGATGACAGGGGAACTTTGACCCTGCGATTGAACTGATCTCGAATGTTATCGAGAAGAATCGACGGTGATTCCTGGATCGATGCGGTAAAATCGTCAACATTCATCAAAACCACTTCCTTCAAAGAAAAATGACAGGATGCAGAGGTACAGAGACAGTACACCCACGGTGCTGAAACCATTCACAATGTATTCAGTTGAAATTGGATTGGTTAATCTAGGTGTGAAGTCTAAGATCAATAAGATTATAAGTAGTCTAAAAAAGTATTTCAAGAATACAGTCCAGACGCAGTTGAAAACATTTTAATTAACGAAATCAGAACCTATCAAGTCTTTCTCCTCTCGCAGCTACTGGCCAACCTCCGCCGGCACTGACGGAAGAATCAATCCGAGGTCAGGTTTGTTCTGGTCCCGATTCCCCTGGATTTATTTCGGATACAATTCGTTCCACCAGACTGTACGGATCGGACCGTCCCGCGTTGACGTCCTCGGCCAGTTGCTGTAATCCCCCGTGGTTTGCAAGCTGTCGGTCGGCGATGTCCTTCAGTTCCGACTGGATGAGTCGGGTGATTTCGTCCTCGCAACGTTCAATTCGCCTCTGGCGTAACCGATTGGACGCCTCCAGGGCCTGACGGTGCTCGAGTATCGCTTCGTGAACGTCGTCTACGTTCTCACCCCTGGTGGCAACAGTCTTCAGGACCACCGGCTCCCAGGCCTCCGTTCCGGTGTTGTCTCCGGTCTGATCCTGACTGCGACGGATCATCTGTTCAAGATCCATGGCTGTCCGGTCGGCACCTTCGATGTCGGCTTTGTTAACGACAAAAAGATCGCCAATTTCGAGGATACCCGCCTTTAACATCTGAACGTCATCACCGCTTGAAGGCATCATGACGACAAGGACGGTATCGGCCGTTCGGACAATATCGACCTCGTTTTGACCGGCTCCCACTGTCTCGACGAGGATCGGGTCACAGCCGGCAGCATCCATCAGCCGGATGACGTCACCCGTGGCCGCGGCAAGTCCCCCCTGGATCCCCCTTGCACTCATTGACCGGAAGAAAACATCATCGCCCGCCCGTGAGGATTCAAACCGCACCCTGTCTCCCAGAATTGAGCCACCTGAGTACGGGGAGGATGGGTCGACTCCAATAACACCAATCTGGTCGGATTGCTTGCGGAACTCACCGATTAACGAATTCACCAGCGTTGATTTTCCCGATCCAGGGGAGCCCGTTATACCGATAATATGAGAGGAGCCGGACTCGGGATAAATCGCCTTGAGGAGATCCCGGAAGCCGCCCCTCCTGTCCTCCACTAACGATATCGCCCGGGCCAGTGAGGCTTTATCACCCTCCAGGATTCCCTTCACAAGGGTATTAATGTCCGTCGAGGTCATGGTTCCAGCGCCGTTCTGATGTAATCGACGGCTTCACTGGTGTCGGTACCCGGTCCGTAGATTCGATCCACACCGATTTCAAGCAGATGGTCACGATCCTCGTCGGGGATTGTTCCTCCCACAAGAAACAGCACGTCCTCGAAGACCCCGTGTTCCTGCAGTCCGTCAACAATTTTTGGAACAAGACTGTTGTGAGCACCACTTAAAATCGAGAGCCCAATAACGTCGACGTCCTCTTCGACGGCGGCATCAACGACATCATCGGCCGTGTTGTGCAGTCCCGAGTAAATCACTTCGAATCCGGCGTCCCGGAACGCCTGGGCAATAACATGAGCCCCACGATCGTGTCCGTCCAGGCCAACTTTTGCCACGAGACATCGGACCGAACTCACGCCAGATTCCCTCCCTGATAGGTCCCGTGGACGTCTTTGAAGACATCCATTATTTCGCCCATTGTCGCGTAGGCTTTGACGGCCTCGATTAGCACCGGCATGCAGTTTTCGTCGGATTGTGCCGTTTCTCGTAGGTCCTGAAGCAACTCCTGGACCCTACCGGAATCACGCTGATTCTTCACCTGGTCGATCCGCTCGTACTGGCGCTTCTGAGCCGTCTGCTCGTCCACGTGAAGTACCTCAACGTCCTCCTCGTCCTCCTCAGTGTATTTGTTTACCCCCACGACCACCTGATCGCCGTCCTCAACCTGCTGCTGATAGTTGTAAGCGGCCTGGCGAATCTCCCGCTGAAACCATCCATCCCGGATTCCACTGAGGACCCCCTCCAGAATTGATCCGTCCCCTCGCTCGTCAATGGAATCAATGTAGTTCAGGGCCTCCTCCTCGATGTCGTTGGTCAGGCTCTCAATCAGGTAGGAGCCTCCGAGCGGGTCCGTCACGTCAGCCGCACCGGATTCTTCGGCAATGATCTGCTGGGTGCGGAGGGCGACTTTCACGGCCTTCTCGGTGGGAAGCGCAAACGCCTCGTCGTAGGAATTCGTGTGCAGACTCTGGGTTCCACCGAGCACACCGGCCAGGGCCTGTATCGTCGTTCGAACAATATTATTCAACGGTTGCTGGGCCGTGAGGGATTGCCCCGCCGTCTGAGTATGGAATTTGAGCGTTTTTGAGGCCTCCTTCTCCGCCCCGTAACGGTTCTCCATTACCCGGGCCCAGATGCGTCGGGCCGCGCGATACTTAGCGACCTCCTCGAAAAGGGAATTGTGCGCGTTAAAGAAAAAGGACAGCTGGGGTGCGAATTCATCGACGTCGAGTCCCCGTTCCTGGCAGGCCTCGACGTAAGCGAAACCATCGGCCAGCGTGAAGGCAAGCTCCTGAACCCGGCTTCCCGGATGTGGTATCCGCTGATGGAAATAGGCTTCACCTTCGGGGTCTGTTCCACGGCAAATTCAACGGTGTCCACGACGAGATCCACCGATGGTTCGGGCGGCACGGCCCACTCCTTCTGAGCAATGAATTCCTTGAGCATGTCATTCTGGAACGTGGCGTTGATCGCTTCACGGTCCATGCCCCGCTGATCAAACAGAGCCACGAACATGGCGTAGACAACCGGAGCACTTGGATTAATTGTGAAGGAGACACTAACCTCATCCAGCGGGATCCCGTCAAAAAGGACCTCCATATCCCGGAGTGTGTCGACGGCGACTCCTTCCTTGCCGACCTCGCCCTCGCTCATCTCGTGATCGGAGTCAAGTCCCATAAGCGACGGCATATCAAACGCAACGGACAGGCCGGTCTGTCCCTCATCCAGTAGGTAATGGTATCGCTCATTGGTCTCCTCCGGGGTCCCAAATCCGGCGAATTGTCGCATGGTCCAAAGACGTCCCCGGTACATTGTCGGGTAGATCCCGCGGGTATACGGGAATTCCCCGGGGTCCCCAAGGTCCTCCTCGTAGTCCAGGCCCTCCACATCGTCGGGTCGATAGACACGATCCAGTTCCCAGTCCGAAACGGTCGGGAACCGGCTCTTGCGCTCGTCGAACTCCGTTCCTTCGTTATTGTAAGTTTCATCGTCCGACGCTGAGTCTGTCATGGATCATCAGGACCTCCCGACGGCTTACGCCGTTAAAGTTAAAACCGTTCCGGTTACGAGGTCTTATAGTAAAACAGCACGTCCGGGGACGAAATGGAACTGGAGCGGTCGAACTGAAACTCAGGTAAAGTCCTGGCTGTTCTGAATATAGTGGGGGATGGCTTCGCGAAGTTGTGGTAAATTAGAAAAATCGAGAACCCGCCGTATATTTACCGTCTCGTCGTAGACCCGATCATTCACTATTTTCTTCCGGGAGTTCACGTGTTTCAGATCGATGTCGTAGGGATCGTCGAGTTGTGCCTCTCCTCCTGACTTGATGACTTTTACCAGGGGGTTTTTCAGGTCTTCCGGATGATTTTCCTGAACGACGGCAAGGTCTCCATTCGTCAGTTCAACCAGACACCCGACCGGAAAGAGCCCCATGCACTGAATTAGGTCCTGCAGGATGGTCCGGGTATCGTCGTGACCGTAAAACTCTTCCCTGAGGATCGTGTAGGCTTCGAGTGGATTAACCGGGTCACGGTAGGGACGTCTGGCTGTCAGGGCCTCGTACACGTCTATAACGGTAATAATTTTGGCAAAGGGATGAAGCTCCGTCTCGAGATCGGGATAACCGCTTCCGTCGGGATGAACGTGATGCTGGAGGGCAATTTTTTGAATGGTCTCGTCGAAACCAGCCTCCTTCAGTATCTGCTCACCCTTTTTCGGGTGTTGACGAATCACGGCCCACTCGTCCTCCGTAAGGTCACCGTCTTTTTGAATGATACTCCGGGAAAGCTCGGTTTTGCCGATGTCATGAAGCAGGGCACCAAAACCAAGCGTCAGAAGATCATCCTCATCCAGCCCTTTGAATCGACCGTAGACGAGAGCAAGGATGCTGACGTTGACACTGTGGTCGTACGTTGATTCATCAAATTCCTCGATCTGTGTAAGGATACTTATGCTCGACGGGGACTCCTCCATGAAGTCCATGAACTTATTAACGTGTACCTCAAGCCGGTGAAGGTCCCCGGCCGAACTTATGTCCCCGTGAACGGATTCAACGGCATCCTTCATTGTTTGAACGGTCCGCTGGTAGTTTTCCCGGCTCCGGTCAACAAGGTCGGAGAAAGTGTCCAGTTGTCCGTCGAGAATATCGGCAGCCTGATAACTCTGACTATCGCCGGAGGGCCGATCGGACTCAGCGGAACCGTCCTCACCGTCGGGAGTCCGAACGGTACAACGCCTTACGCCAATGGATTCGAGTCGTTCGATATCCGAACTGTCATTCACGAAGAACTGACTCAATAAGAGTTTCCCGTCGGCACCGTAGGCTTCCAGGAGGTAGTCTCCCACTTCAATGTCCCCCAGGCGCCGATTCTCTCCCATGCTGCGGACCTCCTCTATTTGTGAGGTACATCAGGACACGTTTCCGGACGGACGGGCCAATTCCAGTAATTTCAAACACCGGTAAAAAAAACTCTTCGGGTGAAATCGAGTAAGTAAGAAGGTTAATTTGCCAGTAAGGGTTTTGGCAAAAAAATAATAGTGGTCAGCCGAAACTGCTTTGAGCTAATGGTTAACGATAGCATCAAATGGAAAGCGGCCTGAACGTCAAACGCCCGAATGAACTTAGTAGACTAAGACGTTAAGGTCGTTCAATTTAAAGTAAGAAAAACTACCGGGCCGTTGTTTGGACGAAAATTGCGTGCGAAAAACGGTCGGACAACGTCAGGAAATTTCAATTCGCTCCTCGGATTCACCGGCCTTAACCTTGTGGAGCCGGTCGATCCCCCGTTGAAGCAGTGATTCGCCATCGGGGGTTTCGTTGGACTTCTGGATGTTACACCCGACAAAATTCAAGGGAGTGTTGTTTCTTCGATCAAATTCAAGCCGGTTCCGATGAAGCTCCTCGAGAAGTGACTCGGCTTTATCACGGGTGTAACCAGGCCCTTTACCCTTCACCACGACGCAGAAATCCCCGCCCTGCACCCGGGCGACGAGTTCCTCTTCGAAGGCCCCCTCAATTTCTTCACCAAACTGCTTGATGACGCTATCACCGACCTCCTGACCGTGCGATTCGTTCACGCGCTCCAGGTTCGTTATACCGGACAGGAAGAGAACCAGGTTCTGCTTGGAAGGGTACAAATCATCGAGTTGATTCACGAGGCTCAAACGGTTATAGAATCCTGTAAGAGAATCCCGGCGTTCCCGGAGAAAGAGTTGATCCTTCGTTGTATCGTCCCCATCGGAGTAAAAAAATTGGTTGAGCACGTACTCAATACAGCGCTTTAACTCGCCAGGGGTCAAGTCCTCCTTGACGAGGTAATCGTCAACGCCGGTTCGAAAGGACTCTGCGGCCAGCTGTTCGCTTCCGTTCTCCGCTACGAGAACAACCGGCCTGGAATAACCAGACGACCGGAGGTTGGAGACCAGATTCAGACCCTCCCCGGACTCGGCCAGGTTATCTTTCAGTATAACGACGTGAAAGTCCTCCGACTCAAGCGTCTCATTAAAGGCTTCCATGTCCTCTACCGCACGGAAGTTCACGCTCCAGCCGGACTCAATCTCATTAAGGTATTGCTGGACGAGATCAGCGTCCTCACTACTGGTATCGTAAAAGAGAACCGACAGAACCAGATCCGACCCATTCACTGACAATCACCCTCAAGAAATTTTAACCCCTCGCCTATACATTACCTTCAATTCCCTCGGTCTCACAGACGTTCCGTGACAATAAGTCCCATTTTATAAGTAGGCCTCATTCCCGGTGAGCATTTATTACTTTACGTTGGAATTTTCATGAACTAGGTTTATTTTCGTTTCGGTGTTGAGCTTATAGGTCCCGGTTAGATCCATCACACTGGATTCACGTAACAGGAAAAGAATGGCGAAGAACACACAGCCCCCCACGAAACTGTAGTTTCAGATTAGATTATCTCACCTGACCACGGACCAGGGACCCCGTCCCGCCGGACGAAAGGTTGCCCTGATCTCGGATAGGCTGGAGAATCACCCAATGAAACAGAGAGGTTGATCCGTTATGCTTGCCGATCAGGTTCGAACCCGCGCTAAACAGTACTTTGATCAGGTACCACCGTCCCACGACTGGTATCACGTCGAACGGGTCACCCGGCTTGCCGTAGACCTTGCCGATTTCGAGAACGCCAACACCCGTGTGATTGAGATATCGGCACTCCTCCACGACATAGGTCGAGCCCGTGAGGACCGAGGTGACATTAACAACCACGCAGAATGGGGAGCTCGTGAAGCCGGCCAGATCCTGGCTGAGTTCGACCTTGACGACACTTTCAAAGAAGCTGTTCAACACTGCATCCGCTCGCACCGTTACTCGACGTCCCCCGCCCCGGAAACACTGGAGGCAAAGGTCCTGTCGGATGCCGACAATCTGGATGCACTGGGGGCCGTCGGTATTGCACGAACGTTTGCCCACAGCGGTGAGGAAAATCGTGTACTGGCCGATCCGGATAACCTGCCCGAGGAGGACACGACGTCCGCCGGACGTACCGGTCTCAATCACCTGGCGAAGAAGATCCTCTCGCTTAAGGAGCGAATGTACACCAACACCGCCCGTTTACTGGCCTCCAAGCGACAGGAGATCGTTGCCGATTTCGTCAACCAGATGCGATCGGAAATAACCGGGGAATCGTTCCGTGACGAAACTCACTAACGGTTTGATTTCTTCGTTTACGAACCAGTACCAATCCCTATGATAAAAGTAGTCACCGATATAGGACGAAATACACTTAACCGTACACAGTTTGCGTTAGTTCTTTTATAACCCACTAATGAAAGGTGTTCTGCCATGGACAAAAACCACATTGTTGTGTCGTTCAATCTTTCCGAAACTGGGCTTCGTTCCCGTTTCCGGAAATTCCTATCGGATCATCTGGAGGAGGATCTTGCTCAGACGTTCTCCGGTGAAGTAACCGACGATCAGCTCAAAACTATTAAACAGGAAGCCGGAAACGTTGAGTACGAGGACGTGGAACCATCGGACAAAATTATCGTCTACGAACACGAGACACTCGGTATGAAAAAGTCCGTGTACTGATATCAGCCGTCCTGATATTACTCCGAGGGCAAAAACCGCTGTTTGTGTCCGGAACAGGTACAGTAAAAAAGCTTGCTAACCCCACAGGTCCCAGGCCAGGCGCTATCAAATGTTAGCCTGCGCCCTCAATCACTCTGGCCCCTCGCTAAAGGTCCCTAATCCCGCTAAAACAACCTCAGCATATGCCTTTTTAATAGCGGTTAATCGAGACCATCGTCTTCCTTCGGGGCCCGCCCCGTCGTCCGGTGACCGTTCGTTTCCCTGTACGGTTTCTACC
>JBDGPI010000123.1:0-8365 GCA_042219765.1 Salsurabacterium abyssinicum (SeqCode)
CGGTGGCGGTTCCGGGGAGTGCCGGTATACGGTACGCCGGTAGAGCACTTGCCGGCGACCGTGGGTACCGGGATATTCTCGAGTGTGACGGTGGGTTTCTCGATACTTACTGCTACGTGCCGCTACCGGAGATGATGGGGGGATTCGGGGAAACATGGGTCACCCGTACGGTGGCCTTCAAACCGGCCCCGGGCTGTGCCTATTTGCAGTCCCCGCTACAGGCTTACAGGGAACTACGGGACGAACACGGGTTCTCGGGGCAGGAGGTCGAGTCAGTCACCGTCGACGCCCCGCTGATGACGCTTCTGATGGAGAGTCACTCGTCACCCTTCTGGGAGGAGTCCCAGCTGACTCCGGTGAACGTGACATTCTCCGTTGCTCTGAGTCTCGGAGTCATGTTGATCGAGGATGACTTCGGGGTCGATTACCTGGAGAAGTCCTACCTGGAATCAAACTCCGATGCTATTCGTGAGGCGGCTCAATCCGTTACGCTTAATCACAGCTGGGATCACACCTTCCAGGTCATGGAGGGTGTCACGGCGGGAATGGATACTGGTCCTCTTGTCGAAAAACACGGGTACTGGTCGATCCTGAACGGGTTGCGGTCCATGCGGGAACATCACCAGGGCCTTTCAACGAGCAAAGAGCTTTTCAGCCTCATTACCTCCGGGCAGTTTGGCAAGATTATGAAACTGTTTGATTCTCCCCTTGATTGGGAAACTTTCGACATTGGACGTGCGGAACTGGATGAATTTAAGTTTAATTTCGGTGCTTCCGTGACGGTGGAGCTGGAGTCGGAGGGTGAACTAACGCGTGACCTGAAGGGACACCGAGGGCGGTCCGAGGAAAAGTCCGCCCGGCAGAAGCCGATTGTGGAGGGGAAACTATGGGAACAGGCCGATGCCCATTACCCGTCCTCGAGGGCGGAGAAACTGATTTCCAGTATTCAGGATCTCCCGGAAACGAAGTTGAATCAAATTGTTGATGTACTTTTTGAGTGATACGGGGAAAGTGGCTTACGGGGAGGAGTGTTTTTTTACCCAGTCCTCGTAGCCGGTGGATGCCTGACTCACACGGGTCACAAGAATTTCGGGACAATCGTAAGGATGAAGCTCCTCGAGTCGTTCAACGGCCGCCCCGACAATTTCCGCGTCAGTTTTGATCGTTAACTGGAATTCCTCCTCCTCCTGTAGCTCTCCGTCCCAGCGGTAGTACGAGGAGACCTCTGGACCGAGGTTGACGCAGGCTACCAGCTGTTCCTCCACCAGGCGCTTTGCCAGTGTTCGTCCTTTTGTTTCGGAATCGATCGTGGAGTGAATCAGCCGAACGTCGGACATCGTTAAAAATTCGTCAGCTTGTTGTAGAGTGACTCACCGGTGTTGATGTAGTTGAGACGTTTCTTCGCCAGCACGCGCACCATACTATCCTTGTTGTATTCCTGCAGCAGGACCTTCTGAAGGTGCTTTTTTGCCTCTTCTTTGTGTCCGGTTTCGTAGAGGGCCCAGCCCAGGTCGTACCGTCGTCGGGGATCATTCGGTTTTTCCTCGAGGCGCTGCCGGAACGTTTTCAGGATTGAATCACGCTTGTAAGTCGAATCCCACTTGAGGGCCCGCAGTGTGTGCTCGCTGGCGGTAACGTCCATGTTGAGTTCCCTGTAGACCTTCCCCAGGTAAAAGTAGGCGGCGGGGTTTTTTGGATCAATTCTGAGAGCGTCGTACAGCAGCCGCTCGGCGTGGTAGTACGCGGCCGGAGCAGCGGTCAGGGCGCTGAATCCACGAAAGTGAAGTGACAGTTTTGTCAGAGGATCAACCAGGGCAACGGCTCCGTCAAAGACGGGGTCGGGTATTCTGTACTGTGCCGTGGGTTCTCCCAGGTTCGCCTGGAGTGAATCAATTTTGTTGAGAATCTCGGATTTTAGGCTCAGGTACCGCTTGACGCTGCCGCCGTGTTCACCCGCCCGGATTGACTCCTCGTCACGGATGGTCTCAACCCGCTCAATCCGGTCCTCGAGCCGGGAGAGAATGGTTTTTAGCCGGCCCATGAAGGCTTTTACCTGGTTGGCCCGCCGGCCGCGTTGTTTGGAAGCCCACTTTTCAAGATTCCTCGGAAGGTTTCGCTTCCAGTTGGGACCCAGCCGGTAACGGGCCGTTTCGTTGAGGTATCGATTCTTGAGTTTCTGGTTGAGCTGGTTGGGAAAACTATCGGACGTGAGTTGTCCTAAAATCCAGTTGCGTTCGCGTTCGGTCCGGTGGACCATGCTTTCCAGTTCAAGGGTCAGGGGATTGAGTTCCTCGGGCGCGTCCTTAGCCCGATCGAGAATTTTCCTGGCCTGCTGGACTTTCTTGTTTGAGTTCGCAGTCATGGTACTTGAGAACCAGTAAAAACTTGATCCAACGATAAACAGGATAGCCGAAAACAGGATCACCTGTTGTTTGAAGCCCAGGTGAATAAGCTGGCTGTACTGGTTTCCGTCGGGATCGTTACTGTCAGTGTCGTCACTGGAAGGAGTCATTCAAACATCCTCCGGTAGTAGGGATTTTACGGTGAATAATAACGGTGATTGGTAAAGAATAGTACCTCGTAAAAGTGTGGGACTGCGACCGTATTACTGACCGCAGCAGTACTTGTATTTTTTGCCGCTGCCACAGGGGCAGGGATCGTTGCGGCCGACGTCCTCTCCTTTAACGACCGTCTCCACCGTGGAGCCCTCCTGCTGTCCCTGGGCCTGACCTGATTTTACGGCGTCCTTCTGGGCCTGACTGGTTTCGTCGTCCACGAGGGATTCCATGCCACCGAAGTCCTCGTGTTCTATTTCGGCATCCTCGTAGTCACCCTCGAGTTCCATGTCGGAAACGGCCTCAACCTGAAAGAGGAACCCGAGGTACTCCTCTCGAATACTATCCTGAAGCTGTTCGAAGAGGCGGAAGCTCTGCCGTTTGTACTCAACGAGCGGATCACGCTGGGCCATGCCTTCCAGTTGTATGCCCTGTTTGAGGTTGTCGAGTGCGTGGAGGTGCTCCTTCCACCGGGCGTGGATGACCTGCAGTAGAAGCTGGCATTCGATGTCCCTCATGATTTCGGGTTCGAGTTCCTCCTCCTTCATCTCGTAACGCTGAAAGAGTTCCTCGAGGAGGTTCTCACGGACGGTGTCCTTGGTTTCCGAAAGCCAATCCTGCGTCACCTCGTCGTCGGGGCACCATCCGAGGGTTGCTTCGACGGATTCCAGTAAATCCGAGAGTGGCCAGTCCCGGGCGGGCCGGCGGTCGTGGGCGTACTCGTCGAGCCAGGCGTCGACCTGAACCTCGAGGAACTGTTCTACCGTATTGCTGACATCGTCCTCGAAGAGGGCTTTGCGGCGTTCCTCGTAGATGACCCGGCGCTGTTTTTCCATGACGTCGTCGTACTCGAGGAGCTGTTTTCGAATCTCGAAATTTCGTTTTTCAACTTTTGACTGAGCCCGCTCGATCGAACTGCTGATCCAGCTGTGCTCGAGCCGTTCCCCTTTTTCCATGCCCATTGATTCGAGCAGCCCCGAGATTCGTTCGGACCCGAAAAGTCGCATGACGTCGTCCTGGAGCGACACGAAAAAACGGCTTGCACCGGGATCCCCCTGTCGGGCCGTCCGTCCTCGAAGCTGGTTGTCAATCCGGCGTGACTCGTGGCGTTCGGTACCGATCACGTGAAGCCCACAGATCGGGTCGTGGGGACAATATGGGTCCTTGTCCGGATCGTCGGGCTGCACGGGACAATCCTCTTCGATGACACCGTCACCCAGCACAATGTCCGTTCCACGTCCGGCCATGTTGGTGGCGATGGTGACGGCACCGGGTTGACCGGCCTCGGCGACAATGGCGGCCTCCTGCTCGTGGTTTTTGGCGTTAAGTATATTGTGGGGGATGTTGCGTTTCCGGAGCATTTTGCCGAGGCGCTCGGATTTTTCGATGTCGACGGTACCGACCAGGACCGGAAGATCGTTTTCGTGGAGGTGTTCAATCTGATCGACGACGGATTCGAACTTTCCCTCGACGGTCCGGTAGACGGCGTCCTCGTGGTCAACACGAATATCCGGGTCGTTGGTCGGCACTACGACAACGTCGAGGTCGTAAATTTCGTGGAATTCCTCGGCTTCCGTGTCGGCCGTTCCGGTCATGCCGGACAGTTTGTCGTACATGCGGAAGAAATTTTGAATGGTGATCGTCGCAAGCGTCTGGTTTTCCTGGGCAATTTCGACCCCTTCCTTGGCTTCCAGGGCCTGGTGGAGACCTTCTCCGAAACGCCGACCGGGCTGAAGCCGGCCGGTGAATTCGTCGACGATGACGACATCGCCGTCCTTGACCACGTACTCGGAATCCCGCTCGTAGAGTTCGTGGGCCCGGATGGCCTGGTGGACGTGGTGTAACATTTCCATGTTTGCCGCGTCGAAGAGGTTGTCAATTTCGAGGAACTTTTCCACTTTGTCGGCCCCGGTATCGGTCAGGCTCACGGCCTGTTTCTTTTCGTCGACCTCGTAATCCTCCTCGGGGTGGAGTTTTTTAACGACATGGTCGACCCGCTTGTAGAGTTCAACCGATTTTTCGGCCTGTCCGCTGATAATTAAGGGGGTACGAGCCTCGTCAATCAGGACGCTGTCCACTTCGTCAATAATGGCAAAATGACGGGTGGCCTGTACGGTGTCCTCCGGGTCGACGGCCATGTTGTCCCGCAGGTAATCGAATCCAAAATGGTTGTTCGTTCCGTAGGTAATGTACGCTTCGTACTCCGGTCGGCGTTCCTGCGGTCGCATACCTTCCTGAAGCAGGCCGACGTCGATACCCAGTTTGTCGTAAATTTCTCCCATCCACTTGGAATCACGCTTGGCGAGGTACTCGTTAACGGTGACGAGATGGGTCCCTTTTCCGGTTAGTGAATTTAAAACGAGGGGCATGGTGGCGGCCAGCGTTTTACCCTCACCGGTTTTCATTTCGGTGATACGACCTTCGTGGAGGGCAATACCACCAAGGATCTGAACGTCGTAGTGTCGTAGTCCCAGCCGCCGGTGAGCCGCTTCCCGGACGATGGCGAAAACTTCCGGCAGGAGGAACCAGAGCAACTGTTCCTCGGGTTCGTCGGGAGCCTCGGACACGAAGTTGTCCCAGAGTTCCTTAAATCGTCCTATGACTGCCTCGGTGTCCTCTTCGAGCCAGTCCTCCATGCGCTCGCGGTAGGCGTCCACGAGCCCATCGATGCTTGATTCCGATAGGGGGGACTCAATGGCCGTCTGAAAGGCGTCTCCCTCGTACTTCTCCGAGAGTTCCTGGCGGTTGGACCGAAGTCGATCGGCAAAATCATCGCACACCGTGTCCGGGGAGAGCTCCTGGAGGCGCTCCTGGGCGTCCAGGAGGACGTCCCGCAGGTGTTCTTCCTGCTCCTCGGCACTGAAACCAGTCTCCAGCCGCTCCTGAAGAACGGAAGCCCGTTCCTCGAACCATTCGTCGGGGCGATCGTGAACGGTTCGTTCGAACAAATTTACGAGTTCGACGAAGGGATTTAAACGATTGAGGTCCCGCTGCTGCTTGGACCCGAATATCAGTCGTAGTAGCAAATCGATGAAGGGAATCCAGTTTTTCATATCTCTTTTTTCTCAACCTCTCTGAGGTACTGAAGTAGCGTATCAGGTCCGATAAGACGAATGGGACTCTGTTCGACGTACTCTTCGGCACTTCGCTGAAATCCGCGCGGCGCAACGAAGATACCCCGATCAAAGCGCTGCTCGAGTAGTTGAAGTTCAAATTCCCGCAGTGGCCACTCCGCCACGGTATTGTCCCAGCGCTTGAAGGTGAAGAGAACCCGTGAAATCTTGGGCCCGCTTGAGTCATCGCGTGCGGTAATGTTAACTTCGTCGGGGCCGAAGGCATCCGTATCGACTATTGTGAAACCCATTATTTTAACAATTTCTTCGGAAGTTTTCACGAATTCGTCGCGGCCCATGCTGAGGAAATTCTGAAGGAGTTCCTGTGGGTCTATCTGTTCGATCTTGTCTTCGATTATGTCCTCGACGTCCTTGAATTCCGGACGCTGCATGTAAATGGATCGGTATAAATCCAGTGCTTCCTCGGGGTTGTCGCGCTCTTCGTGAAGTTTGGCTTCCAGGTATTTTCGGTGCAGGTTGAGGGTTTCGGTTAATCCCTTCTTGTCGTTCAGGTCTTTGAGCTGACTTATAAAATCGTCCGCTTCCTCCAGCCCCGACTCCTCCAGCGATATCCTTATAAGTCGAACCAGCGCTTCGGCCGACTGTTCGGTGTCACCATGGTCCTTGACCTGATTCAGGGCCGACCGCGCACGGTCCCCCTTTCCAATCTCCTGGGCTACGTCGGATAATTCCAGCAGGGCCTGATAATCGTCCGGGTTGTTCTGGAGGTAGTCCTCGTAGTAGTCAAAGGCGTCCTCGTATTGGTCGATCCGGCGGTAGCAGCGCCCGAGGTAAAGGGCGAGAAGGTCAGGCCGTTCATCAAAGTTGTCCTCGATAGACAGAAAATCATTGAGTGCGCGATCAACTTTGTTTTCGGCGTAATACAGACGGCCCCGGCGGAAGTGAGCCTCCATCGAATCGGGGTACTGCTCGAGGTATCGGGACCAGGTGTCAATCGCCCGTGGGTAGTTGCGTGCTTTTTCGTAGATCTGCCCCAGTCGGACCAGGGCGTCGTCAAGGTCAACGTCCGAGGGGAAAAGCGAATTCGAGAGGGCGTATTCGAGTTGCTCGGCGGCCTGGTTGTACTGACCGGATCGCTGGAGGACTTTGGCGAGGTCCCATTGGGCTTTGGCGTTCTGAGGATTTAGCTGGGTGGCCTGTCGCAGCAGGGGTTCCGCTTCGTGGGCCGAACCCTGTTTCAGTTTTTCCTCGGCCTCGCGGACCAGCGGGTCCTCCTCGTTGACCATTCCCTTAGTGACTAAAAGGATACCCAGCACAAGTAGACCAGCTAAACTCAGAATCAAGAACCAGAAAAAGGTCATCCGATCGACACTCTTGGAAGATATGGTACGCCCGGCAGGATTTGAACCCGCGACTTTCGCCTCCGGAAGGCGATGCTCTGTCCGGACTGAGCTACGGGCGCTCGTTTAGATCACAAATGAGTTTCTTTCAGTAGCAGGTCCTGGAGTTCATATGGACCCTCGTGCGTTCGGGTAACACTGCCTGTGGAGCCGATATCGGAGGATGACGTAACCACCGCCTGAAATATCAGGAACAGTCGTGCTCGGCGGAATTATCAATAACCGTTTCCCCGAAGCGACCGGGGTTATAACTCCGACGGTAGCTTGATCCAGGGTGTCGTTGTATCCGTATCGCCTTACTTCCAGCGCCCCTGGCTGCTTTGATGTCCGAATCACTATCCCCGTAGTAAAGGTCGATTTTGAGTTTTTTCAAGAGGTCTTCTTTACCGTCGGGTTCAAAATAGACGTTCTCCGGAGGAATCTTGAACTCCGTCCGGAGAAATTTCCTCACTGACTGTTCATTATGGGGTTCACGGGCCGTGATGACAAAAATTTCATCACCCTTTCCACGGTGCTTGCGAAGTAATGCCAGGGTTTTGGGTTTCCGGCAGCTGTATTCTTTGTCGGAGCGATTGACGATCGACCAGAACTGCGGTGAAAACGGCTCCACCTCCCGTTCGAAGCCTTCCTTGAAACCGGGTGTTGAAAAGATCAGGGTGTCATCAAGGTCGAACCCGACGCGGGTTATCTCGTCGGAGGACTCCTGATTGGATTCGATACAGCCCGACACCATTACCGACACGGTGAGAATTACGACCAGTACCGTAACTGATTGTTTTCCGTTCAACCGTAACCACCGCCTGGCTTAGGGTTAGAGTGCCGATCCCTGTTTTGACGTGACGGTAAAGTGACGGACGACCGGTAACCGAATTGAACCGGATCCATGACTGAGTACCGGAATAAAGGTTGCTGACCGTCTCGGTTATCGTAGAACTCCAGGATGAAGGAAACGGTTTAATGCTGTTCGAGTTGTCGTGTCCGGAGGGGCCGTTAGCGGCAATTTATCAATGATCGGATTACTACAAAACGCAAAATCAATTATTGCATAGATAAATTTGAAAGTAACTGGAGCCGAAATGACCGTGGTCTTGAAAAGAGTTTCTTTACCAACGGGAAAACGATTAACCAGTACATTTAACGGGCTTTGGGAACCGGTGAACTGGACGCTGGTACAGGATGTTAAAATGGAATTTTCTCGTCGGCAAAATTGTTTTTTAAAAATGGAAAACAACATACAAAAGAAGGGGTGATTAAAATGTCTCCCACCGGTGTATCCTCCCTTGACTCAAGCATTCATAAAACCAACGAGTGGCTAAAGGAAATCAAAAAGCACCTG
>JBDGPI010000123.1:8375-9917 GCA_042219765.1 Salsurabacterium abyssinicum (SeqCode)
TGAAACGGAAGCACCCTGATATGCAGCTGGTCTGGCTGGACGCCCACCTCGACATGAAGGAGAAAGTCGACAACCACGTATCCCACGACGTGGTAGTCAGGGAGCTGCTGAAACGAGGCTTCACACCAGAGGATATCTGGCTCGTCGGTATCACGAGGGTCGACGATGACGAGGACGCCTACAAAGCAATACGAGCGGTTTTTCACTCCCTGCGGGATCGCTTGACGGTCGAGGAAGCCGTTGACCTGGGGGCTCAGCTTCCGAATCCACTACGAGGCGTTTACTACGCTGGTTGGAAGCCGGCTCAGTGTCCTGTGAAACTTCGAACCAGGGAGGAGTTCCTTGATTACGTTCAGGAGCACCTGCCGGATGGATCCGCCGTGAAGCCCTACGCGGCAACCCGGGCTGTTTTTCAGGCCCTGGAAGATCATGTAAGTGAGGGAGAGATTGAGGACGTTACCAGTATTCTTACCGAGGAAATACGAGAACTCTGGCACGAGCCGGCGACCTGATTACAGGGCTGGCTTTTTCGAGCTGACGGTTCGTTACAAGTATCACTGGAGGTGTTGTCGATGGCTGACGTCGGACTCAGTGATGAGGACCTCAAGAAACGAATAGTAAATCACCTCTACTGGGATACCCGTGTCGACGCAAGCAGTATAACGGTCCGTGTTGAGAATGGAGAAGTAACACTCTCCGGTGAGGTTCCCACCTACAGTTCGAAGGAAGCGGCCGAGGATGCGGCCCGTAATATCGATGAAGCCATACCGGTGTTTAACGAGCTTAATGTTGAAATACCGGTGAAGGACGTACCACAGGATGATGAGATACAGTCCCGTGTACTTGACACACTCGAGTGGGATACGGAACTGGACTCGACAAAAATTCAGATCTCCGTTGACGACGGTCACATCACGCTGGAAGGAACGGTTGATTCCGGCTGGAAGAAGTTTCGAGCCGAGAACAAGCTGACCGAACTCGATGGAGTAGTCGACGTAACGAACGAATTAAGCGTGGTACCCACCGAGAATATTCTCGATGAATCCATAGCGGAGGATATCGTGGAATCCCTCGAGCGAAACCTCCATACACCGGCCGAGGAGATCAACGTCATGGTCGAGGACGGTGATGTCACACTCTCCGGAACCGTTTCGACCTGGAGGGCCAGAGAAGAAGCCTTTGATACCGCACTGCGAACGGCCGGTGTGGCCAACGTAGACAACAATATTGTTGTTGAATCCCGCGAAGCCTCGCCGGTCTAACAACGGACGAGTTATCGGTTGGAGGGAGTCCCGTCAGGGGCTCCTTTTTTTTACGTAAATGACCCGTCTGACAAGACCGTCCCCGGTCTGTTCGTTTCGAAGTAAGCCAGCGGACGGATACCCGCAGGCACCTCATCTCTGAGGCAAGAACGGATCATTCCGGACCTATATAGTAGTGCTCGATTTCCTCGTTTCGGTTGTGTTTAACTGTGCTCTGTCACAGTCTTGTTCACATTGATGAAAGAGCGCACCCTGTCAAGATACAGTCGTCCTGACCGAT
>JBDGPI010000124.1:0-8967 GCA_042219765.1 Salsurabacterium abyssinicum (SeqCode)
CCTTTTTCTTCTCGTGGTGGTTACCAGCAGAGTTCTGCTGATTCGATTAATTGAGAATCAGTGGATTATTCCTGCCTGGCCGTCTTTTGTCCTGACTTACCTGGTCGGGTTTGCCATGCTCGCGTACCGCTACTACAGCCTGAGGCGTGGTTCCCGGCCTTCGGTAAAATAATGGCCTTCGGAAGCCAGGATGTTGAACAATTTGAGCTTACCCGACGACTCACACCGCTTTTGCTGCTATTTATTGCGGGACTATCAGTTGTTGCCGCCAGGATTCTCTACCTTCAGGTCGGAATGGGGGAGTCACTGCGCAAGAAAAGTCAGAAGAACAGGATCGAGCACGATGTTTTACCGGCAAAACGGGGGATAATCGTCGATCGAAACGGCGAGGTACTGGCCGCCGATGAACCGGTCTACAACCTCAGACGCCGTGGGAACCGTCGTTCGATTACCCGGTCAATACTGAAAAAGCTGGCTGAGGGACTTGAAATTGACTTCAAGACGCTACGGCATCGGGTTTTCGAGGATGAAAGTCGCATCATTGTCAATGGGATGACTGATTCCCAGAAGATCTGGTTTGCCGAGCACTCCGGGGAATTCGACGCATTTGAAATACAGATACGGCCCCGACGGGTGTATCGTTACGGGACGATTGCGGCTCCCGTACTTGGTTACACTGGTGAAATCAACCCGAGGGAACTCGACAAACGTCGGGCGGAGGGACTCTCGCAGGGGAAGTACGTCGGGAAAACCGGTATTGAAAAGTATTACGATTCCACGCTTCAAGGTGAGGATGGTATCCGCTGGGTAGAAACAACCGCCAATGGAGAGGCCATCCGGGTTCTGGACTCCCCGACTCCAATCTCACCGGATCCCGGCGATTCGATAGCTCTTCACCTGGATATACGCCTTCAAAGGGCGGTGGCAAAGTCGTTTCCCTCGGATTCGGAGGGGGCCGTTGTTGTGATGGAAATCCCCTCCGGCAAAGTCAGGGCACTATACAGCCACCCAAATTATAATCCAAACGACGTTGTAGCCGGGGATAAACAGTTGATTAACGAGTTGATGAAGGCCAAGGAGGATCCCTTTCACAACAGGGTCATTCAAAGCCGGTTTCCTCCAGGATCAACCTTTAAAATTCTACCCTTCATGGTAGCGTCCGCTGATACTGGATATTCCACGAGCAATGAATTTTACTGCAACGGTGAGCACAAACTGGGAAATCAGACTTACAAATGCTGGAAGGAAGAGGGGCATGGCTCAGTGACTCTGAATCAGAGTCTGATACATTCCTGTAATATTTATTACTACAATCTGGTTGAGGAAATGGGGTTCAATCCAATAAAACAATTTGCGGAAACGGTTGGGTTTTCTCGAAAAACAAACATTGATCTTCCCGGTGAAGTGAAACCTCAGCTCTCGACCCCCTCCCTCAAGGCTTCGCAAACCACCCGTCCCTGGACCGAAGGGGACGCTCTGAATGCCGTCATAGGCCAGGGGTATACCCTAATCTCTCCAATAAAACAGGCACAGCTTCTGGGATCCCTACTAACTGATCGGTGGATTATCCCCGGAGTCAAAAAGGGTGCTGCCGGAACCCTTAACTCAACGTTCCCCCCTTCCGACCCGACAGTTGACCACCTGGTTACCGTCATGGATGATGTAACTGATGAGGGAACCGGTTACTGGGCCCAGCATGACGAGAATTACCAACGAATAGGCGTCGATATTATCGGTAAAACCGGGACCGTTCAAAAAGTGAAAGTCGACGACGATGGTGATACACCACCGTCCGACGCCTGGTTTGTTTCGGCCGCCCCGAAGGAGGATCCTTCCTATGTGGTTTCGGTCTTTCTGGCTGAATCGGGGTCGGGGGGGAGTACGGCGGCACCGCATGCCCGAGGAATCTACCGGAGTATGATCGAGCTGGGTTTTTTCAATGACGATCGATAGAACTCCGGAACGGTTCACTCTAAGAGGGGAAAATCAGGGGGATTCTACCAGCCATGCCGCGTAGAACAGCTGTTTTCTTCACGGCTGTCACTGCCTTAGTCCTGTCGGTGATCAGTGTCGTTCTGGTTTACAGTGCCAGCCGACGGAATTACGGTGCCGCACTGGCCATCCGCCAATCAATCTACTTTCTTATTGGTCTGATTTCCGCGTTCGCTCTAGCTCGACTATCACCTCGGCAGATTTTTCGAAATCACTGGTTTTTGTACGGAATCGGTATTTTTCTTCTGGTACTGACGCTGTTTCTTGGGACCAGTGTGAGAGGGGATCGGAGCTGGATTGACCTCGGTCTGTTTCACGTCCAGACGTCGGAACTAATGAAACCACTCCTGATTATCAGCCTGGCGGTTGTCTCCGAACAGATTAGCTCGGGCTATCGGTCCCTGTCGGTTGGACTGCTGGAATTGACCCTTTTAACTTTCACACCGATGGCACTGGTCCTCCTTCAGCCTGATTATGGTACCGCTATGGTTTACCTCAGCTTATTCGTGTTCTGGCTGGCATTGATGGGGCTCTGGAGGGAACCCATGACGTTAATTGTGGCCGGATTAGCAGCCGCCTCCGGAATGATCATGACCGTAACAAATTTCAGTTTAGGTAATCTGATCTGGTCCGGTTTCAGCCAGAGCTGGTTTTTGGTCGATTCTTCGATGGGCTGGTTTGTGATCGGAGCGATGATACTGGTCCCCGCGGTGCTTCCGTATCTTCTGCAGTCACGGGTGACGGTTTCCGGAGCTTTCCTGATAACAGTAGGGGCTTTCCTGGCAGGGACCAAAACTGTTCCTTTGCTTGCGGGTTATCAGCAGGAGCGACTACGGGTCTTCCTTGACCCCTACAAGGCTCCGTTGAGGAGTGGGTACAATGTTATTCAGTCTCAGATAGCCCTTGGCTCGGGAGGCCTTTTTGGGCAGGGATACCTTCAGGGGACCCAATCGCAGCTTGGGTTCATACCGGAACTCTGGACGGATTTTATTTTTTCCGTTGCTATCGAAGAACTGGGGTTGTTATTTGGTCTTCTCTTCCTTGGACTTTTAATTTTGCTGGTTTACTCCGTGTTTTCCGCGGCCGCCCTGATGGAGGACTGGAAGGACTATTACCTCTGCGCCGGAATAGGCTGTGTCTGGATGATTCATTCTTTAATAAACCTCGGAGTCTGTGTGGGGCTTCTTCCGGTAGTCGGTCTTCCACTACCGTTTACCAGCTATGGAGGAAGCTTCCTGGTTACCAACTGGTTTATGGTTGGATTACTGATTTGTGTGAATAGTGGTTTCCGGAAATCGTCGGCTTTTCGGTAGCAATAGTTCGTTCGATCCACCAGGCTTAGGAGGACCCGGAGAGCAGGAGTCGGTTAATTTACCCCGCACGTAACCCACCGAATGACCTCACGGGAGCCCGAGGGGAGTGTCTGGCGGCACGTAGGAACTCGACGGTTCAAATAAACTGTAACTTCACTATCATATAGATCGTTAAACTCATTTTCTTACCTCAATGAATGGTGGTTTCCGTGATTTTTTACCCAGCACTACAATCCATGCTTGCTATGGCCAACGGTTCCGGTGGATCTCAAGGTATCACCTCGATGATCATGATGATGGTCATTATCTTTGGGATATTTTACTTTCTGGTAATTCGGCCTCAGCGGCAACAGCAGAGCGAACGTGAAGAAATGATTGAAAACCTCGAGAAAGGGGATCGAATAATAACCGTCGGTGGAATCCACGGTCAAATCAGCAGCCTTTCCGAGGACACATTCAAGTTAAACATTGCCAAAGATCTTAAAATCACCGTCCAACGCGATAAAGTGGCCGCGGTCAAAAATCAGGATGGCGACTCCCCGGATTAATGCGACCTATGAGTCGGGGACCACTGGCGGTGGTCCTGCTGCTGATGGCACTGCTTCTCCCGGTGGTTCCCTCCCGGGCTCAACAGAATAAAAACTTCCAGAGGGGACTGCAGCAGTACATCAAGAAGAACTTCGCTGAAGCCCGTGAACATTTTGAACGGGCCATCAAAAACGACAGTACGGTCGTCAAACACAGGTTCTTTTTGGGGAATACCACTAGGCGACTTGGCGACACACTGGCTGCCATTCGGCAGTACAAGCGGGTGCTTCAGCTTGACACCGGCCACAGTTCCGCCCGGAAGAAAATGGCCGAAATCTATTTTTCCTCGAAAAACTGGAAGAAAGCCCAGAAACACTACGCCAGACTGGCCGAGGCAAACCCCGGAAATTTTTCGTACCGATTCCGGCTCGGGATCAGTCAGTTCAAACGGGGCAAGATCGACAAAGCCAAAGGGACTATGCTCAAGGCCCGAGAACTCGATCCGAAGTCCGGTCCGGCCCATTTTTACCTGGGACGTATTCTGATGAAACGAGGGGAGTACCTTAACGCCGCCAGCCGATTTAATCGAGCCATTGAACTGAAACCATCCTTGGGGCGTTACCAGTTTTATCGGGCGCTGGCGTACTTTAGAGAGCAGGATTACATGAGTAGAAGTGACGAGGCATGGCGATCGGCCGAAGGCTTCAAGAAAGCCATTGAAAGGGACTTTGCCACCCCTAAAACCCGCTTCATGTACGGGAATTCACTATTGAATCGTGGTCTTTATTACCTTGAGAACGATCGGGTCGAAGAGGGGGTTGGTCTTCTCAAGAAATCCATCAGACAGTTCCGGCGAGTTGTCGTGACGGATTGGAAAGCCAGTAACGCGTTTCACAACATGGGGGTAGCCTACCTCGGAATCGGGAAACTGGATCTGGCCAAGCGAGCCGTTGAGAACGGAATCATGTCCGAACCCTCGGTTCCGTTCTTTCACGATACACTCGGGGAAATCTTTTTTCGTCTCGGGGAATTCGACAAAGCCCTTGAATCATGGGAGTTAGTGAAGGAACTGGATTCGGATTACAGTTCACATCCATTTGAGCCGCTTTACTTTGAACGGTCAATCGAAGAACGCATCAAGGGGGCTAAGTTGCGGCGTTGAATCGTCGGGCACTCTTAACCAGGGTTCTCCTCGCGGCCAGTGGTGTCCTCTGGCTTCACCTGTTCGTTATCGGGTCGACCAGGGCTCAAACGACCTCTTACAGGGAAAAATGGCTAAAATCCAACAACGACGCGGACCCTTTTCTTGAGCTACGAAACGAATCAGGATCCGATTCTCCCGCCGAACCTGAGGAGCCGGACACTCCGGTGGTTGATACTCCAACGGTTTCACCGGTTAAAAACCCCGAGGAACCAAATCAACCCTCCAGTACCCCGTCAAGTCCTGACGAGGCTAGGGATGCCTCGACAAATTCAGATACGGTCGGCGCCAGGAGTAGCGAGGATACGTCACCCGCTGAAACGACCTCTGACAAAAGCCCCGGGAGTACTCGGGCTAACAAATCCGAGCAAAGTGACACTTCCCACGAGCGGGAAGACGCTCGGGAGGATGACAAGGGACCTATACGGACCGAGAAGAAACCCGACAAACCCTCCCGTCGTCAATTGCGGGATGCGGCATCATCGATGTTTACCCGTATGGAGCCGGAGGCAACCGACGGTCTTACCCATGAGCTTGAACCGGCTTATGGACCAACGGCGTCTCATACGATAACGTTTACGACTCCAACGGTCACAGCTCGACTCGCGAAACCGTCCGACGATGCACCCACTGTCACAGTTTGGTGGTGGTCCTACCGTTACTGGGGCCTGGGGGGGCTTGTTGTTTTAATAATTACTGGTATCTTCTTCTGGTTTCGCAGACGTCGGGTGACCGTCGTCGAGAGAAATTATCCATCGGCGGAAGAGTTCTTTCAGGATGATCTTAAACGTAAACGGCAATCATCCTACAGCGGACCCAGGGCAACGGACAGTTCATCCGGTGGTTCCACTGACGGGGAATCGTCATCCACGGCTGATCCGATCCTGTCCAAATCGTTTTTCAATGATTTAAATTCCGTAGGTCTGGACGACAAACACCAGGCTCTGGTTGAAATGTATTACAAACAGGGACTAACCCGCCGTGAAACGGCGGAACGCTCCGAGTTTCCAGAGGGAGAAGTGGGGTTAGTCCTGGACCTGGCAGATCGTATAAAGGAGGAACACCCAAATGGAGAAGGGGCTTAAATGGAAGTTCGCTTTAATTTTGGCCGTTACCGCGGTGGCAATTTACGTTCTCTACCCGATAGGGTCCAGCCTGAACCTTGGACTTGATTTAAAAGGTGGGGTATACCTGGTTTATCGGGTCGACGAGTCCAAATTGCCCGACGATTTGACCGAGGGGAAAGCCGTCGGTAGGGCCCTTGAAATAATCAGAAATCGAATTGATCAATTCGGTGTCCGTGAGCCCGATATTCAACGGACCGGTGACAATCGAATCGTTGTTGCTCTGCCCGGTGTAACGGACACGGAACGTGCTAAAGACATCATTGGTAAGACCGCCCTTCTGGAGTTCAAGCTCGTTAACGAGGAAATGCGGCAGATGGTCCAGACGGGCCTGGAATCCGAATACGAGCTGGTGCCGTGTGCCGAGAACATGAGGCGTCAGTGCACGAACGGTAATCTCGTGCTTTCCCAGGACGCAAAATTAACCGGGCGTTACATTCAGACCGCCCAGGTCCGGTTTGGCGGGCGGGGGGGTACAGCGGTGTCCCTCAGTTTCGACCAGACTGGAGCCCGTGAATTTGGTGATCTAACCAGTCGAAATGTGGGGAACCGCATAGCTATCGTTCTCGACGGTAAAGTTATTTCGGCTCCCGAGGTTGAGCAGGCTATCCGCGGGGGCGAAGCTCGCATAACCGGTCAGTTCAAAGCTCAGGAAGCCCGTGATCTTGCCCTGATGCTCCGGGCTGGTTCCTTGCCGGCGCCGCTGGAGCTAATCGAGGAACGAAGTATTGGTCCGTCACTCGGTGAGGATTCGATACGAAGTGGACTCTACGCGGCGGTGGCGGCGTTAATTCTCGTGATTGTGTTTATGGCAATCTACTACCAGCTCGCCGGACTGATTGCCAACATAACGCTGGCTTTCTGCCTGCTGCTGCTGATGGGTGGGTTGGCCGGCCTCAACGCAACCCTTACCCTTCCCGGAATAGCGGGAATCATACTGACGATAGGTATGGCCGTTGACGCCAACGTGATTGTTTTTGAACGTATCAAGGAGGAATTACAGGACGGAAAACCCATTCGAATTGCCGTTGAGGACGGTTTCGACAACGCGTTTACGGCTATTGTCGACGCCCAGGTCACGACCATAATAACCGCCGTAGCCCTTTACTGGTTCGGAACCGGCCCGGTAAAAGGTTTTGCGGTAACGCTTACGCTCGGCATTCTTGCCAGCCTGTTTTCGGCAATATTTATCGGTAAATTCCTCTTTGCAATCGCAACACTTCGTCCCGATGTAGAAACCCTTCACATCGGCTGGGGTAATTACCGGCAGTAGCTTTAAGGCCTTTGCGCCATCCGCCCGAGGTCCAATAACAAAACCTTTAACGAAGGAGTCACCAACAGTGCTGAACTGGAAATCTTTCTTCAAGGACGTTCTGAAACACCGAAAAAAAGCCATGGTGGCGTCCGCCCTGTTGATTCTCTTTAGCCTTGGTGGAATTGCCTATCAGGGGGGGCTACTGTATGGAATAGACTTTACCGGTGGCCTTCAGATTCTTCTGGAATTTCAGGACGACTTATCGACCGACGAAGTCAACCAAATACGAAATGTTTTCCGGGGAACCTTATCCACCTCCCAGGTGAATACAGTCGGCATAAAAGGCGGCTCCAGTCGCCGTGGTTTAATGGTTACCGTTCGGGGACAGAAACTGGTGAATTCCCTGACTCGGAGGCTTTTCCAGGCGGGCCGGGCCGGTTCGAAGAAGGCTTTTGAGCCGGTGAAAGGATCGGCGGGCAACACGCTGCTTGGTTCCGATATTTTGAGGGCCAACTTCCGGCTCGGCGGCGAGTCCTCCGACGATGAGTCACAGAAAATTGATATTACCCGGGCATCAAGAGAATCCATCCGAAGCCGCGTCCGATCGATCGTCAACACGGAACTCAGTAACCGAGTTCTTGAACTGATACGGTCCGAATTCGGGGGCAAAACCGAGGGGATCGACCTCAACTGGGCATCCCCCGACGAGATTCAGAACTGGCTTGCACGAAAACAGAACGAAGCATTCGTTGATCGTATTGTAAGTCTCCGGACGAAGAACTCCCTGACGACTACAAGAATGGCCGGGCTCCTGGAAGAATTTGGTGTTCCCCGGGAAACGTTCTTTGAGGTCTTTCGAATTGGAGGTGAGGACCCGGAGAAGCTGAACCTCCAGGATTTACCGCCCGAGAACGTCGGGGAAGTGACCTTCGATGAATTCTTTCAGGGACGTTACGAAACGATTGCTAACCGTATCGTTGAAGAACGCCAGCAAAAAGGCCTCTTTCGCAGCAAGGAGCAGCTGTTTCAGATGGGAGTTTTTGAGGACCTTCAAAAGGAGCGTCTGGTTAAGAGTTCGACCCTGGCTCCTTTCGTGATGAAGCGACGGGAAATGATAAGTCCCTCCATAGGGTCGGATCTCATCGGGATGGCGGCGCTCGCCATTCTTCTCTCGTTTGTCGGCATACTGGCCTACCTCTACGTTCGGTTTGAGTTAACCTACTCCATCGGAGCCATTGGAGCTATCTTTCACGACGTTCTGATTACGGTTGGGTTGATCACAGTACTCGGCATCGAGTTTAACGTGCCGGTCGTGGCGGCGATTCTTACCGTGATAGGGTACTCCTTGAACGACACGATCGTTAATTTTGACCGGGTCCGTGAGAATCGGGTGCTCATGGGGCATGATTCCGATTGGTACAGCGTTATCAATCGAAGCGTGTTCGAGGTCTTGAACCGGACGATTGTGACCTCGCTAACAACGTTCATTGCCGCTCTGATACTGTACCTTTACGGAGGCATCGCCCTGAGTGGTTTTGCCGCCACTCTTCTGAT
>JBDGPI010000124.1:8977-27888 GCA_042219765.1 Salsurabacterium abyssinicum (SeqCode)
TGATTGGAATTGTTGCCGGTACCTACAGTTCAATTTACGTGTCCAATGTCATTCTTTTTCAACTGCAGGAAACATTCAGCTAGGTTCAGTCCATGGATGAGTTAAATCTGGTGGAGTTATGAACTTCTGGGTGTAATGTATCACCCCGGTAAAAAATGATTGGTTCAGACGTTAACGATACCCTTCCGAGGAGATTGAGTAATGACTGTAAGTATTGAAGATTTCAAGGACCTTGATATAGAAGTTGGCACCGTACAGACCGTCTCGGATCATCCCGATGCCGATAACCTGTACCTCCTGGACGTTGATCTTGGTGAATTGGATACCCGTCAGCTGGTGGCGGGTATTAAGAACGACTACACCCCCGATGAACTGGAGGGACTCCAGATTGTGGTCGTCACTAATCTGGAACCGGCGGAAATTCGAGGCGAGAAGAGCGAAGGGATGCTTTTAGCGGCTGATGCCGAGCGGCATATATCTCTGGTTCAGCCCGACAAAGCCGTTCCGAACGGAACACAGGTACGATAACACCCACATTTAAGGAGGAGTTTCCAGTGGCTTTAGCGGACGGTACGAAAGCTCCGGATTTTGAACTTCCCGAAGGAGCACCCGATAATTTAGTTTCACTATCCGATCATCGTGGGAAGAACGTTGTTCTTCTCTTTTTCCCCATGGCATTCACCGGGGTTTGTACGGACGAAATGTGCCAGGTGACCTCCCAATTAAACGAATACAGTTCGCTTGATGCTGAAGTGTTCGGAATCAGCGTCAACTCCCCCTTTACCCAGAACGAGTGGAAGGAAAGTGAAAATATTGATATTCCTCTGCTGTCCGATTTTAACCGGGAAGCCATAACCGCCTACGACGTCAAGCGTGAGGAATTACTTGGGCTTGAAGACGTGGCCGACCGGTCGGCGTTCGTTATTGATAAGGATGGTGTGATTCGCTACAGCTGGGTTACCGAGGATCCCTCCCAGCTGCCGGATTTTGACGAGATTAAGTCAGTTCTAAGAGACCTGAACTAATGACACTCATCAAGGACGTCTCGGCCCGTGAAGTCCTCGATTCTCGGGGATATCCCACCGTTGAGGCTATTGTTCGGACGGAAACCGGCATTAGCGGTCGAGCGTTGGTGCCCTCCGGCGCCTCGACCGGGGAACGGGAGGCCGTCGAACTCCGGGATGACAACCCGGACCGGTACAGTGGCAAGGGCGTCAGGAGTGCCGTGGCAAACGTTAACGACGAGATTGCCTCCAAACTGTCGAAGCAGGACGTTCGACACCAGCGCGACATTGACCGGCTGATGCTGGACCTGGACGGTACCTCAAATAAATCAAACCTTGGAGCAAACGCCATTCTTGCCGTTTCACTGGCGGCGGCTCATGCCGCGGCGAAGGATTGTCATCAACCCCTCTACCGGTATCTTGGCGGAGCCAATGCGCACCGGCTCCCCCTTCCGTTCATGAATGTCATCAACGGCGGTGAACACGCCGATAACAACCTGGATATCCAGGAATTTATGATCGTCCCGGGAGGGGCGGATTCGTTTCGTGAAGCGTTACGGTGGGGAGCTGAAGTATTCCATCAACTCGAGGATTTACTTGAAGCCGAGGGATATTCAACGGCCGTTGGCGACGAAGGTGGGTTTGCTCCCGACTTTGATTCCAACGGGGAGGCCCTTGATTGGCTGATGAAATCCATACGGGAAGCCGGTTTTGAACCTGGTGAAGACGTCGCACTGGCGCTGGACCTTGCGGCGTCGGAACTTTACCAGGATGGCACGTATGAATTCTCCGGTGAGACACTCGAATTAACCTCCGAGGAACTCGTCGATTACCTGGCGGACCTACTTGAGGACTATCCCGTGGTATCAATGGAGGATGGTTGTGACGAGGACGACTGGACCGGCTGGCAACGCCTCACCGGCAAATTTGGCAATGATATGCAAATTGTTGGTGACGACGTTTTTGTTACCAACCCGGCTATCCTCAGGGAGGGAATCGAGGAGAATATAGCAAATTCAATTCTTATTAAGGTGAACCAGATCGGTACGCTAACCGAGACCCTGGATACGGTTGAAATAGCGGGCCAGGCGGCCTACACGTCAATGATTTCCCATCGATCCGGTGAGACTGAGGATACGACCATCGCCGATTTAGCAGTGGCTCTCGGTACGGGTCAAATTAAGACGGGCTCCTTGAGCCGCAGTGAACGCACCGCCAAGTACAACCGGTTGCTGAGGATTGAGGATCAACTCGGCGATCAGGCAGAATACGCCGGGTTCGATGCTCTTCCGTCCCGTTAAAGTGGTATCTTCTCGTGATGGATTTTGTAAATGAAAAATTATCCTATGGTAATTGAATCATTGGATAGCAATGTAAGGTTTAGATGTGAGTGTAATTTTTGGATGAATTACTGGAGGGACCCTTAATGATAGGCAAGGAAATTCGTATGGAGCGAGTAATGAACCGCGATTCTGGCAACATGGTCCTCATTCCAATGGACCATGGTGTAACAATGGGACCCGTGAAGGGCCTTATTGATATGGCCGGCACAATTGACAAAGTCGTCCAGGGTGGAGCGGATAGCGTCCTGATGCACAAAGGAATGGTGGAACACGGGCATCGGGGTGGCGGCGAAGACGTTGGCCTGGTCATTCATATGTCCGCAAGTACTGAACTCGGGCAGCCCAACCAGAAAGTTCTCTGTGCCCGGGTCGACGAAGCCATTCGTCTTGGGGCGGACGCCGTTTCGATACATGTCAACATGGGGGCCGAAGAAGAACCGGAGATGCTGAAGAAATTCGGTACTGTTGCCAGGGAGTGCCAGAAGTGGGGGCTGCCGTTAATAGCAATGATGTACGTCCGTGGCCCCGACGTGGATGATCCGTACGATCCCGGGATCATTGCGCATGCCGCTCGAGCGGGGGCGGAACTTGGAGCCGACATCATCAAGTGTAATTACTCCGGGGATCCCGAAAGTTTTCGTGATGTCGTGGAAGGATGTCCGGTTCCCGTGGTGATTGCCGGTGGCGAGAAGACTGACACGACCCGGTCCGTTCTCGAGATGGTCCAGGGGGCAATGAAGGCCGGCGGACGAGGGGTTTCCATCGGCCGGAATGTCTTTCAGGCCCCTGATCCCGAGAGGATGGTCCGGGCGATTTCGTCAATCGTTCACGAGGACGCCTCCGTCGACAGCGCCGAGGACCACCTGTCATGACGGAGTCAAGCACTATCTGGGTTGAAGTTTCCGACTACGATCGGGACTTCATTACTGGCTGTCTCGAGGCTGGTGTTGACGGTATTTACAGTTCGGAACCGATCGGGGAAAAGATACGCGAACTTGGAGTGGTTACGACCATTACCCCCGACGGTGACCTTGTTCCCGGCGATGACGTAGCCTCCGTTACTATTGCCTCCAAATCCGACGAGGAGTCGGTTCTTAAAGAGGCAGCCGGATCGGACTACGTTATCGTTGATTCCGAGGATTGGATGATTATCCCCCTCGAAAATTTAATTGCTCAGACCGATAACCTGCTTGCGTACGTCGAGTCGGCCGAAGATGCTCAGGTTGCCGTTGAAACTCTTGAAAAGGGTGTGTCGGGGGTCGTGTTAGGAACGGACGATCTCTCCGAGGTTCGCTCGGCTGTTGAGCGCCTGAAACAGTCCGGCGAAACGTTTGAACTTCAGCCCGCTGAAGTCACTGCAATTCAGCAGATGGGGCTGGCGGATCGGGTCTGCGTCGACAGTTCAACGATGATGGAGTTTGGCCAGGGGATGCTCGTCGGTAATTCCAGTGGCGGTATGTTTCTGGTACACGCCGAGGTGAAGGAATCCGAATACGTTGCCTCCCGTCCTTTTCGCGTGAATGCGGGAGGGGTCCACGCTTACATCCGGATTCCGGGTGGCGAGACCAAGTACCTCTCCGAAATTACGGCCGGGGACGAGGTTCTTGTGGTCGATGAAGACGGGGAGGCCGAACCGGCCATTGTTGGTCGCTCCAAACTCGAACGGCGCCCGATGATGTTAATCAAAGCTGAACTGAAAGACGGTGAGGGGGAGCCACAGGAGGCGTCGCTGTTGCTTCAAAACGCCGAAACGATCAACCTGACTCGTCCCGACGGAACGCCCGTCTCCGTGGTTGACCTTCGGCCGGGGGATGAAATACTGACCTACTTCGAGGCAGCCGGGCGACATTTCGGAATGCAGGTCGACGAGACAATCGAGGAACGGTAGTACCGAGATTTACTGATCTCTGAAGCAGCTCCTGTTTTCAGACTGATTCGGGAACGGTGTTGGTCAAGTTGATCAATCCCTCTTATTCAGCGTCCCGTAAATCGTAAGTTTCCGTGAATTCCACCACTCGCTCGGGGCGTCCCGCCAGATACAGTTCATCCCCTTCGCGGAACCTGAAATCCGGTCCCACGCTTGTCTTCAGTACCCCGTCCCGATTAACACCGATTATGGTAATCCTGTGAGTTTTACCGACCTCACACTCAGCCGGGGTTTTGCCGGCAAGTTTGCCGGGTCCACAGCGTCGTACCTGAAGGTGCAGTTCCTCGTACATTAGATCCTCGCCGAGTGCCGATTCCGCCAGCATCTGGCTCGTTAAGTGTTCCAGTGAAAGGACGTAACTCGCGCCAGCACGGTATATTGGTTCAATCGACGATTCGTTATTAATCTGGACGAGAATTTCGGCCTGAGGGTTAAGGTCTTTGACCATCAGGGTTATAAGGATGGCCGTATCGTCGTCCGACACCGCAATGATCACGGTAGCCATATCCTGAATACCGGCTTCCCTGAGAACCTCCGGGTCGGATCCATCGCCGACGACGTCCACTCCATCCAGATCCAGGTCGTTCAAAAGCCGGGGGGTAACATCGTAGTCACGGAGGACTTCCTCGGCACGGTGACCTTCCTTGCCGTATCCAACGATAAGGACATTCTTTTCGTCGGGTCGTAATTTTCGGGTTTCAGTCAATTCGTGCAGTTCATTCAATGTATCGGGTTTACCGGATGCTACCAGGATGTCATTTCGATGTATCCGAAACTCGGCGGGGGGATTGTGGGTGAACTCCCCCTGGCGCCAGACCCCAATGATCCTCACCCCGATGGATTCTCTAATGTCCGAATTTTTAAGCTGTGTGTTGATAAGGGGACTATCACCGAGTACCGGGAATTCCCGGACTTCCAGCTCGGATTCAAATTGCTCTTCCAGGAGGTCCTTCCGGCCGAGACCGGCTAGGGTCTTACGGGCGAGTACTTCACCGATTTTTTCCCGGGGGTAGATAATTTCATTGATGCCGGCGGCGGTCAGATGGGCGGCCCGGTCCCTCTGGTTGGCCACAGCGATGACGGGAATATCGTTATCGCACTCCTGTGTGGTCAGGGCAACCGAGGCATTTCGCTCGTCCGGACAATCCACAATCACCAGTCGGGCTTCTTCCAGGGATGCCTTCTGAAGTGTGTTGAAGTTAACTGGGTCCCCGAGCATGACCCGGTAGCCCTCCCGGTACAATTCGGTGGCGGTTTCTTCGTTGGATTCAATCAACACGTAGGGCATGTCGCGATTCTCGAGTTCGTTAATGAGAGCCCCGACGATGGAAGTGTATTCGGTAATAATGACGTGGTCTGTTTCTCCGCCGTAGGAGGTATCGGGCCGGAGCGAGAGTCTCTGTTTCATCCAGGGACTGACAACGGTCGGGATACTGAGAAAGACAATTGTTACACCACTTAGTTGCGCGACAATTGCAAGCAGATACATCAGATCGTGATTCCAGGGCGTATCCTGACCGTAACCGACGGTCGTCATCGTCTGAGTCACCCACTCCAGGCACATGAGGATGCTGCGGGGGCGGTTTTCCAGGTGATTCATGCCCAGGTAGTAGAGCAGGGTGAGGACGAAAGTTGTGCCGATGGTCAGGGTTATCAGGTAAAGGATATTACGGTTTATCCGGGTTAATCGGTTGATGAAAGATCCCTCAGTTTAGCGTAGAAGGTTCGGAGGTTTTCGGCATTTTTTCCAAAGTCCCCAAGTCCTATCCTTGATCTGGAGCGGGCGATTACTTTCCATTTTTGTTCTTCGTCATTCAGAGGTTCCAGTACCACAGTAAAATCATCACGGAAGTTCAGAGTCGGGGTTTCCACGGCACCCTCGAGAAAGAGTTTGTTTAAGGAGGTACTGCCCAGTATCCAATTGTCGCCCAGTTCCTCAAACGTTTGCTTAATGGTCTGGAAGGCTTCCCGTCGGTTTCCTTCAATAATCACGGGTTCGATGTCAGGGTAGAACCAGCTATCGCCGGCAGTGACATCGTTGTTGATTAGGCCAGCCAGCAGTGATTTCCACATATCTTCAATCAGTCCAGAAAGAGTTTTCAGTCTTCAGGAGCTAACATTGTACTCCAAAGGTTGTTGTGTGTAACGGTTATCGTTTTCAAGACGAAAGCGTGTTATAAAATACCAATCCGGAGGCGGAAGAATAAAACCCAGGGAGGATGGATTCTTGTTTGGTAATAAGCTGGAACGATATCGACGGGAGTACCGGACCGATGAGGTAATTTTTCAGGAGGATGACTGGGGCAATAATCTGCTGGTTGTCGACGATGGTAAGGTACAGATTGAGAAGGAAATGAATGGCTCCCGGCAGGTAGTCGCCACGGTTGAATCCGGCGAGATTATCGGGGAGATGGTTTTTGCAAGCGGTGACAACCGCCGAACCGCTACTGCCCGTGCAATTACTGACGTCAGTGGGTGGAAACTCAACGAAGATCAGGTGGAGGCCTTGCTGGAACAAAACGAGACGTTCAGGGAAAAGTTGTATACCCTGCTGACCCGCCGACTCGAGCGGACAACAGAGAAACTTACCGAATTACTGGAGCTGAAGGACCGACAGATTCAGATCGTCCTGCTTCTCACCGCTTTACTGGACGAAACCGAACTCTCGGGGGAGGATGAACTTTCTAAGACCCTTTCCGTAACACCGGAGTTCATGGCGTATACCTACCGCACCACTTACGAACGGTTTGAACGGCTCATGAAGGATCACGCCGGTGGTACCCGGCCAGAAATCGATTCGGAGGAACTCGAGGCAAACCGGGAGGCCGCGGATCGTGTTCTGCGAGAACTTACCGATAACCTTCGTCTGAGAGTTCCGGACAGTCTAACTGAGGAGCCTGATGTTCGAGAATCCATCCTTAAGACCCTGCGGGGGCTCGAGGATTCCCTGGAGGAACTTTCGGATCCCGATGGGTCGTTTAGTCGACAGCAGTTCAGCAGCCTCAAGCAGAACCATTCGAAGGCCCAGAAGCTGCTGAAGGAATACAAAAAAGTGAACTCCAGTACCACACTGGAGATGGAGATGAAGCAGACTCTGAATTCCATCAATAAAAAACTCCGCAAGTTCAACCCGGAGGATTTCGACGAAGGGTAATCTTCTCACAGAAACCCTTAAAACCCCCCGGTTCCTCGTCCCGTTCCCATCGTTTGGTCACCAGCTTATCTCAAAATTTGAACGAACCAACCTCTTATAGTATACTAAGTAGATAGACTTACTATACTAAAGGGGTGATTTCGTATGAGTGCGGACGCAGAAATCCCGAACTTTAATCGGAACGAGGACATAGAGGAGCTTCTGGACGAGGACATATCCGAGCTGGACCGTGAAACGCTCCTGGACGTACAGCGATACAAGTCCAGGAAGCTCAAAGCAAAGCAGGACGCGGGTCTTTCCTCGGAATCTCCGTCGTGGGAGGTACTTTATCCGGCGGATGATCGTGAAATAACTCGATCTTTCGAGTCCCGTGAGAGGTCCGAGTCAACGGAGACTGGGGGTGAGGACGGGGAGGATACCGCAAGCGGTCAACTCGAATATTACGCTTCCTCGAAGAAATCCTACGAGAAGGAACCGGCCTCCGGCGGCGATTCAAACGGCGAAACCGGGCAAACATCACAAACCGTTCGGGACCAGACCCCCAGTCCCAGCGGGTCTAATCAAATGGAACCGCCTCGAAAGGGAATAACTGAGTCCGGACTCAGTCGGTCGGAACTTGAATCCGCCCTGCTTGAGTACCACGATGAAATCGTTGAACTCAAGGACGAAATTGCCGACCTGCGGGAGGAAAATGCCCGCCTGAACGAGCGGCTTCGTTCCTGAGGGTCGATGGCCTTCCGGCAAGTGATCCGTTGATCGATTGCTGGATAACAATGATATTGGGCAAATGCACTGATGTCCGTTATCGGTTACCGGTCAAACCTCTCCAGACAAGGTTTTTAATATCGAGGAACACCAGGTAAATCATCGGCACCAACACAAGAGTTACCAGGCTCGCGAAAAACAGACCGTACATAATTGCCACTGCCATCGGCGAAAGAAATGACTCCACTCCCGACAGACCAATCTCAAAGCCAATCGGTATCAGGCCCATGATGGTGGTGATGGTGGTCAGCAGCACTGGACGAATCCTGAGGCGGATAGCCCTTAACACACTGAAGTACCGGTTGGCAGTGTGCCCGTTGTGTTCTTCGATGAACTTAAGGAGGATGAGGGCGTCGTTGACGACAATTCCGATCAGCGCCACGGTTCCCATCGCCGCCGTAAAGGTTATGGCGTCGCCCATGATAAATAACCCGAACAAGACTCCCACGAAGGAGAAGGGAACTGTCAGGACGATGACGAACGGTTCAAGGAACGAATTGAAGAGTCCAGCAAGAATAGTGTAGATGGCAAGAAGGGCAATAAAACCGGATTGTCCCAGGTTCTGGTAGGCTTCCGTCTGTTCCTCGTACTCACCGCCGAGGTGGTAATCGTAATTGGAATAATCCGAGAGGAGCGAATCGAGTTTGGGCTTGATCGACTGATTAACTTCACGGCCGGTGATCAGGTCCTTATCCACGGAGGCCGATACCATGACCGTTCGTTGCCGGTCGATACGATTGATTTGTCCCGGGGCTGGCTTGTAGGCGAGTTCGGCAACCTCCCCAAGCGGAACCGCCTGCCTGCGATCGGTGGGAACTCGAAGCTTTTTTAACCGGTCGGGGTCCGAGACGAATGAGGGATCCATTCGCACCATAACTTCAATTTCCTCCTGGTTGGACTGGAAACTGGAGGCTTCGAGACCGCCGACAGCCAGGTTGACCGTTCGGGCGATCCGGCGGTTGGTTAGCTGGTATTGACCGGCCTGTTCTGGTCTGGGGAGTACCTGTAGTTCCGTTTTTCCCTGGATGATGTTGTCCTGGATGTTGAAGATTGGTTTCGTCCCCTCGCTCCCGTCCGGGTTATGTTCGGAGGCCAGCTTGTGAAGCTCCTGTTTGGCCCGTCCGGCGAGCCGTCTTAGCGTTTCGAGGTCGGGGCCCGAAATTTCAATCTCCACGGGACTTCCGGTCGGTGGTCCCGCCTGCTGTTTGATGATGTCGACTTCCTCGGCCTTGTCGAAGGGGAGAAGTTTGCTGCGGACGCCCTGAATAATTTCGTCACCGGTCTTGTTCCGTTTCTTGGGGTCGACCAGTTCCACTTCTATCTGAGCCCTCTCCGGGGAAAACCGCAAATCACCAAGACGGGTTCGCATCCAGCCAATCGTTGAGACGTAGGAGGTTAAGTTTTCCTCCTTTACGCCGGCCGTTAATTTCTTCTCCGCCTCTCGAACCATCGAGGACGTGTAGTCGATGGAGGAACCCGTCGGCGCCTGCAGGTTAATTCGGAACAGTTTGATGTCCTCCATGTGAAAAAACTTCACGGGGAAAAGCGACGCTGCGTAGATGAAAAGCGGCATAAGGCCGACTATGACCGCGAGGACGATGTACCGGAATCGAATCACCCTGCTGGCGATGCCCATCATCATGGTTCGGAGAGGCTGGAGCCAGGTTTCACGCCAGCTCCTTCCGTTCCCGTCGTTGTCGTTCGCCGTCACGAACTCAGCCATGTGGGAAGGAAGAATCGACAGAGCTTCAAAGAGAGAGACCAGGAGGGCAATTGTTACCACGTAGGGGATGGCAACCATGAATTTTCCGGTTAAACCCCCGATGAGTGCAAGGGGCAAAAAAGCGACGATGTTGGTAGCAATGGTGGCAATGATGGGCCGGACTACCTGCTGGGTTCCCTCAACGGCGGCTTCGTCGGGTTCCAGGCCGAGTTCCATTTTTCGGTAAATGTTCTCGGTAATGACAATCGCATCGTCGACAATGATGCCGAGGACAATGATAAAGGCAAAGAGCGTCAGCATGTTTACGGTTACGCCGAAATAATTCATGATGACGAAAGACCCGTAGACGGAGACGGGGATTCCGAGGGCAGTCATCAGGGCGATTCTGCCATTTAACGTCAGGAAAAGCGCGACCAGCACCAGCAGAAGGGCCATTTGAGCGGAGTCGGTCATCGTCTCAATCCGGTCTTTGATGTACTGCGAAATATCCCGGTAAAGCGTTAAATTCATGGTGTCCTGAGATTGATTGATTGTTTCGACCCGGGATCGGATACGATTGACAATGGAAATTGCATCCGCCTCCTGGGCCTTAAAAACAACCATGCTCAGACCGGGTTTTCCGTTGACTCTCCCCCGTGTTTCCCACTTTTCGAAGCCGGGGTAAACCTCCGCAATGTCACGAACGAGAAGTGGGCGAGTGGGGTCCGACCGGGCGACGGAGTTCCGTCCACCGCCACTGCTTCGAATATCCGCAATGGTTCGTGTCAGAAGTTCCCTGACGGGTCCCGTTATCCGGCCACCGGGCTGATTCAAGCTGCTTTCATTCACGGATTGGTAAATTTCGGGAAGGTAAATATCGTAGTGGCGGCTGCGAGTTGGGTTAACGTCTATCCAGATTTTTCGGTCCCGTTTCCCCATAATACGGATGTCGTTTACCCCGGAAATGCCGCGGAACTCGTTCCTGAGGTCCTGAGCCTTCGTGTAGAGGTCGGATTCGGTGGTACTGGCACTGAGGCCGATGGTGATGACGGGAAAATTCGTGGTAACCTCCGAAACTTCGGGTTTCTTGGCCTGCTCCGGTAACTCCGTAAGCTGGTCAATCTGTTTCTGTACGTCAAATAGAACATCGTCGGGATCATCGACGCTTGAGTGCAGTTTGAGCAGAACCACCGATCGGGATTGAACGGAGTGGGATTCGATTTCCTCGATACCGTTAACCGACGAGAGGGTATTTTCAATCGGCTTTGTGACCAGTTGTTCCATCTCGCTCGGTGAGGCTCCGGAATATTCCGTGGTGACAGTAATCATGTCCCGGGACACCTGGGGGAAGGCTTCGCGGTTCATGTCCTGATAGGTGATGTACCCCCATATTAAAATGACGGCCATCATCAGGTTTACGAAGACAGGGTTTTTGACGGATAGACGGATTAAATTCATGGTTATGACCCGGTTTCGGTGTAGGTGCCCCCGGGAACCAACCGCCAGTTTGCGGGCCAGGTTCGACGGGTAATGATCGATTCTTTCTGATAATCAATTATCTCCAGGGTCCGTGTATGTACCGCCGCCGTGTTCGGGTCCCGCAGGATAACACGGGGGTGATCGGACTGACGGTCGACGTAGTCAAGGGGAATCCGGACGGCATTTCCGATTGTTTTTAGGGGGATTGTTAAATTCACGGTTTGACCTGCAATAAGCTCACGGTTCGGGTTGGGTAGACGGGCTTTGCCCGAGTACATTCCGTTTCCGGACGAATTCGATCGAGCGAGGTGAGTGATGCGGGCCGGTCTGGTGTCTCCTTGAAGGCTCACCTGAATGGTGTCGCCGTCACTGATCTCACTCCGCTCGTCGGGTGTAACCTCGAACTCGATCGTTATCGGATTTAGCTGGATTAACTGAAGAAGAGGCTGTCCCCGGCGGACCAGTTCACCGCGTTCCACTAGGTGAGTCTCCAGGATTCCCCGGAAAGGGCTTTCGACGGACGTATAGCTTAGATTACGACGTGCATCACGGAGGTCCTGGCGGGCTATAGCAAGGTTTTCCTGGGCGCGCTTGAACTCCAGCTCGGCCTGGTCGAATTCACTTTCACTAACAAGATCCTTTTTTCGGAGGGATTGCTTGCGCTCGTAATTTTTCCGTGAAATCGCCAGCTGATGCTTCGCCCTCTGCACACGGTGATAGTGGCGATTGACGCGTATCCTGTGCGCTGTTGTATCAAACTGCAGTAGCTTGACACCCGTTTCTACGCTTTGACCTTCATCGACGGGCAAATTCTCCACAGTTTCACTCAGTCGAGAATTTATTGTTAAGTCCCTGTTCGGGCGGAGTTTTCCCGTGGTTTGAGTCCGAGCTTCGTAAGTGAAACTTTCAAGCTTGATCCCCTTACTGGTGTTACCGATGGCAGGGAGATTCGAGCAGACTATCGTTAGTAGTATGCCTGTCAGGGTTAGCTGTACACGGGTAATAGACTTTGAGAGGTCCATGGTTTCGAGTATCCTTGTTGGAATTAGTGTTTTACGAATGGATTCTGCAAATTATTCCCGGAAACGATTTAGGATAAGTTTCACCGGTGAAAAAACCAACGAGGGGGGTCGGTTGTGGTCCTGTCGGATGTATGGGATTACCTGGACGATCCGGTCAAACGAGCCTTTCGGTCCGTTGGCGCCGAATCGGACAGGGTTCGAACCCGTAAACTTCTCGGGGCTCTGGCGTTGATGTCCGATACCGAACCGGCGTCTCGAATTGTCAGGGACATACAGGATCAGGAGGGGATCAGCCTCGACATGCCGGAGGAATTGGTAGGCGACCCGAATGGACCTCCCGACATTAATGACTTATCACCCTGTGTCAGGGAAACGCTTGAGTTTTTTAAAATGCACCGTATAAGACAGGTTTCGACCGCCAGACTGGCTACCCGGCTTCTACAACTTGGGCGGGGTAGCACCGTGCGAGCTCTCGAACAAGAGGGGGTTCTCGACGATTATGTGAGTAAGTTGAACGACCTGTGGAATAAGTAGATTCATTACACCCAGGAGGCGTACCAACGTTGGTCGAACCGAGGAAAGTCTGGATTCTGATAATTAGTTGCGTTGCAGTTGTCGCGTGCTCACCGGTGATCAGTTCCGCCGTTTCACGAGAGGAAGCAACGCCTATTCCCCCCGTGCCTGAGAAATACCGGCAGGTTCCTGAGTTTTACCGTGTTACCGACATGGAACGCCCCGGAGAACAACCGGTTTTGATTTACACTGCCTGGGGTTCCTCATTGTCCGGGTATCTGCGTAAGATTGGCTATTCCGACACTGAAATCTATCGAATTGATCTGGCCCTATTCCAGGGCTGGGGGACACAGGCACCAACCGCTTACGTACCGAACCTGAACCGGCAGGTGAAGTCCATACACGACGAACATGGTAAAAAAGTCGACATTATTGCTCATTCCCTCGGGGGTTTGACAGCCCGGTGGTACGTTGAGCAAACTGACGGGGCTCAGTACGTCGACGATCTGATTACACTGGCCGCACCCAATCAGGGGGGCCTCGTTTTCTATGGTTTGTACATGTTTCCCGCCGGTCGGGCCATGGTCCCTTCGAGTTCGTTTCTACAAACACTGAATGGGGGTTCGCTGGCACCGGACGTGGAGTATACGGCAGTCTGGTCGAATATTGACGAAGTCTTCCTTTTCAATCTCTTCCGTTCGGACGGAGCCAAACTCCCTCAAAAGCTAATCGATGAACATGGTAATGCCAGAAACGTTTGGGGTGGCTCAACCGAACACATTGAACTGGCGGTTTCCTGGCAGGCTTTTAAACGGTATTATCAGTACCTGGATTGATCCGGGACAGTTTAATTCCCGAAGGATTAATAGCAGGCGGATTTGAAGAGAGTAGATTAATCCTTCCAACTATCCTGCATCCGGCTAATCATCAACGACTGTTGATAAGAACTACTTAGTTCGCTTATCGATTGAGTTACTTATCCTGCTTGCCGGTTCCTGAAAGATTTTTCCTGATGGATGCTGCGATTTGATTAGCTCCGATATCTCCAGTACTAACACTTCGTGGTACCGAAACAACGGAAAGGTAGAGGTGTGAGAGTATGTACAGCAATTATTTGACGGATGATTCGATCGTCTTACTCGATGGTGTCAGAACCCCGACGGGTCGACTGACGGGAGGGCTGTCCGATTACGAGGCCGTAGATCTTGGAGCGCTCTGTCTGAAGGAACTGGAAGGAATTGTAGACCCCAGGCAGGTGGATGAGGTTCTACTGGGATCCGTGATTCAGGCCGGCCAGGGACAAGCCCCCGCCCGGCAGGTATTACTCGGTGCGGATTGGTCTCCCAAAATTCCTGCCGTTACCGTGAACAAAGTCTGTGGTAGTGGGATTAAGACCATACTGCAGGGTATTGAGGGACTGGCGGCCGGTCCCCAGCAGCAGGTGGTTGCGGGTGGAATGGAATCGATGACAAATGCCCCTCACCTTCTTCAGAATTTTCGGGAGGGTCAAACCATGGGGGACGGTGAACTGATTGATTCGGCCGTTCACGATGGCCTCTGGTGTTCAATTGAATCCGAACATATGGGATCGGCGGCTGAACGAATCGCCGACCGGTACGACTTGTCCCGGGATGAACTCGACGAGTTTGCCCTCAGGAGTCACCAACGAGCTGACCGAGCCGAAGAGAAGGGATTTTTTGATTCCGAACGAATGGATCTGCCCGAACTCGACCGTGATGAACCCGTTCGTCCGGATACCACACTCGAGAAGCTTTCGGAACTGCGACCGGCCTTTGCAAGTGACGGGGTTGTTACCGCCGGTAACGCCCCTGGCCTCAATGACGGTGCCGCCGCGGTTGGACTTGCCAAGCGATCGCTGGCCGAAAACGATTCTTCCCCTGAATCCGTTTTTGCCGTCAAAGGATATTCCGTGGTCGGGACGGAACCGGGCAACCTCTTCGAGACGCCGGCAGCTGCGATTGAAATGCTGCTTGAAGGTCGATCCTGGACCCTTGAGGACTTCGATCGCGTAGAAATCAACGAGGCGTTTGCCTCTCAGGTCCTTGCAAACTGCCACCGACTCGAATTAAGTCCCGATCGAATAAATGGCTGGGGAGGAGCAATTGCCCTCGGACATCCCATTGGTATGAGTGGAACGCGTATTGTGCTCACTCTCATGGAGCAGATGCGTCACCACCAGGACGAACTTGGTGTTGCCTCAATCTGCATGGGTGGTGGCAATGGCATTGCTCTTGCACTGGAACAACAGACTCTTTAACGGAGGATCCTTACGGTGGACCTGGGTATAGTCGGACTTCCGAACGTCGGCAAATCCACCCTTTTTAACGCCCTGACAGAGAACGAGGCACCGGCTGAAAATTATCCTTTCTGTACGGTCGATCCCAACGTAGGGGTTGTTCCGGTACCTGACAAGCGGCTCGATAACCTCAGTCAATGGGTTGATAGCGACGAGGCCACGCCCGCTGCAGTTGAGTTCACTGATATCGCCGGCCTGGTTGAAAATGCCCACGAAGGGGAGGGGCTCGGCAACCAGTTCCTGGCCCAGATCCGAAGTGTCGATGCCGTCTGTCATGTGCTTCGGCTCTTTGACGACAGCAACGTAACTCACGTCCAGGGCACTGTGGATCCACTGAGGGATATTGAAATACTCGAGGCGGAGTTTGCGCTGGCCGATCTGGGGGTGCTCCAGGACCCTCTTGAGGATCTAGAGAGTCGTGCCCGTGCGGGTGATGACGAGTCCGTCGAAAAACTCGAATTTCTCCGGGAGGTCGAACGTCAGCTGACGGAGCACCATCGCCTTCCCGACGATCAGTTTTCCGAAAAAGAAAAACGGTGGTTGGACGAATTTCCTCTTTTATCACGGAAACCAGTCCTGTACGTTCTTAACGTAAGTGAGGAAACGCTTGCCCAACCCGATGACAACGAGCGTTACCGAAGAGTGTCCGAATACATCCGTGAGGAAACGCCCCATGAGGCCGTGACACTGTCGGCGCAGTTTGAAGTTGAACTGCTATCGATGGATCCCGAGGAACGTCCCCTTTTCCTCGAGGACTTCGGCCTGGAATCCTCCGGTCTGGAGCGGTTGGTACGCTCGGCTTACGATCTCCTCGGACTAATCACTTTCTTTACTTACAACGAAAATGAATTACGCGCCTGGTCGTTGCCCGAGGGATCCACGGCGGGGCAGGCGGCCGGTAACGTTCACAGTGACTTCCAGGAACAGTTCATCCGAGCCGAGGTTATTAATTACTCTGATTTCAAGGATTACAAGTCCTGGAATGATGCCCGTGAAAATGGTGCTGTTCGGTCCAGGGGTGAGGATTATCGGGTCCGGGACGGGGACATCCTTCTGATTCAGGCGGATGTGTAATCAGGGCAAGGTGGTAGGCCATGTCGTTTTTCCCGGAAGGCATTACGGTAGTTTTCGTTGAATCCAGTCCGAAGAGTCATCATTCCTCAGCAATTCCTTCATCGCTATCGGGACCGGTTTGATTAGTTAACCGCCGTAGGTTCTTCGGGCCACTGTTGTAGTAGCTGTATGCATTTCTTTACACCGAGGGGTTCCGTCCACAGAAACCCCTGTAAATAATCACAGTTGTTGGTTAAAAGAAAATCGCGCTGTCGTTCGGTTTCCACTCCCTCCGCAACAACGTTTAAGTCCAACTGATGGGCCATAAAAAGCATGGTTTCCACGAGTATCTGGTTCTGCGTATCTTTAAAAAGGTTGAGTATGAACGATTTGTCTATCTTTAGAGTGTCAATGGGCAGGTCCATTAGATACTGGATTGACGAGTGGCCGGTTCCGAAATCATCCACGGCCACTGATGCTCCTTTCTCCTGAATCGAGGCCAGAACCTCCCTGGAGAATTCAATATCCTGCATGGCAGTAGTTTCCGTAATTTCAAAGATGAAGTCGCCGGGTTCAAGTCCGTTGCGATTGATCTGTGTCTCAATTGATTCGAGCAATTCTTCCTGGAACTGAAGTTGGCTGGCAGCCAAATTTACCGATAGCTTAAGGGAATCACTATCGATCGCCGATCGTATTTTAGAAAGGTCCTCGCAGGACTTTCGAAAGATCCAGGTCCCAAGTTGCGAGATCATGTTGATGTCCTCGGCCATCTCTATGATCCTGGTGGGAGGAACGTGGCCTTCCGACGCATGATTCCACCGAAGCAGGACTTCGAGCCGGGATATATCACTCATGTCCGATGAAATAATTGGATGGTAAATTAACTCAAGTTCCTCCCGGTTGATTGCATTTCTGAGACTGTTTTTGAGCGATATTAATTTACTGGCCCGTTCCTGGATGCCCTCCTCGTAAACCTTAATGCCCCGGCTCGAGAGCTTCCGTGCCTTGTCCCGGGCGAGATCTGCTTTTGTGATTAGGTCCTCGAGGTCCGTCCCATGCTTTGACCGCAGCGCAATGCCGATACTGGCCTGTAACCTGAAGACATTCCGGTCGATTTCGAAAGGGTCCTCAAGGGTCTGGAGCCACTGCTTGGCCCGAGATCGTGCTTCCGAAGCAGTTTTTGCCTCAAGATCCAGGAGTACAAACTCGTCTTCGTTCCAGTTGATCAGTTCCGTGTTTTTTTCGGTGATCGTCCGAAAACGGGCCGTTATTTCAGTTAGTAGGGTCTCCGTTTTTTGGGGTCCAAGAGAATGTTTGATTTCGTTAAAATCCGAAAGCCCTAAATAAAGCAGGACTCCGGTGTCATCGTCGAGGGACTCGACAATAGAGTCGTATTCCTCAAAAAGGTATCGTCGGTTGGGAAGTTCAGTAATCGAATCCCTGAAGGCAAGTTTCTCGATCTGTTGCTGAGCCTCCTTGCGTTTGCGGATGTCCCGGGCGACGATAACGATTCCCATCTGGCTTTCCTCGTTGTCGGTTAACTTGGAGACTGAAACTTTAACGTCCACCGACTCCTGGTGCTTGTCCTTGAATTTGAATTCACGAGCTCCCGTAAGCTCACCCTGTTGCAGGGCTCGCGTCTTTTTTTGGCCAAGTTCGGAAGCTCCCAGGAGTGACGTGAAGTTATTACCAATCAGTTCTTCCTGACTAAAGTCGAAAACGTCTTCACAGGCCTGGTTGGCGAGCCGAATTGTTCCCTCCAGGTCACAGACCAGTAACGGATCGTCCATGGTCGACATCATTTCCTCCGCCGCGAAAGCGGGGGAGAAATCCGTGAGCTGGTAGCGCCAGATGGACCAAAGACAGACGAACCCGAAGAGAAGAACAAAGGCAAATCCCACGGGAAAGACATCGATGCCGAAGAGGGGAAGAACGTCGACGATTGCCGGATATCCCGATGCAATCGCGAGGAGTATTCCCCCCAGCCGTTTTCTCTGAGTGGCGTTGTGCGTCTGGTTTCTCCGTTGCCACAGGATGACCAGAATGAACCCGAGCACGACGATGTGATAGACCAGAAACGCTATTCCGGTTGGACCGAGTTCCGGGTAATATCCCCAGGGGAAACGGTGGACCCCGGTTACGACGGTGTCGGTAAACAGCGAGAGTCCGGCAAATAATGTTGAGATAGCGAGGGTTGACCAGATCCACCAGCTTTTCTTGTGGTGAAGTCGGCTTACGGTGGTTGCAAACCCCATCAGACCGGGAGGGATGAAGCAGATTCCAAGAAAGACCCCCTTTGAGAGTATAAGGGCCGAAACCCGGCGACTGGACGACATCACGCAGGCGAGTGATACCATCCAGACGATCAAGGGGACGATCATTATCCCGTAGACTAAGCTGAGCTGGGATCCCCGCTCCGAGAGAATGACGGAAACCCCCAGGTTGAGAAGGAACAGGGCGGTTAACACCATGGGGATGGCGAAGGGGTTGAGCAGATAAGTCGATGGTTCTATGAAACTGGCGCTCATGGACGGGGCCTCAATTTGAATTCGAAGATCAAATCACGGATGTTTGTTCAGGTTCGCGGAGATGAATCAATCAACTCGGCTGCGGCAGTGTCAGGGTCGTTACC
>JBDGPI010000124.1:27898-33086 GCA_042219765.1 Salsurabacterium abyssinicum (SeqCode)
GGGGAGGACTTCCTGTAGGCCGGATCGTAATACTGCTCCAGGAGTGTCCGTATGACAAAATTCAACTCACCGTCCCGGAGTTTGGCCTTGAGTCTGTCGGTGCGGGTGCCTCCCAACCGTTCCCGGAGATCCTCAATTGATTCACAAAGAGTATCCTCACAGTCCTGCCATGGATAGGTATTGCGTATTGTGGTAACCCTACGGTCGATGTCAGTTTCCACCCAGACACGGGGAGGTTTCTTCAAGTGCTCAAAGAGGGAATCCGGGATCGTACGTTTTCCGATCTTGCGGCTTTCGCCTTCAATATATATTGGCCCTGACGCCGTGCGGAGTTCTTCGTAAAGTCGTCGCTCGAAAGCTTTCTGTGAGGGCTGATCACCCAAACCAATGCCGCCGAAAGCCGAGCCTCGGTGATTTGCTGCCCCCTCAAGGTCAACCGTTGATGCTCCCTGTTGATCCAAGTGGTCGAGAAGAGTGGTTTTACCCGCGCCCGTCAGTCCGAATAAAGTTACAATAGGTTCGTCCCAGTCTGCATTCTGGAAGAAGTCATTCACCCGGGAGCGATAGGCCTTGTAACCTCCCTCCAGGCGATAAACGTTGTAGCCAACCCGGTTCAGAATAGTGGCAAGGCTCTGGCTGCGTTGTCCACCTCTCCAGCAGTAAAGCAGGATTGGGTCGTCGGAACCCACGGTTTCCTCCAGTGCTTCAATGAGAGCTGGTACGTTACTGCAGATTGTTTTTGCGCCTTCACGGCGCGCCTTGAATTCGGATTCCTGATGGTAGATGGTTCCGATACGATCGCGTTCGGCGTCGTTGAGAACAGGTAGGTTAATGGCGGTGGGTAAATGGTCCTCCCGGTATTCTCCAGGGGATCTTACGTCTACGATTAGCGGGTCGTTTAAGTCCTCAATTTCACCGGCCGAAATGTCCATGAAACAGTCCCGTTCTCCATAACGGTAGTTCCTCTAAGTCTTTTCCAATGTCAGTTTAACTGGAATAATTAATTGGAGCAAAATATTTATAAAAATTGCGATGTCGGTGTGATACGGTCGCCCGGTCGGTCCTCTGAGGGTCGACCGGGAGGAAAGTCCGGGCTCCTCGCCGGTTTATACGGCGAACGAGTGATCCGGGAAACCGGGTGGCAGTCCGTTATCGGACTGGCCGGAAAGTGCCACAGAGACCATACGATCCGGCGGTTATTTCGTCGGACAAAGGTGAAAAGTGACGGATGTCATCCGAGGATTTCCTCGGGTTGGCTGCCGTCATCCGCCTGAACAGTTGTGTCAGGTGGACGGAAAACCCCACTCGGAGCAAGGCCAAATAGGCCCAGCCGGTTCTCATGAGACTGGCTGGGTGGGTAGGCCGCTTGTCCTTTCGAGCAATCGAAAGGCCAGATAAATGACCGTGACTAAAACAGAACCCGGCTTACCACCGGCATCGTTTCCTCCACTTCCTACCACAGCCCTTTAAATCCCCTTTTAACCCCGCTTTTATCTGCTTTAACGCTGAAACTCCTCCAGCAACCCCGACCGTTCAGTTTTCTTTCCACGCCACTTCCCCACGGACCGACTTTATTGGATTAATGGTAAAAACACCTATTTTCGGCGGTCTAGGGCCCAGTATTAACACAAAATTAAAAAGCGTCCTTGACATTGGTCGAAATGAAGTGGTATATATGTGGAACGAAGTGGAAGGAAATGGAGTGAAAGGACGGGCAATGGATCGCAAGTCATCTAATGGTTATCACTTTATCGGCGAGTACGAACACAACGTCGATTCAAAGAACCGGGTTATTTTACCGTCGGCCATACGTAATGAGCTTGAGGACGACGCTCGGTTAATACTGGCGCCGGCCATTGAACCATGTCTTGTACTGTTTCCATACGAGCGCTGGGAAAAGTTCCTGATGTCCGAGGAACTTCAGGGCAACACGGTGGACTCAAGGAAATTTCGCCGTGCGCTGGCCTCGAAGGCCAACGAGACCCGGGTCGATAGCCAGGGACGAATTTTAATTCCCGATGATCTGAAAGACATTGCTGAGATTAACGACACTGTCACTGTGGTTGGGAATGTGGATCGTGTGGAACTCTGGACCCCCGAGCAACTCGATGAGTATCAGCGGTCCATACCGGACGAGGAGTTAAAGGAAATTGAGGAGAAAATGTTCAGCGGTCGTGGTTCGTAAGCCTTCGTAACATACACTAGGCAGTGAGTAGCGGGGCCGCAGGTCCCTATGGAAGGGGAATCGTTTTCGGGTGGGGCGTTATCTGCGGCCCCTTTCCACTGCACTGGAGGTTGAGGTCATGAGCGACCGCACACTCCAGCATGAGCCGGTCATGACGGCCGAGTTGCTGGAGGTAATGGATCTTCAACAATCGAATACGGTGATCGATGCCACTGCTGGTTTTGGCGGGCACGCACGGGCCGTTCTTGACGTGCTGGGTCCCGACGGACGGTTGATAGGATTCGAGCGGGATCCGGAGGTTTTTACCGAGGCTAAGGAACGGTTACAGGATCCTCGGGTTCATCTGGTGAATTCAAATTACCGCCGGATGGCTGAATCTCTTCCGGATGACGTCGATAACGTCGATGCGGTCTACTTTGATCTGGGTGTGTCCTCCTACCATCTTGATTCAGCCAGGCGAGGGTTTTCTTTCCGCCGGGGGCACGATCCGCTTGATTGTCGCTTTAACCCGGAGGAAGGGGGCGCAACAGCAGCTGAACGACTCAACAGCGCCGACCCGGATACGTTGCGACGCCTTTTCCGGGATCATGGGGAAGTTCGAAACCTCGAGGCGGTTGTGGGTTCCGTTCTGGAAGCCCGTCCTATGCAAACGGTCGGGGAGTTGCGTGATGCCGTTGAGATGGCCGTGCCTTACGGCAGTCAAAACGGTGAACTCGCACGAGTTTTTCAGGCGCTTCGGATTTCGGTTAACGACGAACTTGAGGGCCTGTCCGAGGGACTCGAAGTGGGTCTCTCGTTGCTCGCTCCCGGTGGGACTCTTGCGGCAATTAGTTACCATTCGCTGGAGGACCGTTGTGTGAAACAGTTTCTCCGGCGGGAAGCCGAAGAATGTATTTGTCCCCCGGATTTACCGGTTTGTGCCTGTGACAAGGTTAAGCGTTGTAAAGTGGACGATCGATCACCGTTAACTCCGACGGAGGAGGAGGTTGAGGACAACCCCAGGGCCCGTTCGGCGAAACTCCGGGCTGCAACGGCCGTCGATGACAAATACACCAGAGATATCGTACTGAACAATCCACCTGTTAAATGCTGGCCTGTAATCAGGACGGTTTGCAATTTTTGCTTGAGCCAGTGATGGATAATACACCAGTAAATCGAGGATAACTTTCGTATGAAATACCAGGACAAGGTTCGAAAAACGCAGAGGACACGGAGTACTTCAACCCGGTTGGGGGACATGACCTCCTGGGTAAAACGGGTACTTCGCTCCAGAGGGTCCAATTTATCGTTTCGTTCTCTGCTGCTTGTTTTAATGGCAATATTTCTGGGAGGCGCGCTGGCGTGCCAGGTCATCTGGCAACATGTGCGATATTCGCGTAACAAACAAGAGTTGAGACAGCTGGCCAACCAGAACCGTGAACTCCAGTTGAAGATCGACCGCAAGAAACTTGTGGTCTCACGGCTTGAACGGCTTGAGCGGATTCAGCGGATTGCCGTCAATGAACTGGGAATGAAGCCGCTGGATGACGCTCCGGTGCTTGAGATGTCACAGTCCCAGTGGGTCCAGTCGCCTCGGGAGGGGGGCGAGCCCATGGTTCCTTAACGACCAACACTTACACGAATGGGGAGAGTGCGCGTGTTAACTCAAGAATTGTTCGAAGGATTACCGGTAGCCGGACCCGAAACAGGTGAAACCACCAACGTTAAGGACATCTGCATTGATACCCGTACGCTCGAGGAGGGCGACCTCTTCGTAGCTCTGACGGGGCAGGATGACGACGGTCACAACTACTTAACTGAAGCTGATGGGACGGCGGCAGCCGTCCTGGTGGAATCCAACCGAATTGACTCACTTCCGTCACTATCAATTCCAGTCTTCACAACGGAAAATACCCGGGACTTGCTTCCGGATCTCCTGAAGTCCCTCTACGGGGATCCCTCAAGCAGCCTGGCTCTCATTGGCGTCACTGGTACGAACGGAAAAACGACAACCACCCACCTTATAAAATCAATCCTGAAGGCGGAAGGGGAATCGACCGGCCTGATTGGGACGATTGAGCGGCGATTCAAGGGAGAGACATCGAAGGGTGACACGACCACGCCGTCCATCGTTGAGACCTATCGATTGCTTCAGGATTGGTCCGAACGGGGAGCGACGGCGGTTGTGATGGAGGTCTCATCACACGCACTCGATCAGGGGCGTGTGAAGGGACTTTCCTTCGCAGCCGCCGCGTTCACCAACCTCTCACAGGATCACCTGGATTACCACGACAGTATGGAGGCGTACTACGAAGCCAAAAAAAGCCTCTTTGATCAAAGCAAAAAAGGGGTAGTTTACACCGACGGTGAGTACGGTCAGCGACTTGCGGAGGAAATCGAGGCCGTGAGTGTCGGCGAGTCGGGGGATTATACGGTTAAGGATCCCAGTGTGACCCTCGATGGAATTGATGTGACTATGAGCACTCCCGACGATGAAACAGTTCAGCTACACTCTCCTCTGACCGGTTTATTTAACTACCGAAACATTACCCTGGCGTCGGCCCTAGCTTACGAACTTGGGGTCTCCGTGGACGCTCTCCGGGAGGGTGTTGAGGAGTGTGCAAAAGTCCCCGGTCGCTGTGAACGGCTTCCCGGACCACCGAAAGTGCTCGTTGATTACGCCCATACGCCGGATGCACTGGAAAACGTTATCACCAGCATTCAACCCCTCGTGCAGGGTCGAACGCTCTGCGTGTTTGGTGCGGGGGGCGATCGGGACCGGGGGAAACGTCCGAAAATGGGTCGGATTGGAACTACCGAGGCGGATTATGCCGTCATTACGTCCGACAATCCCCGCTCGGAGGATCCCCAGCAAATCATTGATGATATCCTTGAAGGGGTAAATGGAAGTTCGAGTTACCACGTTGAACCCGACCGAGGTCAGGCAATACGGGACGCCATCGAGAAAGCCGAGGATGAGGACCTTGTACTTATTGTTGGCAAAGGACACGAAACTGAGCAGGT
>JBDGPI010000125.1:0-11900 GCA_042219765.1 Salsurabacterium abyssinicum (SeqCode)
TTTCTGGCGGGTCCAGGAAGTGGACCCGCCCAGGCACCTTCGCCTTGTAGCGGAGATGCTTCTTCCGGGGGAGGCCACGCTCGAATTTCGCATTGAGGAGACCGAGCAGGGCATCCGCTGTGATCAGATTGCACGATTTCAACCCCATGGGCTCTGGGGATTGCTCTACTGGTACGGCATAAGTCCGTTCCACAACTTTATATTCAATGGGATGCTCCGAAATATTGTGGAGCAATCCGATGCAACCCTAACAAGAGGCCCTGAACGGTAGAGTTTTGTTGACTGAATTGCCGTGGAACTGGTTCACGGTGTTCCCTCCTGACCTATTTAATTTGTTTACAGTCCTACAGCAGTGAGTCGGAGAGTATTTCTCATTGATCGCTCGGGTGTTAAATTAGTGGTTTCATTCACCCTCTAAATGAATAGACGAGTCATGTGCTGTCCGAGTTGACCTTATTAATTTCCTGTGAGGAATGATAACCGTGGAAGAAACCGTGGAATCCGACGAGCAAAACGACTCCGAACCCGTCTGGAAGGCTACACCCGATACTCGTGAATTATTCGACGATGACTTACTGGAGGGCGAGACCGCTCTGATAACGGGAGGGGGAACCGGCATTGGAAAACACATAGCCCTTTCGTTTGCCAACCATGGGGCCAACGTAGCCATTGCCAGTCGAAACATGGACAACCTGGAGCCAGTGGCCGAGCAAATTGAGGACCGGGGCCAGCGAGCCTGTGCGACCACCGTTGACATCCGTGAACGGGATCTGGTGGATGAAATGCGTGACACAGTTATTGATGAACTCGGTGAAATTACCATCCTGGTTAACAATGCCGGTGCTAACTTCATAAGCCCCGCCGAGGACCTGTCCGAAAATGGCTGGAGGTCGGTTGTCGGAACCATTCTGGACGGTACGGCCTACTGTTCCTTCAGTGTGGGCAAGCACATGATTGATAACGGTGGAGGTAAAATAATTTCCAATGGTGCCACCAACAGCGAAATGGGAGCACCCTTCCATTCACATTCCGGCGCCGGCAAGGCTGGCGTGCACAATTTAATGAAGAGCCTGGCCGTCGAGTGGGGCGAACACGGTGTACGCTGTAACACCGTCGCACCTGGCATGATAGAGACCGAGGGGATTAAGGAAGTAACCGGAGGCGGTTTCCCCGATGACCTCCTCGATACCGTAGCGTCGGATCGATTCGGAGAACCCGAGGACTGCGTTCCAATGTTCCTGTACCTGGCAAGCGATTGCTCCAATTACGTCACGGGTGGCTACTTTCCTGTTGGCGGTGGTCATCTGCTTCCCTCCAATCCGTTTTAATAGCGGACCGGGTCCGGAAAATTGGTCCGAAGTACGGTTTCGTGAGGGGACCATCCGGATGTATCTTCCTTCGATAGATGTTGAGGTATTCCCTGGGAACTTTAGTTGAGCGTTCTTTGCTGTGGTGTGGGACTAATGGTAGATTTCGGTGTGGACTGGGCCGGGAAAGGGTGGATTGTCTGTCGTTTGGACGACGAAAACGACGGGGATGTCATTGAATTCCATCCGTCAATACAATCGATCTGGTTTCACGAACGGCCGGCCCGAAGAATTCTGATAGATATTCCGATCGGGCTCAGTGCCAACAGCTTGCGTAAGTGTGACCAGCTTGCCGCCGACTACCTGGGTAAAAGAGGCCGCCGGAGTTCAATTTTTCCGGCTCCCATTCGGGAGGCCGTTTACGCCCGTAACCTGAATGAGGCCAAAAATAAGCAGAAGAGCCTCGGTCACAGTATCAGCAACCAATCGTGGGCACTGGTTCCCTGTATTCGAGAAGTGGATACATTTCTCCGGGATACACCCCCGGCCCGTTCCACCGTTCTTGAAACTCATCCCGAAATCTGTTTCTCCCGGTTTAACGATGAGGTGGGGAACACCAAACACCTTCCCAGGAAGAGTACTCAGCAGGGAGAACGACGGCGGGAGTCCCTGTTGAAACGATTGCTTGGCCCGGACCGGTTCGAAGACCTTCGAAGTTCGTTTCGTCAATTGACCCAACCCGACTTCGCGCCGCTACTACCCTACGAACGGTCCTACGATGACTTTCTGGACGCCGTGGTCTGTGCGTTGGCCAGTGAAATTAGTGCTTCCACACTCGAAAGCTTCCCGGAGCGTCCTTCGTCCGACGAATGCGGCATTCCGATGGCGATACACTTTCCTCCTGACGGAGTACTGAATAATCGCTGAGGATTTAAGAAGACTTTAGAAAACGGATACTGCTTCAGGATGGACGAATTTGTTGGGGGGATCACCCGGTAGGGGCTCTGTTAAGGGCTTCGGGACTCAGTAACCATTCAATACGTTCAATGACAGATCTTGCCTGTTCCTTCAGCTGTTCCTCGGACTTGGGTCCAACGGGATGATCAACGACGGCGAAGGGATACCAGGGAATGCCCCGGGACTCGGTGACCGCGTAAGCCGATTGGTTCAGGGCATCGGTACAGATTGCCGCCGCAGGGGTTCCTTTTTCTTCAAGTGCCAGCGAGTCGAGCAGACTGCTCGACGAGCAGGACCCTCAGTCGCCGATTCCGGTTATGACGGCTCCAAATTGGGAGGCAATGGATTCAATTTTTTCGTTCGGCGCCGGCTTGAAAGGGCTGGGTTTGCCCACGGTTTCAAGGGTAAGGTTGCTGTGGCGGTCACTGAGTTCGGCGGCGACCAACTCGAGCAGACGGTCGGCCTTGGTCTTACCGTTGTCGAGCAAACCGATGGTGAGCCCTTCGAGTGATTCGGGCCGGTCAGAAACGTTAGCGTCCCCGGTATCGGGTTGGCTCGTGGGATCAAGGTAAGTCAGTGTCATGTTATGAATCCTCCTTGTAGTCGGGTAATTCACAGGCGGCTTCCTTGGCATGACCGGGGATTCCCACGGTGATAGCCTGGCAGTTGTCACGGCCGGTCCAGCCGGGGATGACGACCGAGAACGGGCCGGCTTCGCCGCCGGCCGTTAAGACATACACGTTGGAGGGATCGTTAACAAGGGGGACTTCAATTTCATCGTCGCCCTCCTCGACATCATTCGGTAGCATGCCGCACTCCTTTGCTTCCTCCAGTGTCATGAAAGCTTCCCTGGCCAGGAATTCCCGTACGTCCTGCTTGTCGAAGTCATCCTCGAGAATGGTACCAGTATGTTCCTGTCCCAGGACGACCACGACTTCACTGTCGAATCCCAGACCCATGACCCCCGGCGCTGCCATGCGGCCGGCTATCGTGGAAAGGACTGCCTCCGCGGAGCCACCGGAGTTGTTGGCGACCTGATTCGGTGCCTCGGCGGCAAAAACGGTTACGGTACTGTCGTCGGCGTCAAACCCTCGTTCGACGTGAAAGGAGGACCAGGGACTGGCCGAGGTGTTTTCGGCGATGCAGTAGCTGTAGCGGCCGGGATGACTGAAGCAGGCCCGGTCAAACTCATCGATGGTCGAACCGGCGGTGTTGCGGAGAACCAGGTTGATTGCCCGACCAACTGTTGCATTGGCTCGGTTCCCGGGAGCAAAGAGGTGGTCCTTCGACCGGAACCCAAGCTCTTCGACGATGGGTCCGTTAACCACGGTTAGAACCGCCGGCCCGGCGGTGCTGGCCGACGGACCATGTATGGAGTAACGAGGGTCGAGGATGGCCTGGACCGCGGCTATTACGACCGGGAAGTGTTCTGGTTCACAGCCGGCCATTACTGCATTGATTGCTACCTTTTCGGCCGTGATCCTCCGTCGTCGTTCGGGAATCGTTCCCAGAATGTCGTCCGGGTCAAAGTGAATCGTCGAAAACATTGACCGGACTCTTTCCGGGGTAGGGGGTACAACGGGAAGACCATCCGTTTTTCCTGCGGACATTAACTCTTCGACGGCGTCCTGTTCGGTTTCCACCTCGTGCTTTTCCGAACTATAATTCGGTGACTGCTCCGACTGGATCGTCATAAAAGAGAACTCCCCTGAATTGAAATACGAACAAAACGTTCAATACGATCCCATACTGTCAGATTATAGGCGGTTCAGGCCGGGATCACGAAACGAATTTTTCCGTGATGGGTAAACGCCGGTCGAAACTGTTGGGTTACGATCCTGTTGCGATTGATCAATTCAATCCTGAAGTAACGGTAGGGTTTCGCCGACCTGGGCTCCCTGCATGACAATTCCGGAGATAGCCTTGAGCATCTGCTGGGGCCGTTCGTGTTGAAAGACGTTACGTCCGATTGAGACGCCGGAACCACCCGCTTTGACCGAATCTTTGACCATTTGTAGGATATCTCGATCGGTGTCCATCTTCTCTCCCCCCGCAATCAAAACCGGAATTGGACAGCCCTCGACGACCGTCCTGAAGCTGTCCATGGAGCCGGTGTAGGGCACTTTGACGATGTCGGCACCAAGTTCGGCAGCTATGCGCGCCGCGTGCTTGACGTACTCCGGGTCCGTTCCGTCCTCGATCTCCGGTCCTCGTGTGTACATCATGGCCAGTAATGGCATTCCCCACTCCATAGCCTTCTGTGAAACTTCACCGAAATCCTTGAGCATTTCCGGTTCCTCCTGGGCACCAATATTAACGTGGATGCTGATGCCGTCCGCTCCCATTTTCAGGGCCCGCTCGACGCTGTTGACCAGAACTTTGGCATTGGGGTCCGGTCCCCAGACGGTGCTCCCGGAGAGGTGAAGTATCAGTCCGACGTCCTCCCCGTACTGGCGGTGGCCGTAAAGGGGCAATCCCATGTGCCCGAGGACGGCATTGGCACCTCCCTCGGCAACAAAGTCGACCATCTCCCGCATGTTCTTTATGCCTTCAATTGGTCCTACGGTTACACCATGATCCATTGGCACAACGATGGACTTTTCCTTTTCACGATCCATGATCCGTTCAAGACGTATGTTTTTGCCGAGCATGATATTTCCTCCAGTTAATGAATTATTGATGACGGTCCAATATTTAGTCTCGGGAGCTGGCTAGAAATACTTCACTGAAGGTCTTGTGGCGTCGGTGAGCACGTGGTGAGGACAGCAATCAGCCCATCGTGGACTCCGGAATTCTGGCTCGGACGAAGACGTAGGAAAAAATCTCCGACTGGTACAATTTCAGGAGGCTCCGCAACATGGGTTGCCCGAGCCAGCGCAGGGGAGCAGGCTGCTGGTTAATCCGCCAGGGCAGATAATTTCTCACCCAGGGATCCAGTACTTTATCGCTAACGTCTTCGACAACGATGTCGTGAAAATTGTTTTGATGGAGGCAGCGACGGTATTCTTCGGAGTTAACACGGTTTGCGGGGGGGATGTTCCAGTAGGCTTCGTGGCCACGGGCAAGAAAACTCCGAAAGGCAGTGGAACTGGACCGTTCGGGGCCGTCAATAATATCCGCCAGAAGGATCTTACCCCCTGGTTTGAGTACCCTCCGGGCTTCCCGAAAAAAATCCTCCCGGGTGTGGAAGTGAAAAGCCGTTTCAAGGGCAAAAACGGTGTCGAATGAATCGGCTCGAAAGGGAAGTCTGGTGGCATCCCCAAGGTTTAGCGATATTCGATCCGTGAAATTATTCTGTTCAACCAACTGGCGTCCGACTCTTACGTGTTTCGGTGTGATATTTATGCCGGTGATAGTCCTGCAATCGTATTCTTTTGCCAGAAGAATGTCCTGCTGACCGAAACCAAACCCAACGTCAAGGATACGATCATCTGCGTTGATACCGCCAAATTCAGCAAAATGCCTTACCAGCTCACGGCATGCTTCGGTGATGGTATCCTCATTGATGTCATCCGTATCTGTTTTGAGGTCGTCCCACCAACCGAGGTTAAGGTAATTACCAACGCCGGGCTGGCTCCCGAGAACGTTGTAGAGGGAAGCAGTGTCGGACAGCAACCAGGTCAAAAGAGCAGTGGGCAGATCGCCAAGTCTCTTCGTGAGGTTCCGTAAACGCTCGTTCGTTTCGAGAGGGGACATCGCAGGGGACTCCTTACGGTGTAATCGTCTTTCAATAATGCATTATAGGAACTTTTAGAAACTAGTGGAGGAGTATCAGTTCGGAGCGTCCGCAGTACAATCCCTCTCATTAGAGTTGATTTAAGGACGGGGAGTCCTACCCTGAAGCGTGGACCCCTGGAGGAGGCTCCGAAGGTTATCAGGTGCGTAAAAGGACGGATTACGTAACTGTGAGGCACTATCGGGCGGGTTTACTTGATTTTCTTCGGAATAGCGTGTTGTACGAATCAGGGCGGGGTTGGATTTCGCCGTTGCTGTTGGGGGTGTTTGTAGTTGCAATTTCAATGACGGGGTGCAAGGACCACCGATCGTCGGCTGAAAATCATTCACTCAACTGGTCCGGGCCGAGGGTTATTGACACGGGTCCTGCCTACCGGGGCCCCTGGAGGATGAACCGGTCCGTTTTTCGGTATCTCGACGATCCGAATGTCCACCTCCAGGACAGTGCGATGCTTAATCTCGTCTGGGTTGATCAGTCCCGGAAGGACGTTCTGTTCCAACGCTACACGCACCAGGACTCAGCAATGCTGAAGACACCCGTTAACGTGTCGAAATCCCCGGGTGTTTTCTCCTGGTTTCCGAAAGTACTCGTTGATCCAACAAATCCCGATAACGTATTTGTCGTCTGGCAGGAGATAGTGTTTTCGGGGGGGACTCACGGGGGAGAAATCTTCTTTGCCCGTTCGACCGATGGAGGCGAGACATTTCATGACACAAAAAACCTTTCGAAATCGATACAGGGCGACGGCAAGGGCCGGTTGACCGAGGAACGCTGGGACAATGGGAGTCTTGACCTTGCGGTCAGTTCCAGTGGTCGTCTTTTTGCGGCGTGGACGGAGTACGAGGGTCGACTCTGGTTTACTTACTCCGCTAACGCCGGGGAAACCTTCGCGAAAGCGGTTCATGTGAGTGGAGGGGAAAGGATGCCGGCTCGAGGGCCCTCCCTTGCGACAGGGTCCTCCGGTGGGGTTCTGCTCTGCTGGACCACTGGATCGAGTGACGAGGCCGACATTCGCCTTATTCGGTTGACGTCCGCCGGTCGCCCTGCCGGCGAGCCGGAGGTTATCCATCCCACTTCGGGACACTCGGACGCTCCAGAACTCGCCGTGGATGACAGCGGAACGGTTCATCTTGTTTACTCGGAAAGCCCGGCGGGTCCTTTTACGGCCTCCGAAATTAAGTACGCGAGGAAAAAGCCTGGATCGGAGGCGTTTGCCAATCCGAGAACAATCTCCGGAGGATCACTGGCGCGGTTTAACAGTCAGAATTATCCGTCCATTGGGCTTGATGCAGACGGTAATCCCTACATCCTCTGGGAGCTTTTCGTCGAAGCAAATCAACGGCCCCTGGCGCTTGGCTTCACTCACTCCACCTCCCGGGGTGATTCCTTTCAAAGTCCCTCGGTCCTTTCAGGTAGCCAGGCTCCGTCGGGGGGCGTCAATGGAAGTCAGCAGGGGTTTCTCATGGAAAAGCTTTCGGTGAATGCGTCGGGGGATGTTGCCGTCACGAACAGTAGTTTCTTTCCCGGTGAGAGAAGTCGTATCTTGCTCTGGCGGGGATCAACCAATAACTCGGGGGATTGATCCTGCGACTATCGGGGATGTCCGGGCACCGGTTTAATTCGTAAAACTTATCTCCCCGGGGTGAATGCGCAGGGTTTCGAACGGAAATAATTCGGTCAGTTTAAGCCCCGTCAGTTCGGTATCAAAAAAAGAACGCATTGTTTCGGTCCGTCGAAGCGTCAGAGTATAGACGGGACCCTCGGCTGATATGAAATCAAAGCTCACCAAATAATCCCGGAGCGGATCGTCCACTAACAAGCTCAGGCACTTCCCGAGAAGAAATCGTCCCCGAACTCTGGTTGCTTCCGTTTGTCTGAATTTGATGGTCTGTTCGGAAGGGTTATAGGTTACGGATTCAACCTCAAAACGAGCAGTCAGAGCATACGCTACGTAGCGAGTTCCGTGGATGTTGAGTTGGAATGATCCATCCTGCAGGATAAACCAGAGGCGTTGAATATCATTGAGGTTCCGGATGAGTGATCCGACGAAATGATTGAGTAAGTCCTCGGAGAAAGTCATTCTAAAATTTTCCATTTCGGTTACGTCTCCCAGCGCGGGATTCAGGCTCACTCCAGCACTGCCGTTGACGGTCGGTTTCAACAATTATTATCCGCCATCTTCGCTGAGTGGTTCGTCGTGCTGACGTATTTCAATACCGAACTCATGTTAGAGTAGAGCGATCGGGTGAGCCGCGGCCCACTCCGGTACAACTTCCAGAAGTTGGTCGGTCTCACGCAGTGTCCGAAGACGATCCCGGACCAGGTTCTGGATTATGTCCCGGACCAGCTTTCGGCCGTCCTCCCGATTCATGTAGTCCGGAAGATACTGCTCGGTTTCGATGGAGTAAGCACTGTGATAATTACTCATAAGTTGCCAGGGCACCTTTCGTCAGGAACTGTCGTTTTCAACTGGCGTTGAACAGGTTAATCATAGCAAAACTCCCCTGATATGTGTTAACTCGTGATTCCGGAATAGGAAGATGTTAAAGTTCATTGTCCATTTTATTTTTGTCGGGGATCGATCTTTCATGGAACTTTCGGAAATCGATTATTCCGTCCGTCGGAGCAGTCGAGCAACAAAACCAAGGATAGACGTTGACCTGGACGGTGTTGTCGTCGTTATTCCGGAGAATCTTTCGCTCGATCCGGAATCCCTTCTCGACGAAAAGCGTGATTGGGTGCGGGACAAACTTCGAGACATGCAGGCATTACGTGAGCGAATTCCCGACCGGACGTTCGAGGAAGGCGCAACGTTTCCTTTCCAGGGGGAGGACCTCGAGCTTGTTCTGGAGGACGAAGCCCCCAGCGGCGTCACCGAAAATACGTTTCGTCTAAACCGAGAGTCCGTCCGTAAGGATGGACTTAAGAGTGTACTTGAATCGGTCTACCGGGAACAAGCCCGCGACTTTATTAGCGGAGTATTGGATGAGTGGACCGATCGAATTGGTGTTCAGTACGGTCAAGTGAAAATCAAAAACCAAAAAACTCTCTGGGGAAGTTGCTCCTCAAAAAACAACCTGAATTTTAACTGGCGCATTATGATGGCGCCGGAGGAGATTGGAAAGTACGTCGTAATTCACGAACTCTGCCACCTGGTTCATTCAAACCATGGGGACGAATTCTGGAAGTTACTCTCGGACTGCCTGGACAATCCCCGGGAAAAAGCCCGCTGGCTCAAACGAAATTCAGTTGAATTAATATTTACCGAGGATGACCTATGATTGTTTGGACCAGTGATCGTTCCTGGAAATGAGACTATCGAGGCCGTAGAGTAAGCCAGCTCCGATTAAGTAGGCGAAGGAAAGAAACGAGACAACCACAAAAAGACCGTGGACAAACGATAGGGGAAGTATAATGAAGAGCGTAACGGCAAGGATGATCAAATCCGTCTTCTGGGACGAGTTCATCTGTTGAAATGTCATAGTTAACTTCCCCTGAAAAAAATTATTTTCCTCTTCTGTTAATATTATCCGCTAAATCGGACTCAGAATAAATGTGAGACTCTTCACACACACGACGTTCCTGAACTCCGGCACCAATTTTCCGCAGGCGGTAGTAAACACTAATGACATCTGATGTTCTTGCCGTGAACGAGGACAACGAGGTCCTTGAGACTGTAACTCGCCGGAAGGCCCACACGAAAGATGGAATCCGTCATATGGCCTACACCGTGCTGGTAATTGATTCTCAAGGACAGGGCCTGCTGGCCAAACGAAGTGACGAAAAGAGACTCTGGCCGGGTTACTGGGATGGAACCGTTTCATCGCACCCTTCGGACCCACAGGATCTAATCGGGTCGGCCTCCCGCCGGCTTGAGGTTGAACTCGGTCTTGATCCCAATCAGCTTAAACGCATCGATTGTCTGGATACGTTTGAGTACAAGGCGTTTTACCGGGATGTGGGTGTGGAGTGGGAAATATGTTCGCTTCTCGTTACGGAACTTGACGAGAAGAGGTTAGAACCTGACCCTTCGGAAGTTGCGGAACTTCGGTGGGAGCCACTTAACAACAAACTCAAACAGCGTTTCGAAAATTACTCATTGCTGGCCTGTCCCTGGTTTGAAATTGCTTTCGATATTATTTTGAGTTCGGAGCAATTCTGAACTGAATGCGGGAGGAGTAGCGTTATGTCAGAACAAGGAGGATTGATTGATACACTCGGAATTGAGATAGAGACGATCCGGGAGGATAAAGTGGTCGTAAGCCTGGATGTTACCGCCCGGCACCATCAGCCGGCCGGCTTCATGCACGGTGGTATCAGTCTTGTGCTGGCCGAGACGGCGGCGAGTATTGGGGCCGACACGTCCACTGACGAGGATGTCAACGTGTTTGGAATGGAAATCAATGCGAATCATCTAAAGCCGTTTAAAACCGGCCGGCTTCGAGCCGTTGCGGAACCGCTGCACCGTGGTAATTCCACGCACGTTTGGGAGGTTAATCTCCTGAATAACGAGGAGGAGCGGATATGCCGTTCTCGTTGCACGCTTTCGGTGCGATCCGGTTCACAATGACGTTCCTCAGGTGAAGTCCTCCGGTGAGGGACCGGAATCGGTGGGTTGCCCTTCAAAAGTCTCTCGAGCAAAATTATCAACCGCGTTGAAATCTATCGCGTCGTAGACAATCAGACGGACCTCCCTGAGAGTTCCAAGATCGTTCCGCATCTCCCGGAGAACCTCCACAGCCGCCTTTGTTGTTCTATCCAGACCGTAGTCGAAATCGTTTGCCCCGAGGAGCTGAAGCCCGAGACGGTCCATCCCATCATTATCCGCCGCCCGGTACAGGGATCGATAACAGTCCCGGATAAACTGATCCGGGTCGGATACGCTCGATCGAGGGTTTAATGCACAAAGAAGAAGTTTATCCGCCTCAAGCTCACCTGCCTCCATTGAAAGTACCTCACCGGGTTTACCGTCGGGTTGGTCCTTCAGGGATTGGACGAGTTCGGAACCACCAGCCTGAATAATAGCCCCGGCACCCGGTCCAGCCGGTGTCCAATCCGGTGAGACACCCAAGGCGACGGCCGGTAGGCTCGCCTCGGAGAGGTTTCCTCTTCGAACGCTAAAATTAAGGTCACCTAACTGCCAACTTGACATCTCTATCCCTCCGTAAAACCGTCTATTGCAAGACGAAGGGTAGATATTGAAAGGTTAAATAGGAAACGGCGCTCGCAAGCAATGGAACAAAATTCTGAAGCAGGATTACACGTGCTGTGGTTCCGGGCTCAAACAGGTCGGCACTTTGAGCTACCCGTTCAAGTTTTTCCTCCCCAATGTCGGGTAATTGCTCACCGGTTTCCTCAAGGGTCAATGCATCGACCGAAATTTCGCCACTACGACCACTGGAAAACGCGTCGGACGCACTCATCGGCCTGGTCGCCCGTCCCCAACCGAGTCCGATAATGCAGGTGGTCGCAACGACGACGAAACTCGCCGGTATTCCCATTGAGGAGAGAATTATAATGATCGTGGCACTGACAGTTGCCACAATGATGGCGGCGGTCAGCGGAAGCTCCGTGAGATCATTTCCGAGGGTTTCGAGCGTTCGCCGGCCGATGGTTAACGATCCGAACCCGACCGCAAAACAGCCCAGAATGATTCCCGAGTTCATCTCCAGGTTTCCGCTGCCGACAAGGGGAGCAATTGCGTTGGCTATGTTGGACGTACCGGAGCTAAACGCCATCAAGCAACCAATCGTTACGACGATGAAAACACCGACAATTTCTCCTGGGGTTGTTTTTGGATGAATAGAGGGAAGGGGAACCCCATGAGTCCAGTCGTACACAAACAGCGGTCCTTTGCTTCTCTTGATAGAAATTATTTGATTTAGATAAGAATAAAAGTA
>JBDGPI010000125.1:11910-28509 GCA_042219765.1 Salsurabacterium abyssinicum (SeqCode)
TAGCGTCCGCATACAATGGAGACCCAGAAACCTATCGCGGGAGAAACAAGCCACCAGATGATAATTTCGCCCAGAACGGCCCAATTTAGTGATTGAGTCGCCAGACCAAGCCCAGCAATTGATCCCACGGCAGTCATCGAGGTGGAAGCTGGAACGCCAAAATAATTACCACAAAACAGAGCCATTCCAATGAAAAACAGAACGACCAGACTGGACTGCAGGGTGAAAATCCCGGACGTTTTAAGCAGGTCCTTTCCGAGGGTATCCACCACCCGCCAACCAATCGTCCAGGCCCCAAGAAAGAAAAACAGGGCCATTAAAACGCCTGCCGTGGTTTTCGTGACCGCGCGTGCTCCCACGGCCGGACCATAAGCCGGGCCGATGGTTGATCCACCAATGTTAAATCCAACAAAAAAAACAATTAGAATTCCGGCGAGAAAAATGTATGACATTGTCCTGTGGAGGAAAACTGGCAACCTCTTACTGTGATTTCTCTAATTCATTTTCAATCTTTTTCTGTGCTAGTTTATCGAGTTTCTCTTCGATTTGATCAACCACTCGTTCCTCCATGAGTCGATCGATTTCTTCCGTAATACGACTTAGGATTTGTTCCTCGAAGGAGGAATCGAGTTCCTTGTTAACGTGTTCGTCAATCTGGGCCTCGGCGGACTCCGCTAATTTTTCCTCGACCCTCTCGGAGACCTGATCTTCGACGGTATCGTCAAGTTCTCTGTCAACCCGCTCGGTTACTTGACTTTCCACACTTTCGTTCAGCTCTTCATCAACCCGTTCGGAGACCTGATCCTCAACCGTCTCATCCAGTTCCTCCTCAACGCGTTCCGACACCTGATGCTCAACGCTATCATCAAGCTCTTCGCCTACTCGCTCAGTGACTTGATCTTCAACATTATCGTCGAGTTCCTGATCAACCCGCTGGGAAACCTGGTCTTCAACAGTCTCGTTCAGTTCTTCCTCGACTCGCTCAGTCACCTGGTCTTCCACGTTGTCGTCTAATTCCTCCTCAACTCGTTCCCCGACTTCCTCCTCGAGCGCTTTTTCCATCCATTGAGGATCATAGCGGGCCATCTTCCAGAATAAATGCACTCCCCAGGCCAGCAGTGCGCCGCCTCCAAAGGCCGTACCAACCCAACGCCACTCTTCCCCCACAAGAATGAGGCCGAGGGACGTTATAAGCAATACACCGAAAGAACTATCCGTGATTATGTCCACAACGTAAGGTTTCATGGTAAGTCACCGGTGATGTTTGATTTCGATTTCCTGAAGGAAGACTCTTGTCACGAGTTGATGTTACGCACGGTACTATTTCGGAGTTATCCTCGATTCGCCGTAAACTTTCTGGGGATAGTGGGAGAAAAATGAACAGGTCCGCAAAGGTAGAGTCTTTTAACATGGCAACTAACTCTCCCAGTTTTTCCGACTTCTATGCATGACCATTCAAAAGCGTATCGGACCACTGGGGAAATGTAGTTCCCTCTGGATCAATTTTTCGTCGTTAGAAGAATTTCAACTGGTGTAATCAAAGATCACACCGACCATCTCGGCGTAGTGAATTCGCAGTCTGTAGCAGCGGCAAAACGACTACAAGACTCACGAGAAAACTGTATTGATCAACTCAACTGATTCTGGTGGTAGCCTCCGAATTAAAGAGTTGATCAGTCGGATTTCAACTCACATCTTGCTCCAGTGTGATTCGGCGTAAATTACCAGGGGACCGAGGCCGGGACTTAACCCTGTGGGCTTGAACCAACCGAGGTCATGTCGGGGGAGCCCATAACAATGAGTTTTGGATTATTTCAGGACGACGTCATTCAGGGCTATTTCTTTTATTACCTTGTATTATAAAAAGATCCCTGCACTTCAATAAATGTCAGTTTTTAGTTAATTATTCCGTCAATCACCTCTACGAGCCTGCAGTTCTGCAAAAGTATTAAGGGGGTTAAAGATGAAACGGTCGCGGACGGCGATACGGCGCTAGCGGTCCGGTGCCTCTTTCAGGTCACGAAGGGGTATCGTAATTTCCGGATAATTGAATGTAACGCGGTGACGAGTGCTTTTGGGGGGGAATAGGGAATCGGATTGCCCCATTTCTAAAACGTCCTCCCGGTTGAGTGTATCCAGGGGACAGTTGGGCCCTGGTTCGAGCTTGATCTCCTGATTATTGAGGTATTTGATTTCTAAGCAGGGGATTCTCTTCGCACCCAGTTTCTGGAGTGCATTATAGCGATGATGGCCATCGAGGATTACCCGGGTAGACCGATCGACCAGTAGGGGTACATTCAAGGTCCCTTCCCGCTCTATGTCTTGCATTACTTCTCGAACGCGCTCAGGCATGATCTGCTCGTGGGAGGACAGGTTTTCCGGTAAAACCATCCTTAAGGTTCCGTTTTGATCGGGCCTGTCTGCCTGATCCGACGTCATGATTATGGGAAATTCCGATTTAAAGGATGAACCGTTAATTTCTTCAGCAATTGAATCAATCCTACCATCCGGCTGGAGGACGAGACAGCTTAAAGAGAACAATTCACCTGGGGTTCGGGGTAGCGGGTCAGGTAGCGATTCCGAACAGAACGTTTGTCCGTTGAAGACTGGATTCAAAAATACTTCAAGCGATCTACAATAGTGAAGGTGTAGTACTTAAAGTACGCAAATACTGAAAAGACGTGATACCGATGAAAGCAGTTCAAGTACCGGGGTCCGGTAAGGAGTTTGAGGTTGTACAGCGTGACGTCCCCAGCCCCGCCCCGAACGAAGTCTTGATTGACGTTCAGGCCTCGGGTATTTGTCATTCCGATGAATTCGTTAAGGACGGTCAGTGGCCCGGATTGGAGTATCCTCGAGTTCCGGGGCATGAGATTGCTGGCGAGGTCGAGGAGACGGGACAATTAGTTGAATCCTTTCAGGTTGGGGATCCAGTCGGGGTGGGCTGGCACGGTGGTCACTGTACCCGGTGTGAGGCGTGCCGGCACGGGGATTTTATTAACTGTTCCAACGCACGGGTTACCGGTATTTCCTACGATGGTGGCTACGCCGAATACGTTACGGTCCCGGAGGAAGCGGTTGCTCACCGGCCGGAGGAACTTCCGGCAAGAGAGGCTGCCCCTCTGATGTGTGCGGGAAACACAACGTACCAGGCCCTCCGTGAGAGTCGTTCTGAAGGCGGGGACCTTGCGGCCATTCAGGGCATTGGCGGCCTTGGGCACCTTGCTATCCAGTACGCTGATGCATTTGGATACGACGTGGCTGCTCTCTCCGGAAGTCCCGATAAGGAGTCCGAGGCTTTCGAACTCGGGGCCGAGCGGTTCATTAACGTCAATAACGCCGATCCCGGTGATGCGTTGAAGTCCATGGGTGGAGCTGACGTCATCCTGACAACCGCGCCGAGCGGTGAGGCGGTGAGTTCCCTGATACCCGGTCTGGCCCGAGAGGGTGAACTTCTCGTGGCCGGGGTCGATGACAGCCCGGTGGAATTTTCGGTGCTTTCCCTGATTCAGGGGCGAAAAACCATTCAGGGATGGACCTGCGGGTCGTCGATCCATTCCGAGCAAACGCTACAATTCAGTCTGTTACAGGACATCCGCCCGAAGATTGAAGTATTCGACCTGGCCGAAGCCGGTAAGGCATACCGGAAAATGATAAACGGAAACATTCGGTATCGGGCCGTTTTGGTCCCCTGAACGTCTTTGACTGATTTAAAATCCGGAGGGTGAGGAAATGGGTTCCAGCGACATTATAGAAAATCACCGAGGGGCCGGTGATTTCTTTAATGCCGACGGTGTACGTAGTTTTGTTCGAGACGAAGGAAAGGGTGAGGCTGTTCTCTGCGTTCACGGGGTACCGGCGTCGTCCTTCCTTTACCGGAAAGTCCTGACCGAACTCAGCGTCCGGGGGTATCGGGCCCTCTGTTTTGATTTGCCGGGACTGGGACTGGCGGAACGACCCGAAGAATACGACTATACATGGACCGGACTCGGGCAGTTTGCCCGAAAAGCCGTACGGGAACTGGAACTGGAGCGGTTTCACCTGGTCGTTCACGACATCGGCGGCCCGGTTGGATTTGAAGTTGCGGCAGCGATGTCCGATCGGATTGATTCCATTACTCTACTGAATACTATAATTCGAGTCGATAATTTTAGTCGCCCGTGGGTTATGGAACCGTTCGCCCACTGGGGTATCGGAGAAATCTGGTTGAAAAGCATGTTCAAGCCGGTTTTCAGGCAGTTAATGTACCGCATTGGACTCAGTGATTCTTCGGCGGTCACAAGTGCCGAAATTAACGCTTACGTAGACCTGTTGAAACGAAACGACCGTGGTGCGGCCTTACTGAAAATTATGAGAGGGTTTGAGCGAACGGAGGAGAAAGCCCACAAGTACGTCAATACTGTTAGGAATACCGACTACCCCGTCGGAATTGTCTGGGGGGAGAACGATCCGGCACTGAGTCTTTCCCGTTACGGCGTTGAGGCTCAGGAGATTGTTGGTCGGGAAAAGATCCGGACTGTGCCCGGGAAGCATTTTCTTCAGGAGGATAACGCTCCAGAAATTGCCAACTACGTAGATGAACTCGCCCGCTCAGCGTCAAGAACCGAACCCTGATTCCGTATCAATCAAGTATTTTCGTTATAACGTTACCGTCTGGTTGCGTGTTAACAGTGACTCGGGTTTTGATGACACTTGATTGATGTTTTCCTCTGACGGAACCTGCCTGATAAAAGTGTCCCTCAATGTTCCTCGGGTGTTGACTGTCCCGGAATAGTACTGGTTTCTACGATTTTCGAACCGGGAACTGTGAAACCGACAAGTACCACGGAAACTATTAACAGAAACCCTCCAAACCAGAACGGGGCCTCGAAGGTAATTAATCCGGCCATCAAACCTGCTATCAGAGGACCAAGGCCGATACCGAGCCCAAAAGCCATTGTCAGCAGGCTCATTTCTTTGCCACGGTTTTCCTTGTTGGATTTGTCACCGCCCAGAGCAAACGATGGGGCTGCCACACACGCCACACCAACCCCCTGGATCATTCGTGCGAGAATGAACTGGCCAGTGGTTGCCACGTGACCCATCCAGATGGTGGTTGGAATTAAAATAATTAATCCACTGACGATCAAAATTTTTCGCCCGATAGTGTCCGCAATTCGTCCAATCGGAATCTGTACAATCATCAGGGTGATAATCAGGGCACTGAAGGCAACTCCAAAGGCCTCGGGTCCCTGATCGAGTTTTTGATTGAATTCATTTTCCAGTGGAGCGACCAGTGAAATTGAAAGTGCCATGGTTACGTTGGCGAAGGCCAGTTTGACGAAATCCAGCATTTCCGGATCCACGAAGGCCTGCAAATCGTCGAAGAAACTTGAATCCGGAAGGTTGGAGCGGTCGATAACTGGTTCATGTACGAGTGTCTGTACTAAGACTGCCCCGAGGAGACCAGCGAATGCTCCGATTGTGATTACAACCGGAAACCCATATATGGAGATAAGGTATCCACCCAGCAGGGGACCGGTTGAGAAACCGACGAGCCTCATGACGTTGTAGAATGACATTGCCGTCCCACGAGTTTCCGGATTCGTGTATTCGGTCATGAGGGTCATGGTTGAAGGAAGTGTCAGAGCGACACCGACCCCCTGAATCACCCTGAGAAGAATTAGTCCGATAAATGACTGAACCCAGATGAAGAGGAGGGTTGCCAGTGAATAAACTGTCAGCCCGATTGTAATGAACAGCTTCAAGTTACCGAATTTATCAATAAAAATTCCAACGCTCGGCTGTGTCAGTGTGTTGATGATTCCGTACGTGGACAGGATTATTCCTATCAGGATAGTGACCGGAATGGCCAGGAAGGTTATCGAGTAATGTTTTACGAAAAGCGGTATGAGGATGATCATCAAGCTCGCACCAAAGGAGTCGGCCGCGCGGGCCAACCCAAGAAAGAAAACCTCCCTGTTGAGGCCCCATTCTTTGAGTAGGGATATCATGGTTGTCTACCACCGGAAGACGTCATCTGTAGGATGGACAGTAGTATAGGCTCTTTACTGCAGGAACGTACCGTTGCAAGGCTTTAGGTTGTTAAAATTCACCTTTACGGTTTATTCCACCGGTGAGGCTCAGGGGTTCAGAAGTTTTGGCGAGGTACTGTTTTGAATTCCTGCTGGATCTGTGACATGATGTGTTCGATTGGTTCTTGGGTAATCTTGATTGTCCGGTGAAAGCTTTGACACTGAGGGTGGGTTAAACCCCAGGAATTTTTGACGTGATTTCAGTAAGTATATTGAGTGGTTGTTTTACCACCGTATTCTTCGAAGGGAGGAAGTCATTGTGGGGCTTCTCCAGACACCGGAAGCAGAATTTGAGGATCTACCGGACTTTGACTACGATCCCGAATACGTTCAGGTAGGGGAGCCTCGAATGGCATACCTCGACGAGGGTTCCGGTGATGAAACCTTTCTCTGTTTGCACGGGGAACCGACGTGGTCCTACCTCTACCGTAAAATGATCTCGGGACTTTCCGAGGTCGGGCGGGTGGTCGTACCTGATTTCGTTGGTTTCGGGCGATCCGATAAATACGAGGATCCTGACGCCTATACCTACTCAGGATTTTACGACTGGTTGACGAATTTCGTCGAGGCCCTGGATTTGAGAAACATGACCCTTGTATGCCAGGACTGGGGCGGGTTACTCGGACTTCCGTTTGCCGTCAATAATCCGGAGAGATTCTCTTGTCTGGTCATTATGAATACCGGACTGGCCGACGGTACCCAGGAGATGTCCGATGAGTGGTGGGAGTTTCACGATTTTGTGAAAGAGGCCGAGGACCTGCCCATCGGGATGTTTATACAGGAGGCCACGGCTACGGAGTTAAGCGATGACGTTTTGCGAGGGTATCAGGCCCCCTTTCCCGAACCACGTTATCAAGCTGCTGCAAAAGCTTGGCCCCTTCTGGTGCCAACCGATCCCGACATGGACGGAGCGGAAACAATGGGGGAGGCGCTGGACAAACTTGCCGATTGGACCAAACCGGCGTTTGTTCTTTTCGGTGATTCCGATCCTATCACTCGTAAAGCACGCGACCCCCTTCGTGAACTGATTCCGACGGCTTCGGAGCAACCCGACGTCTGGGTTGAGGGTGCGGGTCACTTCCTGCAGGAGGACGCCGGGGAAGCAATTGCTGAACGAATCGTATCCTTTGTTGAACGTACCAGCACGTGACTGAGGAGTTTCTACTTTGAACTGGTCCGGACAAGCCGTGCTCGTTACGGGTGCCGCATCGGGAATCGGGCGAAGCCTGAGTCAGGAACTCCGTGACCGGGGAGCCCATCTGGCGCTGCTTGACGTCGACGGTGAGACATTAAATACAGTTGCTCGTTCCCTGGGCGGGCCGGACGAGGATTGTCTCGCTATTGAGGCCGATGTTACGAATCCAACCGACATTGAGTCCGCCGTCGAGAAAGCCAATGCTGCATTGGGCGGTCTGGATGTCTGTGTGGCCAATGCGGGTGTGGGCTATACAACACCGGCCCAGGACTTATCCCTGAGCCGGTCAAAACACCTTCTTGACGTCAATCTGACCGGGGTAATCAATACTGTGGTTCCCGGTCTGAATACTATGCTGGAAACTGATTCAGGCCACGTTGTCATCGTCTCGAGCGTTGCGGCGTTCGTGAATTTTAAAGGCGGTGCGTCGTATTGTGCCTCCAAAGCAGGGGTGCTGCGCTTTGCCGAAGGGTTACGGTTGGACTTGCGCGAGAGGAGTAATTTTCACGTGACCACAATCCATCCCGGCTGGGTTGAAACAGACATGACGGCTCCCTACAAGGAGTCCCTGAGACTTTTTGAAATATCGCCGAGGGAAGCTGCCGAAAATATCTGTGACGCGATAGAGCAGAAGAAACGGAAAGTAATTTTTCCATGGCAGGCCAGGCTTCTGATTGGTCTGATTAAGTATACTCCAACAGCCCTTACGGACTATGTACTCTCGAAGATGCCCAACCCGGAACAGTTTCTCAAAGAGCCGCTGCCGGAGGAATCCGAACCATAAATCACCCTCCGGAGATTGTTCGGGGATTGATGTTCCAGTCCGTACGATATTTTTTGAGGCTCAGTTGGGATTTTAAACTGGCAGTTGGATTTCTATTCGACGGATAATGAGCGAACCATGACATTTGGACCTGCGAGCAAAACCGGTGGTTGTTGCTTACCGACAAACATTATCTATCAAAAGGGTGTTAAAACATGCAGCTGTCCGAGGAACACCGGATGTTCAGAAAGACGTTAAGGGATTTTTTGGACAATGAAATAGCCGGGGACGTTGACGAACTCGACAAGGAGGAGATGAGTAAGGAAGAGGCGCTGGACTACATACGGTCGTTCGGTGAACTTGGTGTCGGACCGGCCTCCGAGGGAGGCCTCGTTGATTCGCTGAACGACCCGATGTTGTACGTTCTAACGGCGGAGGAAGTCTGTCGTACATGGGTTAGTCTGAACGTTATTCTGGGGATGTCCTTCCCGGTTATGTTCATGCCCTGGACGGCGGATGAAACCCGGGAAGCCTACGACGATCGAATTGAAAGTGGTGAACTCATCGGCAGCATGGCCGTGACGGAACCGGATTCCGGAAGCGATACCAAACGTCCCAACACGACTGCCGTTCGAGATGGTGACGAATACGTTATCAACGGTGAGAAAACCTGGGTCTCCAACGCTCCCATTGCCGATATGGCCCTTGTTGTTGCTTACGACGAGGAAGAGGAGCAGCGGGATTTCTTCATCGTCGATCAGGAAACCTCGTCCTTCGAGACCCAGTCCATCCATAAACTGGGCTGGAAGGCAGCTCCAACCGGTCAGATGTTTTTCAACGACTGCCGGATTCCGGTTGAAAATAAGCTCATGAACACGGTTACTCGCATGCTTGAGGAAAGCGATGATCTCTCGGAAACTCCTCTCAGTGAAGAGGGGATTTTTGCCGGGGAAGACCCCTTAAATGCCATTTTTGCCTTTATGCGAACGGGTATGTCAGCGATGGCAGTCGGAATTTCCCAGGCTGCTCTGGACCTGGCCCTGGAGTACTCACAGCAACGGGAAACGTTCGGTCAACCGATCGCTCAACATCAATTGATTCAGGATAAACTCTATAAGATCAAGGAAGCTGTTGAGACCTCCCGACAGTTAACGTATCACGCGGCCGAGAAGCTGAGTGCCGGTAGTGATGACGTTCGTATGATATCTTCGCTGGCAAAGGGCCATTCCTGCGAGAAATGCGTGGAGGCGACCAGTGAAGCGCTCCAGGTCTACGGAGCGAACGGTCTTTCCACGGAGTATCCGATTGAACGCTTCTACCGGGATGCCCGCATGATGACAATACCGGACGGGACGACGGAAATACAGAAGCTAATTGTCGGGTATGAATTAACCAACATGCAGGCTTACCAGTAACTAAAAAGTCATCCCAGTTCAGGTCAGGGGCTTGAGACGTCCGGAAGCTTAGAACGGTAGGGCTCGGGCACTTCGAGACCCATTTTAGCAAATTCGTTCCAGGTTCGTGTTACCATTTGAGGACTTAGTTTAGGGGGGGAGAGTGGCTGGTTTCCGAAGAAGTGAAGGTCGAACCCCGCCGGTATTGTGACAATACGGCCGACTCCTGAATTCCAGCTACCGCGTCGCTGAACGCTGACCTGACCCTCACAGACACAGGCGTAGGTCTGCCGGTCAGTGACCTGAGTGAAAAATTTTGTTCCACGGATTCCCATGATGGCCTGGGGGGTTTTGATTTGAAAGGAGGTCTGTCCGTCAACCTCAGTTTCCACGCTCGGAAATGCCTTTCCCCGTTCGAGCTTCAGAAAAATTTCGTTCCCGATGGAATTGAGTTTGACGTTTGCCCCCTTGAACCTGACGAGGTGTCCGTCTGGAAACGATACGTCGACGTAAGAAGTGTCCGATTCATAGGCCTTCAGGACGTCGGATTCCGATAAGTGGTCACCGGTTTCCGCAGGGGTACCATTGAGGGTGACTGAGCCCTGAACCGTTGTAATTTTCGGCTGATCGGCTCGAACCGGTAGGTGGAGTAACGTAAGTCCGATTATCAAAAGTACTTTCGAGAGATGTTTCATACTGAACCGCTCCAGGAATGATTTGAATTAGTCAGGGTCCCGGGTCAGTCAACTATGCTACTGATATAAATGCCTGAGAACTGACCTTCAGGCCCTTTTAAATAGACACGGACTTATTCGAGACGGAATCCTATCTCTACGGTTGTTTGATAAACCAGCCCGTCGTCCTTAATGGCGCCGCGAACCTCAGTAACTTCAAACCAATCAAGGTTGTCAACGGATTCGTCGGCTTTATCAATTGCACTCTCGACAGCCTCGGAAATTGATTCTGACGAGGTTCCAACGACTTCAACTTTTTTGTAGGTCTTGTCGTCGTCCCGCATTTTATTTTTCCTCCTTTAAAATGAATTCAATGGGCTCAAGTATCGGTATCAACGAATTTCGACTGATCGTAATAATTTCATCTTTAACTATATGGACTCTTTGATTGATTACAAACGAACAACCATTAGTGGAGGCAAAAGGGGTTATGCGAGGCACTCGATAACGCAAAGGGGACACGACTGTGAATTATTTGGCGCTGGCGAAAGATTGGATCAGTGGAGCAGTGTCCGGTGGGATTCAATTGTACCAGGAGCACGAAAGGGTGGCTGCACCGTTGACGTTCCTTGGAGGTGTAACCTACGACACCCTGACATTAACACGGATAGATCGCCTGTTCGAAAACATCATTATTTTGATGTACCTATCCATCCTGGGGGCTGTAATTGTTCTCTACGGTCGGTCCAGAAGGGGAACCCTCTCCTCCAAGTTCCTCAGAAAGTGGGAGGAGCTGTTTCCGATGTTAATTCAGTTCCTCATGGGCGGGCTCCTGAGTGTCTACACGATATTTTATTTTCGAAGTACCACGCTTTCCATCTCCGGGATTTACCTCCTGCTTTTATTGTGTCTGCTGGTAGCCAACGAGTTTCTTGCCGATCGATTACGTAATTTGAATTTACTCGTTGTACTTTACTTTTTTGTCTGGTTTTCGTTCTGTGTCTTTTTCGTTCCGGTGCTGGTTGGACGTCTGGGTGATTCGTTTTTTTACTTCGGTGGCAGCCTCAGTCTACTGCCAACAGCCCTGGTCGTTTATCTACTGTACCGACCAAAATGCTCGCAAATGGCCGGGCGGTTAGTTCAGCATGCCGGTAGTATCATCTTGATGGCGTGCCTGATTGTCTTCCTGTACGCCATGAACCTGATACCTCCAATTCCGCTGTCCCTCCAGGAAGGAGGGGCCTTCAATAAGGTTGAACGGGAGGGTTCAACCTATACGTTAACCTACGACAAACCGGCGTTCTACGAGTTATTCGAGGACTCCGCCGATCCGGTCTACTGGAACCCCGGGAGCAAGGTGTATTTCTTTGCGTCAGTCTTTGCCCCCACGGAATTCAGGGCCGAAGTCCGTCACCAGTGGCAGTGGTATCAGCCCTCTAAATCAAAATGGGTCACCACGGATGACATCGGTTATGAGATACGGGGAGGAAGGGAGGGAGGATACCGGGGATATACTCACAAATCCTCGGTAAAACCCGGGCACTGGCGGGTCAATGTATTGACCGGAAGCGGTCGTATTCTGGGTCGGGTCGACTTCGAAATTGTTGAAAAACCCGAGGACAGGACCCTGGATTTTATAAACCGCACTTTGTAGTTCAGGGATTAACCGGGGAACAAGGGATAAGTGTGACCGGTTCGGAATTGGAGAATCGCAGGTTGGCACAGTTCCTGGATTGGACTGAATCCGCAAATACCCTTCCACTATTATATATTTATCCTATACTCCATCGATAATAGCTTTAACTTTTACTTATACTGAATACATCTAACTCATTCCTCTGGAAGGGGAGTCGGGTTATGGAACCCACCGTTCTGGTAGTAGGAAGCCACTGTGCTCCCGTCTGTGATTTACTTACCGGTCAAAACCTGGAACCGACTCGCAAGGTCCTGATTGAAAGTAAGGAAACGGGTGATTCTGTCACTGGTAGCTGCGAGAGACGGATAGTCGTCGGTCGTTCCTCGGTTAGTAAACCGGCAAACCAGGGGATGGAGTCCACTGGTTCCCGGTCCTGGTCTAATGGTCTACAGGAGATCCGTGATGAGTTGGACCGAACTGATTTTGTCATAATGGCCACGAATTTACGGACGGCCTCCGGGACTTACTTTAGCCGTTACATTGCAAGGATTGCTCGAGGTCCGTCCCCCCTGATATTTAGCCTGGTGGCCGGGGAAAGTCATTCGGGAAATACTCTTCAACAAAGCCGGATTGACGGTGCAAGGGAGTTACTTTCCAGTAAGAGTGACTTTCTGATGTCGATTCCGGGAGGGACAGACTCCGTGAACAGGGAGCTTGCGGCACTCGTGGAAAAAATGGTTCACAGAATAAGCCATGGAACCGACACGATCGGGAACCTCAGCCGGTTGGTTGATTCAAGTCCCCGTTCAAGGCATTTACTTAGAGCACTCACGCACAGGCGTGAAGAATTTTAATCATCAAGCAAATTGTTGTCACAAAACCGTCGGATTGGACGATTAATGCCAGGGTATTTCCTGGATTGCTCCCGTGTTAAACCGCTTTTCAAGCCGGGTTTTAAGTCTCTCCGACATGTCTGGTTGATCGGCCTCCAGGGAATCGACCGAAAACTCAACCAGGTCCCGCACGTCTTCCTCCGAGGCCATATTATTGAATAAGTAGACACCACTGTCGGCGTCCGCCAGTCCCATCACGTGTCCGGGTTTGCAGACTCCGAGACATTTGGTTCGTTTCAAATCAATGTCGATGCGGTTATCCAGTTCGTCTTCGGCGACCTGCCGAAGTTCCTCCAGGGACGTTCGATTCCGCTGAACGTCCAGCTGGGGATTCCCACATCATCAATCGTCGCAGAAAAAAATTACTGGTCCATTAACCTTCATTTTCTTCAGTCCTCCATGAGAAGTTGGCAATCCATTTTGACTAACAAGCCTTTGAGTATACACAACGCGTCGTGATCTGGATAAGGAGACACCGTGGGTGGAAGGGTTCTGTCCTAAAACTTGAGGTTGATGGATTGAAAATTCAAAGCAGCAATCAAGGGTCTATTATGGCGGTAATGCATGGCCGCTTTAGGGTTATTAGTTCTTTTTTTGTCGTCCAAAAACCCTTACTGGGTGAGATGAATTTCACAGGAATTCGTAACGATCTATCGAAGATTGAATGAAACAGACGTGAAGAGTTTCACAGTGAATTACATTTGATTTTTTCAGGTCAGGCCGCTATTGTAAGCTTAGAAAAATAAATTATCTCACACCATGGGGCGTCTCAAATATGCGACGATTTTTGGTATCTCTTTGCCTGATGTTTACTGTTTCAGTACTTCTTCCGGTAACAGGTTACGCCATCCAATTCAATGCCGTAGGATCCCGGGCGAATGGAATGGGGGCGGCTGGAGTTGCTTTAATCGACGATGAAAATGCCGGTCACTGGAACCCTGCCAACCTTGGTTTACCCTCTGCCACCAGAGGTTACCAGGAGGATTACGCCACCGGACTCGGTGTGTTCAGTGGCGCTCAGATTCAATCAACACGGGATTTCCTTAAGGAGAATCAGGATTTAGTTGATCAGTTCGGGCAGGGGGATACACTTTCGAATATCGTAAAGAATGACTTTTCGGACACGACTGATTACGCGAATTACCTGAAGTTATTTCGGGAACTGGGGGATCTGACCCGTGACGGTCAGGGGATACTGGCTCACTTCAATGCCGGTGCCAATATCCGTCATACAAACCTCTCCGTCAGTCTGAGCAATCAATCGGACGTGGCCGGGTTTACCAACCTTAACCTCTCCGGCATTCTTGTCGGCGGTCTTTCGGCCGACAGTGACGCTGCACGGCAGTTTACCACGGGTGACTCGAGTGTTACCGCTCCGTCTACTGAACCGACCAGTCAGGAATTCAAGGATGCCGCAAAGCAGGTAAGTAAGGACCTGGATAATGCCTTTGAGACACAGAAACTGTCGCCCCAGGACCTAGGTTTTGATTCAAACACCACCTCCGATAGCATCGCTAATGCCATTGCCTCTCGAGCGGAGTCGGACAGTGATAAAGTCTCCGCCGAGGACCTGACGAAGGCTTCGGAAATTGTAACCCCCGGTATTGTATCGCTTGGAGATACGACGGATTCGGACTCCGACGCAAGCTTCGACACGGAAAATCAACGGTTGGTCCTTCAGGGGACATCCATCAACGAGATGGCGTTTCACTACGCGAAACCCGATCCTCTTCTCAATTTCCTCGGGTCCCCCCTCTACCTCGGAAGTACCCTGCGGTTAATGCAGGGACGGGTAGCCTACGTTGAAAACAACCCGTTTGAAAGTAACGCCTCGGATTCAACCGGTGAACTATTCAACCAGGAGGATGACGTAAAGAAATCCACCGATTTCGGAGTCGATCTGGGGCTCACCTACGATGCTCGCGAGACGCTTGGCTTCAAATTGGCCGTTGTCGGGAAGTATCTGAATTCTCCGAGCTTTGAGTATCCCGATAGCCAGGAGGCCAACGACACACCGGTAGTGGCTCCGGATGAAGTGACCGTGGATCCTCAGGTTCGCGTCGGTTTCTCGGGGTATCCGCTCGACTTCATGCCCGTGGACATCGGCTCGGACTGGTGGCAGCTTTCGGCGGACTACGATATCACCACCAACGAAACACTGATGAATGATTACGAAAAGAAGTACGTAAGTGTTGGGAATGAGTTTAACCTGATCAACAGTTTCTGGTTAAACATCGCCCTGAGGGCTGGGGCTCGGGAAAACCTTGCTGAGGCATCCGAGGGTCGCCTCTACACGGGTGGAGTCGGAGTTCAACTTGCCGGTTTGAATGTGGACGTATCCGGAGTTGTTAGCGATAAACGGGTCAAAGACGAGGAAGGAAACGAGCAACCTACCGTGGCGGGAGGGTCCTTCAACCTTTCCTACCGGTTCTAACAACGGCTCGTTTCCGGTTGGTTTGGGTTTAGTCACAGTTCCGTCTTACTTCTCACATGAGGCGAACACCAGTTGACGAACTGTGGTGGCTTTTTTGATTCGTCCTGGATTTTTACAAGGCCTCAATGATTCCACGGCTACTCGTGATCCGTCAAATTGTCACTATCGTGTAGCCGTCCGAACTAACGGAATTCCTGCGAAACCGTTGAAGTTCTTTGCCCTAACCGTGACCGTTTAACTCATTCGTCTCTATAACTTCCGAACGGTATTATTAGTGTGTACCTCGATGTCCTCAATCTTTTCACGAATTGTCCTTAACTCCGCCAGAATGGCGACCTGGATCGCATCGTCAGCGTCCAGGTTTTCACGGGTTTGAATTCTATCGATTTCCTCAAGTGTTTTTTCGAGTTGATCCGTAAACGAGACAGTCATTGTGTACCCTCCTCTAGGTGATCCGGTTCAATACTTACAGTACGCCCTAATGGGTCAAGAATCAACTCCATAACGTCAATCGTACGGGGATTCATTTATCAAGTCTCCTGAACTGTATCGTCGTTACTACTTAATCCGTTGGGTACTCCTCGGTAGACAAATAGGTGATTGAGACATTAGCTAAGAATCGACCGTCCAGAGAAAGGACATTTGCGAGACTTGGAGGTGGATGGTTCTGGCTTGTTATTGAGGAAAGTGGCACCGTGAATCTTACTCAACATGATCCCTGAAGTTACCTTTAACCATTGTAAAGAGACTGTCCTGTAACAGTTCAGGCTTTAATCTACGCTCGATGGCTCAGACAATCTATTATGTCGGTTTAACCGTTTAAAAAATTACGCATCAAAGATCATTGCGACTTATTTTGTTCCGGAGGCAATAATTATGCAGGGTTTACAGCTTCCCCTTATACCGCTTGGATCCGAGGAATCGGGTGAATTTTTACTTTTTCTTCCCGCCGTGAGGACCGATGAACTGCTGGAAGTAGGGTTCGAAGTTAACGAAGAAGAGAATCTCCTTCAGGTTGCCTGTATCTACGACGAGGACGAGGAAGGAAATCCGGTCGGCAATTCGTATCCCATTGAGATAAACGAAAACAATCAACGACAGATCGACCAACTGGAAAAACTGGTCGTTCTTCACCCCGACGATCAGGACGTCGAGGAATTATCCGACGATCCTCAAATCCAGGATGATCTGGAAGAATTGTTCACTCACATCCGTCAGCTCGAAAATGAGTTGAGCCAGGAGGAAGTTTAAGCTTCTGGTACTGGATTGAAGCGAAGTGTTCGGGTTATTCGGGGATGATGTTGATCGATTCGACCTCGGGAACTGTTTCAACGAGTTCCGGAATTTTGCTGAGTGATTCCTCGGCCCCCTGTATTTCGAGCAGAATTTCGTAGTTACCGGGCTCACTACGGTTGATATCTGTGGTTTTGATTTCAAATCCGGTTTCCCTCAGATCGTTGATCAGGGATTCAACAACGGAAAGTTTGTTACTTACCACAGCTTTCAGGTGATGATGGGGTAATTCAAGGTAGAAAT
>JBDGPI010000126.1:0-4306 GCA_042219765.1 Salsurabacterium abyssinicum (SeqCode)
CTCGAGTCGAAGTTCTACCCCCGGGGTTACCTTTCCGAAACCGAGGCTTTAAACCTCCAGACGGACACCGGGGAGCGCGTGGTCCGAACAAAAATTGAGCTTTCGGATACCGAACGACGGCGCATTCAGTCCGAACAGCGGGTCGGGCTTTTCACCGAAAAACACACCGTCTATAAAATATACGAATCGGAAAACGCCCGGAAACCCTACCGGTACGCCGTGCCCCTTAAACAGCCCGGACAGCACGAGTACATGGACCTGATGTACGGGGTTAACGTCGATGGGAGCATTCACCGTATCGATTTGATGATCTACCGGGAACCACACGGAAGTGAGATTGAATCCCGACGGTTCATGGGGCAGTTCGAGGGCCGGACACTTGAGGATAGTGAGTTCCAGGTGAACTACGACGTTATTCATATTGCCGGGGCTACCATCTCTTCGAAGGCCACGGCCCGTGGGGCCCGTAAAGTACTAGCTATTTTGAAGATCAAAGGGATGACTGAGTGAAGACTGGAAAGTGAAGAGTGAAAAGTGAAGAGTGAAAAGTGAAGAGTGAAAAGTGAAGAGTTAAGGGTAGACTGAGTCTGCAGTGGTTTTGGCAGTTCATTAGTACCGGGACATTCGTAGGATATTGTTTGAACCGGAGTCCGGAGCGAGTTAGTGCCAATCTCCGCAAGTGTGCGATAAGATTTGGTGCTTAAGTTGCGTTAAATCCTTAATTTATTCCCTCCTGTCAGCAGTTGGGTGTTTTTCGTGAAAGTTTTTGCCCAGGGGCGCTCGTCCCTCTCGAATTTTTCGGTTCCCATGAAACTTGCCTTTTCGTTCTTCATCCTATTTATTCTGCTGGGGCTTGTCTCGTCGGTTGCGCTCTATCATCAGCAGTTTAACTTCAGCACCGACCGGGCCTCGGATTACTACCAGGGGAACCGGGGGGAGAAGAACGTCGATCAATTCCACGTTAAGAAGTCCTACCGGGAGCTGCTCGAAGTCACTCACTTCCACGTCTTCATCATGCCGGTCGTTTACCTGGCGCTGGTCCACCTTTACTTTTTGAGTTCCCAGCCGGAGCTTGAAAAAAACCTGATGACTATCCTGGCCTTTGGTGGCCTACTTACGGAGGTTGCTGCTCCTTGGCTCGTCCGCTACGGGTCCGAAGTCTGGAGTTACCTCTTCTGGGGATCCGGCGGCGCAATAACGGTATCGACCCTCTGGATGAGCCTGGTCTGTTATTACTGCCTCTGGTTTGCCGACTCATCCCAGGGGTAAGGCCCTTAAACCTGCAAGGTCTTTTGACAATGAACTGACCCTTTCGTACATTAGATAGAGAATTGTCGATTAACGTAATCATCCGTCTACAGCCCCCTTTGTTTGCTTCAGGAACTGAGCCCAAGTTCCGACTTTACTTTATCTCATAGCTTTGAAGCAAAGGGACGGGTCTCCTATCGCCACGCTACCCGTGTCGCAAAGTATGTTTTTTATCAATACGAGAAGGCGAAACGACAGTGGATCCCATTAACGGTCCGGCGACCGATACGGCACTGTCGATATTCGTGGGGCCAGCCGCTGGTTCCGGACTGACTCAGGTCAGCCAGCGGACAATCCTGAACGAACTCCTGCAGGATCTTACTGAACTCCGGCGAAGTGACATTTATCTTGTGACGACACCGGATCAGCGTCAGTGGGTCGACGACATTCTTCCGGATTCCGATCATTTTCACCTGCGCCTAAACGAATCAGTCGACCGATCGACGTTACCGTCCGAGGTTCAATCAACCGTTCGGGAGCTCTTTGAGTCCGGCTACGAGAACGTTCTCGCCATGGCCGCCGACACGCCCGGGCTCGGAATTGCTCACGTTCGTGACGCGATTGCACGCCTCCGCAATTCGGATGAAACGGCGGTGGTTGGCCCGGCCGGTGACGGAGGCTTTTACCTGCTGGGCCTCAACACATACCGGGAAGACGTCCTGCGGGACGTTCCGTTTTACGTCGGCAATACCTACGAATCCCTGCTCGATAGGCTCGATGAGTTATATTCACGAATTGAGCAACTCGAACCTCTCAACGACGTTGATCGTCCGACCGACTGGCTCTCAATTAAGAGCCGTTGGCTTGTTTCCTACCAATGGATTTTTGAACTAGCTTATTTTCTGGTTTTCGGTAATGGGATTCCGACCAGCTTCGGAACCCGCATCAGTGAGACTCCGAAAACTTTTCTCTCCAGGAACTATCGTTCCCCACCCTTACTCCCCATTATTAGCCACTAACCAGGGTTAGGCCTTACCGCTTCAGACAATACCGCTGCAGGATTTCGGTGCAGGGTCCGGTATACGGGCACAAGCGGTGAGGCTAGCCGTACCTACCTTACTGAAGCAGATGAATCGACTTTACTGGTGCCTTAGTATCTGCACGAATTGGGCTGAATTATCACTATTACTACACCGAAGGGGAATGATCCTGATTAACACGCATACAAAGCGGATTATTACGGTTCTGTGCACTCTGTTTTTCGCGACGTGTGCCACGACGATGCATGCCGCTAAACTAACCGAATGGGAGGCTGAATACCGGAAGGGAGCGGGACTATCGCTAACATCGCCCGACGGCGAATTTCGCTTTCGTCAGCTTGGCTACCTTCAGTTCCGGTCCGACGTCTATCACTCCGACTTTCAGCGTGCAGCTCGGCAGGGCGCTTTCGGCATGCGACGTGCCCGGTTGGACTGGATCATTGATATTGAAGAACGCTACCAAATGCTAATCGAGGTTGACGGGGCTGATTTCAACGGAACAAACCAATCGGACTTTGATCTCGTTGTGGCGAAAATCAGTGGTCCGAGCTACTGGGGCGGCCGCTGGAGCGCCGGGAAATTTATCACTCCATTTTCCACGGAGAACAACCGGTCCTCCCGCTCGCTCGACATGATTGAACGGTACCTTGCTCTAAACAGTCTGTTTCTCCTGCCGGCGCTCGACGTGCAGTTTGGTGGGATGCTCGAACAACCGCTGGGTCAGGGTTGGACGCTTTACACCGGCTTGTTCAACGGGAACGGCCGGGCTGCCGACAACCTTTCGGAGAACAACGGGTCGAAGGAGTTCCAAATGAAATTGCAGCAGGACGTGTCGGAGGAATTTCAGTGGTCGATCGCACTGGATCGAAGCAGTGAACGTCCCCAGACGCTCTCCCTGGAAGGATATACCTTCACCAACTACGCCAGTCTCGGCGTCACGGGAACACGACGTCTTTACGGGGCCAGTTTTGATTACACCGGTGATGAATTTTCTCTCAGAGGAGAGGGACTTCACGCTGATTTCAGGGATGCTTCGACCCGCCTGAACGGGGCTTACCTTCAGCCGGGGTATTTCCTGGAGGGGGATCGGTCCGACGGTCTTCAGGCCTTATTGCGTTTTGACTATGCCCGTATGAATCAGACCTCCGATTACAGCATTGCGGCCGTAACGGGGGGGCTTAACTGGTACGTAAATCCCAACGTCCGTCTAAAAACGAATCTGGTTGCGGAGTACTACGCCGATCCCGGTAATAATGTGACGTCGACAAACGGGGTCCATGGTGACGGAATTAAGAATTACTTGATCACCGAACTTCAGATGAAGTTTTAACGCTATTAAGGAGCGATGCCTATGATTTTTGCAGGTGACCTGAAATGGTTTGTCCTACTGGGTTACGGAATCTTCCTCTGGTGGCTTTCGCCCTGGAGTGAGGACAGCGATATGTTTTATCAGGGGAAATCCCAACAGGGTGACCCGGTTTCCTTCTGGCTTTTGACGGGGAGCGTTTTTATCTCGTGGATCTTTGCCAAGTCTATTACCAACGCCGCAAACCTTGCCGCCAGCTACGGGTTAACCGGGGGACTGGCTTACTCGGCCTGGTACCTGTCGATTCCGGTGGCCGGGGTTGTCATCTATTTCATCCGGGATCAGTACGACGTGGAAAGCCTGGCTGAATTTCTAACGACTAAATACGGTGAGATTGCGGCACTGACCTTCATGATTGCGATCTTCATCCGTCTTTTTAACGAAATCTGGTCAAACACGATCGTTGTTGGAACCTACTTCGGTTCGAAGGGAACCCTGACGTACTATATGGCCTGTGGAGCCTTCGTGCTTATTACCCTGCTTTACAGCCTGCGGGGAGGTCTGAGGAGTTCGGTCCTGACGGATAGCATTCAGGTGCTTCTGATGGTTTTCTTCCTGAGTCTGGTCCTCGGTTACATCCTACCCGGCCGGAGCGGTGAGCTGGTGACGGCGGGGGAGTTGACCATGGCCGGAGGATTGGATCTTCTGCTGG
>JBDGPI010000127.1:0-4221 GCA_042219765.1 Salsurabacterium abyssinicum (SeqCode)
ATCTTATATTGTTTTAAAGTTAAATAATTGATTTCTATTAACGGATTTTATTGTCTATTTATTTAATTTTAATTCTTAGTTTGTTGTTATGGAGACTATCAATTAAAGCACGTCCGGAGGATTATACTTGAAAGGGTCAAACAGGAGAGGATTTAGCCAACTCATTTGATTAAGTATCGGACAGTTATCCCAACGTCATCTTGCACTCAAAAGGAGGTGTAAACGGTGGGTAAAAAGGCAATAAAACTTGTCGTGCCGCATCCTGAAACGGGGGAACCGATTTCCGTTGATGCTTCAACCGTCAAGGAGATTGCGAATGACGGGGATTTTTCTGACCTTAAACGAGTTTCGTAGAGGTGTAATTATGAACCGTCTTGTGATGTTCGTCGGAATAATCCGGATCGTCTGCTGGAATGACTACCGAAGCCGTGGCAAGCGGAAGCAACTTCGCCGCCTCGGCCGGAGAGTGTTAAACAAGAGCTTCGATTTCATCAGCCCGAACCAGACCGAATCGGGTCCGGGGAGTGATCTCCGGACTCACTCCAATGCAAAATCGTTCTGAATCCCGAGTCCGTGCAATTCCTTTGACGATGCAGTATGAGGCTTCGGACCGTATTCCCTGAAAGGAGGTTTGTGGTTCCATGAAACCGAAACTTCGCCGATGGCGACGGAGCATTGAAGAAAAGCTTAACGATTACTTTGAAGCCTTTGGCCAACCGCAGGTAAGTCGGCATGATTGATCAAAGGGAGGCAGTCGGATAGCGCGGGTCCCTGTCGATGCTGATGGGACCCGCCACCGTCTGCCGTAGGATTGAAACACCGGTCAAGTGGTGAAATGTTTACCGAATTGCACTTTAGAAGCCATCCAATTCCAGCTTCAGGCGAAACCTTATCGTTAAAAATCCGAGTAAAAGGTGACCGTGTTCTTCCCCCTGTTCTTGGAAAGGTAGAGTGCCTCGTCGGCCTCCTGGATAAGATCGGAGGGGTCAACCCCTTCCGTTAATTCACGGGCTGTGACCCCCAGGCTAACCGTCACATCAATTTCCGTTGATTCAAGGTCCACCGTTTTTTCCTCAATGCGACGGCGGATACGCTCCGTAATGCGCTCGACCTGTTTGGGATCTCCCTCCGTAAGCAGAACGAGAAATTCCTCCCCTCCGTACCGGGCGACCGCATCGTAGTCGCGGACGGACTGACGCATTGTCTCCGAAACCGATTTGATCACTTTATCGCCGGCCGGATGACCAAAGCAATCGTTCACGGCTTTGAAATCATCAATGTCCACCATGGATACACCTATTTCTTCCTCTTCCCTGAACGACCGTTGGCACTCTTCCCGGAGCATTTCGATGATGGCGCGACGGTTCCAGAGATCCGTCAATTCGTCAATGCGTGACCGCCTCTGCGCGGCATTCAGTTTCTCCTGAAGATCGGACTGAACGTCGTGAAGTTTGTTGCGCTGAAGTTCGGATTCGACCACCATGGCAAGATCAAGTATCAATTCTTCCTCATTTTCAGACACCATGTCCCTGGGCTCGGGGTCAAACACGCACAGAGTACCGATTGAGTATCCCTCCGGCGAGTGGACTGGATGACCCATGTAAAATCGTATCTGGGGGTCGCCGGTCACCAGGGGATTATCGTGAAACCGGTCATCCTCGTGTGTATCCGGAATAATTGTCGTTTTTTCATCCAGAATCGCGTGAGCACAGAAGGAAGTTTCACGGGGACCCTCGGTCGATTTCACCCCACACGTCGATTTACCCCACTGTCGGTCTTCGTCAACGAGGTTAATGGCCGCGTAGGAACAACCAAAAGACCGTTTGGCAATCCGTGTAATGCGATCAAAACGATCTTCGGCGGGAGTATCGAGTATATTCAGGTCCCTGAGGCTGTCCAACCGTGAGGACTCGTTGTCCGGAATCGAGGGAGCTTTCAAGTAGTTCACATCCTCGAGGAGATTGTCGGCAAAGAACGTCATTTGAATAGGGGACTCAATCAATAGGGTTTTCATTATATCAATTAAACCGACATAAGACACGAAAAGAAAACTAAATGTTGTCGTCTGATTTTATATCTTAATCCACCCTTTGCCCGGGGTGTTGACTCATTCGTGAAGTCATGGTGACAGAACCCCAGCTAACCCATAATATGAATCCAGACCAGGTTGAACCAGGGCCCATTTATAAGCGGAACCACCCTCTTCAGGACGACTTCCTGAGTGGTCCAGTCCTAAAGGAGACCAGACAGCATGGATCTAGAAAAACGGCTCGAGGACTACAAGACCCGGTACCGCAGTGCCTCACTGCCCGGGGACATGAAACAGTCTTACGAACAAATTCTTACTTTCGTGGACGCCAGTACCACTGCCAGTTCAAGCGCGGATTTCGCCAGTGAGCTGGCTTCCCTGCTGGAATGTAAACTGGATCTATTGTTTCCGGCCGCTCGGGCGGAAGAGGAACTGGACCCGGTGGATCTCCTCGGGGAAAACATCGGCGATTACCTCCGCCGATACGAACACCTTGAAGGGGACGTCAAGGAAGCAATCCTGGAGCAGATACCCGGCGACGGTGACGAAACCCTCTGTGTTTTTCCGGCTCCTTTTCACCTAACGCCCGACGAGAAGCGCGACCCCGGGCTACTCGGTAACGTACTCAGAAACTTACTCGCGGAATTTCTGCACCCAACTCTACTCCTGAGGGACCCACCACACCGTCCCTCCAGGGACCTCTACGATCACGTGGTGATTGCGGGCTCATCACTCCATAATTTGTTGCGGTTGATACGCTGCACGGCCGGTCTCTGCCCGGATGGCTCGACCCTCAACGTTGCGGCCGTTGCGGACGAGCGTTTCCTCTCCAGCATGAGGGAACTGATCCAGCAATCGGACGAGTTTAACTACACTGCCGCGGAGACGGAACTTGAGTCAACGCTTCACGAAACCATGCGACGAAAACTCCGCCAGACCCGTCGGATCCTCCGGGACGAACACGGGATCACCGTAAATTTTGAAATCCACGATGGAACGGTCGAAAACCTTGCTGATACATCAAAATATTTTGATGTATCCCCAACTCTTCTCGCCCTACCATTTCATTTCAGTGGAGGCGGCTACGATCCAGGGTCGCTTGAGCCACTCTTCAAGCGCTACACGTCAACCGAAATACTAACGATATAACTCATGTCCTTCGGAACCGGATCCCTGCTGCAAGACTCGAGTACAACTCAAACTCGAACTTTTAGGCCTGCGCTGATCCGGAACTTCATCGATCAATCATGAAGACTCGAAACCAACCACTAAACCCCCTCGTGTCCCTTGGCGGGGCAATTTTACTTACCGTCCTTGCCTACGTACTCATGCACTACGCAATCGCACCCGAGCACTGGATCTTTGGTTCCATCCTCCTTATCGTCCTGGTCATGATTGCCTCCGGGAAGATGGACAAGACGGTTACCGTAATGATCGGCTCGGGGGTCTGTCTTTTCCTGGCCACCGCCGGTGGACACCTGGGTGGTGGGCACGGAGGGGATCTTCCCGCCTACGTCCACATGATTGAATGGAGTGCGGTGGGTATTATTATAGGGGCAACAATTTTTGTTGAGTTGGCCTCCCACAGTGGTGTATTCTCGTACATTTCAATAAAACTCCTGCAATTTTCACGAGGCCGACCGGTACCACTGCTCGGGTTACTGGCCCTCCTGACACTTCTGTTCAGTGCTTTTCTCGACAACGTAACCGCCATGATAATCGTCGGATCCCTGACAATTATCGCTGCGGAAAAACTCGAACTGAACCCCGTTCCATTCGTAATCACGGAAGCTTTAATGACCAACGTTGGCGGAACGATGACGTTAATCAGCTCCATTCCCAATATCATTATTGGAACCAAGGCCGGCCTCTCGTACCTGACTATTCTGATCGTGCTCACCCCCTACGCACTTGTCTCAATGCTGGCAAGTATTGGAATTGCCGTCTGGCTGTTTCCGGAAACGTTCCGATCCAATCCGAGCTCGGACGAACTGGAGAACCAGGCCCGCAGCGTTCGCCAGTTCGACGCCTGGGAAACAGTGAACGACTTGTCATTCTTTGTCCTTGCAATCATCTGCGTTCTTAGCTTCATCGGCGCTTTTGCCTTCCACGGTATTCTTCCAGTCGTACAGGAGCTCCCACTTGAGTGGATTGCACTCGGATTTGGAACGCTGATGCTGGTTATCTTTCCC
>JBDGPI010000127.1:4231-11660 GCA_042219765.1 Salsurabacterium abyssinicum (SeqCode)
CCGCCGACGTCGAGACCGCCCTCGAAAAAGTGGAGTGGAACCTTATTTTCTTCTTCGTGGGCCTGTTCACTATTATCGGAGTGATGAAGGAAGTTGGGGTCCTCTACCAGATCGGACTCGCTCTGAAACCCTACCTGATTTCCGGTCCGCTAAGTGGTCCCTCGTTCCTAATGTGGTTTTCGGCCGTCTTGTCGGGCTTTACGAACAACATACCGCTATCGGCAATGATGGTAGAGATTATCCATGGCCTGGAGATTCAAATGGCCAAGGACACCTTCTGGTGGGGCCTGATTCTGGGATCCAATCTCGGGGGTAACCTTACGACCATAGGATCCGTGAGTACCATGGTCGGCATGACAGTACTTCGTCAGGAAGATATTTCCGTTAGCTTTGTAGAATTTATGCGAATCAGCCTCCTCTTTGTGCTGGTTCAACTTCTCCTGGCCAATGGATACCTGGTCCTGATCAACCTGTTCTAATCGCCTCCCCGAGCCGTGTTCGGATCGACCTCCATCAACGACCGGTCCGGTCAAACAAGTTTAAAACTTGCTTCGGTTCTCCCCTTCGGTCGGAGAGGATCCTGAGCCAACATTTTAATTCGACGGTTTGAGGTCAATCACCTCGACGAGTTCCGTCTGGACCTCCTCCCGGTTGTCCTCGTCCATCTCCAGAACAGTTACGTCGGACCGCGATCGAATGTCGGCCACAAAATCCGGCCCCACCTTGGGGATAGTGGCAAGCAGATCAACGTCGGACTCCAGTAATTCCTCCACTATCTCCTTAAATTCATCGTGTTTTAATTCCATCTTCCCTACCTCATCGGCAATAAAAAGGTCGGCGGGATCCACCTGCCAGTTGGCGGCCTTACCAACGAGCCAGTCCATCGTATCGAGATCGACACCGTATTTGCCAACGTGGGGTTCATCGAAATCAACGTGACTTAACACCCGCGTTTCACCGTCATCGAACTCGATCATAAACCCCACTCGCTCACCGTCGTGGTGGATATCCTCCGTGACAAAACCTTTCACAGTGCGATCGGCCTCGTCCATGATCATCCGACAGATCGTTGTCTTACCGACTCGTGGTGGACCTGACAGAAGAATGTTCATTATGGGTCACATACCTTCCTCAAGATCAATTGTTCTCAAAGTGATTGCTCCTGGTTTCTAAGACTCCAGTACTTACAACATTTTGCCCTCTCCGGGAATTCGTTAACCGAATTAATGGTTTAGACTGAGACCATCCGGAGTTCAACCTGATTGTCACAGGAACGTCAGGACAGTGTCTATCCTCGTAAAATTGCAGCGACAGTTCAAAAGTAACCGAGTCCGTCCAGGTGATTTTCAATTCGATCGTTGGTTCGGTTCCGACCTGAACGCTCGTCACCAGTCCCTCTTGTACCAAAGGTGTCAACGGATGAACGGTTCAGCGACCGTAAAAAACCATCGTCAAATAGGTCAACCGGAACCTGATCGGTGAAATCCTCCGCAAGGGGTAATCCCTTGGCCGTTAATACGAGCGGGATGACCTGATAAAGGGTCAGTCTGGACCTCTTCCCATTCTCAAACGCCGGTCCGGAAGCAATCCAGACCCCGTCGGGAGCTTCTTTGTGGTCGTATTTTACTTCCCCACCGTTGATTCTTCGCTCGAAACCATGATCGGAAACAATGACCACGTTGGGATTATCGTACTGACGGATAATTTTTCCGACGGCTTGATCGACCCGGTTATAGATGCGTCCGTAAAACGAACCGAATGTCTCCCGCACAAACCGGGGTAATTCGTTCGAGGTTTCTACCAGATCAGAGTATCGCAATCCTGTGTGACCGGCCAGGTCCAGCGCCCGAAAAAGAACCATTGAATCAACGGATCGATTGTACTTCCCGGACAATCGATCAATCAGTTCCGAAGAAAGCCTCGTATTTGACTCAAGCATCGATATGAGGAAGGGAAACTCGGCTACGAGATTATGGGATTCGAACTTTCGGGTCCGCAGGCGCCGGTACTCCTTGCGGCTAAGGTCAAAGTACTCCGACCACGTTCCGTAGCCCACGTTGGCCGGAGAGGTCATCCGCCGGCGTGCCCACTCCTCGAACCCGGGTGGATAAACCAGTCGAGCCTCGGTTGGTTTCGCCGTGTAACCGAAACGACGGTAGTGGATCCGTTCGGTAATCATGGCCCCTTGAATTACATCGGCCGGCCAGGTCATCCACCAGTTCACCACGGAGACGGGTTGCCCGTAGGACGAAGCAATCTCCCAGTACGCGTAGGATCGCCGGTGTGAATTATTAAGGGGGTCGGTCCCCCGTACAATGTAGGGAAAGAGGGCGGAGAGTCCCGTCCAGGCGGGAAAATCAGGACGGGCAAAAAGACGATCGGAACCAAAGATACGGTATCCAAGAAACCCATTTATTCCGTGGCGTTCCGGCGGGTGGCCGGTTGCCATTGAGGTCCAGAGAATCGGTGATTTCGTCGGCTGAATCGTCTTTAGGCGTCCCCAGCTCCCCTTCCGCTTCAATCTACTCAGGGTGGGTAACTTCCCACGCTCGATAAGCGGATTCATGTAATCCCAGTCAGCCCCGTCAAGGCCGATCAATACCAGCGGAGTCTCAACAGGAGACGTCCGTCGAGTCCCACTCCTGTCAATGCGAGTGCCCTGCGACGGAACAGTTCCGCCAACCAGGACCGTCAGTAGAAAGACAAGAAGAGCACCAAAATAGATCGTGCGTACCCGGCGGCGCCGATCGTGATTGTACCAGATCCCCCCAAGTCCGGCGGCCAGCAACAACAGCAAGGACACAATCCCGGCTCCGTGGAAGGGATGCTCCATAACAGCTCGTACAGGAAACTCGACTACTGCAAGAAAAACCAGCCAAGCCACCAGAGCTGTATTTACGAAGGCAAACAGAACACGACCGTTGTCGAAGTAATGATGCAGGACTTGAATAATTAAGACCACCGGTATGGCAAGTCCAAGATAGGTCGCCAGGAGCCAGAACCAGAAAAGAAGCACCATGGAGGAAAAGGACTCAACAAACAGCAGATGGTTGGTTGCCCCCAGGATCAACCCAACTACCGATGCGACGGCAATCAGCGTAAGAAAGAGCCGCTCGATGCCGGGATAAAGGGACGAATCTATCGTAAACATGGTCGTGGACAAACCACCGGAGCTTTCGCCAGGGACCAGCGCCTAACTAGCCGATCCTCCTGCGCCGGAAATCCCTCGGGCAGATAAACAAGCTGGAACACTTTCTCGTCCCACCGGAGGGTCCTTTCCACAACCCGGCTTTCGGATCGAAGCTGATTAACGAGTTGTTTCCAGTGGGGATACTGGCTGCGGTAGACAACAAAAAGAACGGGACTACGCACGTACTGCTTCCTCAGGTTTCTCAGATTTTGTTCCCACGTCCCGGGAAAAAATGGGCGGATCTGATCCCCGAGTATCTTATTGTTGCGGTTCTGACCGTAAACCATTTTGAACGGAAAAAACGTTCGTTTACTTGTATGTACAAGGGTTGTTTGCGCAGGGTAGTTACTGCTTATGTTGTTGGAAAGCTTCAGTAAAAACCGGTGAGGCGGATGAAGGTGAAGGCGAACAGTGTTCAACAACAGAAAAACCCCAAAAAGCACCACAAAATCCCGAACAAGCCGACCCGGTAGTTGCCTCAGCCCAAGACCCCAGAGTATTACCACAAAAGGAAGCGCAAAAAGAAACCCCCGGGTCAGGAAAACTGACTGTCCGTAAAGTGAGACGGCCGTGATCACCGTAAGTGGTAGTCCAACCGTTAAAAGTGAAAGAAACCGCCCATTACTGCCTCTGGCCTTGTAAGCAAACATCAGTGGTACAAAAAAGAGCACCACGACTCCCGTGGAGCCGAGTCCGTAGAGGACACCCGGGTCATGGGGAAGCGTATAGCCCCCCCAGGCAAGGCTTAGACGCACGACATCGGCAAGGTGAAAGGGTGGAATCCAGAAATCAGAACTTATTCTCGTTGCCTGTCCAACTACCTGGAGAAACCAGGGTCCGTACAGAACCAGAATACCAAGACAGTACCATCCAAAAGGGCCCAGCTGACTTCGGCGATAACAGGTCCACCCGAGAACAGTTATTCCTGGAATGAGGTATAAAACGGTCAGGGAGTGAGAGTAAAAACTCAAGAGGCTAAAAAACAAAAGACCCAACCAGGAAATCAACCGGGATTGATCCAACAACCTGAGAATAAGCCAGAGGCTCCCGATAACTCCGATAAGCCCCAGTGTGTACATCCGTAACTCAATCGAATAGTAAATTAAAAACGGATGTATGGCGAAAAGGGCGGTCAACCAAAGGGCCCAACCGGGAGTGAATAACTCCCTGGCCAAAAAATAAAACAACCCAATTGCCAGCAGGCTCAGGACGATACTCGACAACTCCAGCAAAACCTGGTTGCTCCCGGTCCAGCTCAACCAGGCCTTCAGCAACAAAAAATACCCAGGTGGATGGTTAATCAAACCGGCGGCGTTCTTCAGCAGCCAGTCCAGGGGCTGACTGGCGTAATACAACGAAAATGCTTCGTCCATCCAGACGCCAGTTCGCCCGAGTAAAAGCCAGCGACCGAACAGTGCCCACAGGAAGACACCCGCTCCCCCTAGTACGGAACGGTACCCCGGCAGGTACTTATCGTTCAAGGTGAATTAAATCGTCCTCAGGTCTCCGAGGAAGTACTACTCGCGGCTTCGATAGCTTCAACCCGCTGAGGTATCGGTGGATGCGTGTAGTGGAACAGTGCGTAGAGGGAGTGCGGATACGGGTTGCTAAGATTTTCTCCAACCAGCTGGTAAAGTCCCTCGATGAGATGCTCGCCCGTACCAACAACTTCAACGGCAAACCGATCCGCTTCACGTTCATTAGCAATTGAGAAATAATTTTCGAGAGGACTTAACCACTTATTGATGGGGCTTAACCAGAGACCGGCCACGAGTAATGCAGCGTACTCGGCACTGGCCGGTAACCAGAACATGTCGTAGAGCCATGCACTGTTTAGAAGCAGGTACAGCACGTAGAAGACAACACCCGTTCGTACCGCCTGACGGGCTATATTCTTCCAGATATGACCTTTCTTCCAGTGAGCCAGTTCATGAGCCAGTATACTCTGGATCTGAGGGACCTCCATCTGGTCGATAAGCGTATCGAAAAGCACCACTCGTTTCGTACGACCGAACCCGATAAAATAGGCGTTGGAATGGGACGAACGACGACTTGCATCCATCGTAAATATTTGTGAACAACTGAACCCCGCCCGATCAAACACTTCTTCAATAGCCTCGGCAAGCTCCCCTTCCTGCACGGCCTCGAAATCATTGAAAAGAGGAGCAATTACCCTGGGGTAGAGTACCTGCATAACGAGACCGAAGGCCACGACCAGACCCCAGCCGCCAATCCACCAGTAATCCGGGAAGTTTTTGAGTATCCAGAGTATGGGAGCCGACAGCAAACTGGCAAATACAGCCGTCAGAGCCAGACCTTTCAGCTTGTCCAGAAACCAGAGACCGGCAGTCTGTTCGTTGAAATCAAAGATTTCTTCGATGACGAAGGTTTGAAATGCCGAAAACGGGGCGGACACAAAAACACCGACCACGGATAATCCTACGAAGAACAGTGTCCCTCTTAATGTGAACCCGAGGGTCAAACTCTCCATCCATTCAACGACCCTGGTGAACAGGCCGGTGTAGAGCACCAGAAGGGTTATTGCCAGCATAATTCCACTCTGAAGCTGGGAAAAACCGGTTTTAACCCGCTGGTACTTGAGTAATTTTTCGGGATCCTCAACGCCAAACTGCTCCCGCAAACGGTCTTCCTCCTCGCGCACCCGCCGTTCCCCGTAGCGTAAATTCATAATATCGAGGTATAGAAAAAACGCGCCCGTTCCCAGGATCAGCGTTAGGAAAACTACGTGTATCCAGATCATAAGGAAACCACCAGCTTAGAAATAAATTTAAGGAATGATTCACAACGTCTCGTTTATCAAAACTGCCAATAGCCGTTATTTGGAGGAATCCTCATCCTCCTCGTCCGGATCCGACACGGGTTCCTCCCGCAGGATCGACTCAACCCGTTGAAGACTATCCCAGGCAAGCTGTTTCAACCGTCGGCGTTTGTCGGACCCCTCCGGCTGGTGCAGTATCATCGCCGGATGGACGGTCACTACCCCTTCAAGCCAGGGAAAGTCAGGAATTGAACCCTGATACCCGAGCTTATCCCGAAAATCAGTGGATACTGGTTCGTGGTAGAGGGAGCAATAGGCGTATTTCCCCAGCCCGAGAACCACGTCCGGCGAGACAAGTTCCAACTGCCGGTTTACATTAATTCGACAGGCGTCAACCGACTTTTCCGCCGGGTTTTCCTCGGGTCCGCCACAGAGTAGTGCATTGGTCAAGTAACAATCCGACTCGACATCAAGATCGATGGCCGCAAGCATTTCATCCAGTAATTCACCCACGGCTCCGGAGAACGGGGTCCTATTTTGAAAGTCCTCTCCCGAAGGGTAGGATCCAACGACCACAAGATCAGCGTCCAGGGATCCCCGTTTAATTACCGGATCGGGAGAATACTGACAGGCCTCACAATGATCGCCGACAACCGATTCATTCCGGAACGTCTCAAACCGGTCCTTCTTGGTTTCCTCCAGCCACTCCTCGGGATCCTCGGAGTTCAGCAGTTCCTCCATACCTCAGGCTCCTTGCCCGATGCTTCATGGGACGGTGAGGTGTTGGTACTTTGAACGCTGTCTTACGGCATAGGGCTCAACATAGAACAGTCGACGGCTCTCCAGCATTTATCAAACGCCAGAAAAATGAGAGGTAACCTTATGGGACGTCCTCAGGACAAACCGTTGAACAGTTCCGACCTGGTCCACCGACGACGAAGATACAGTATGATTAAACCAACAAGCACAAATATCAAAGAATACTCCTGTCCACGGGTCATTCCCAGAAACTCGTAGCCTATAAAGGGATCCGGAGCACGATAAAATTCAACCAAAAACCTCAACGAACCGTACCCCAGCAGGAAAAACGAAGCGGTCACTCCGTCTATTTTCGAGCGCTTCAGCACGTAGTAGAGCAATGCAAAAAGCACCGGTCCCTCCAGCAGGGCTTCGTAAAGCTGCGAGGGATGGCGTGGAACGTCGGGACCCGGGGCTTTTGGGAAAACAACGCCCCAGCTTCCGTCCGTGGGTCTCCCCCACAATTCCCCGTTGATAAAATTAGCTATCCGACCGAAAAACAAGCCGGGTGGCGTGGTTATCGCACCGGCATCAAGAAGCCGCCAGGCAGGGTAATCATTTTTTCGGGCAAACCAGATGATGCCAAGGACCGCTCCTGCTACCCCTCCATGTATCGACATCCCACCTTCCCAGATCCGGACGACGTACAGCGGATCGGTGGC
>JBDGPI010000128.1:0-260 GCA_042219765.1 Salsurabacterium abyssinicum (SeqCode)
AATAGTGCACCTCACTACAAACTAAGTGAGGTGCTGCGCTCTTTCATACAATCAGATTGGATTGAGAACGAGGGTGCCTCCTGTAAGATGAGTTGGACACCTAAATCCACTCAAAAGGAGGACACCCTCGTGAGAGATAAGGATCTCATGAAGCGGTTTCGAATCCAAGTTTTCGAGGACTATGAGGCGGGACGATTCGAGACCGTCACGGCCTTGTGCGAGCACTATGATAGGTCCCGCCGATGGTTTTATGATTGGCT
>JBDGPI010000128.1:270-1914 GCA_042219765.1 Salsurabacterium abyssinicum (SeqCode)
GTGCACCTCACTACAAACTAAGTGAGGTGCTGCGCTCTTTCATACAATCAGATTCGAAAACACCGGGGAACGGACACGGAGCTTCCCCTAATGCAGACCAAAAATCGGATAGAATCCATTGCGTTGCTTCACGAAAGGCTTTATCAATCCGACAGCATCTCAAATATCGATCTCGAGCGTTACGTCAGGGACCTCGTTCGGCAACTCAAAACGACCTATCGACCCACCAATCGGACCGTGGATATGGAAACTAACGTCACACTCGACACCCTAAAAGTTGACCAGGCCATTGCCTGCGGGCTGATCCTGAACGATGCCGTATCCAACTGTCTGGAACACGCTTCTGACGGCGGGGAGGGCCAAGTCACAATCGAACTTGCCGAAAAGAATGATAAGGTTACTCTAGCAATAACGGATAATGGCAACGGGATCGACAAAGACGTCGAACAGTCGAATCAAACCAGCCACGGTTTAGGTTTCATCCGTACTCTTACCGAGGATCAATTGAACGGTTCTCTGTCTCTAACCCGGGAGGGTGGAACCCACCTGGAGATCAGCTTCAGCAAAAAGTGATCCTCATCTGAACTGGTCCGGTCTAATGACTGGAAATTCATTATTTCGGAATGTAGTTTTACCGTGGCTCATAGTGCCAGTACAACCATTATCCACGGAGGTTCATTATGAAAAAACTACTTAACAACACTTTTAAAACCGTCAAATCAATTGTTGGTTCCTCAAACAATGAAATAATGCAATTCTGGAACCTTACGAGCGGCCTGCCGGGCGGTAAACGACTTTTCAGTTACTCCATCGGTAAGTTCGCACCCTACACCGGTACTATTTCCCCTTTCGTGAAGGAATTAAAACCCGGGTACGCAAGGGTGGAAATCGAAGACCACAAGAAAATTCGAAACCACCTGAATTCAATTCATGCGATTGCCCTGGCTAACCTCTGTGAACTCACCGGTAACCTGGCCCTTTTCAGCGGCATGCCCCCCGACGGCCGGTTTATCGTGACTGGAATGGAAATCGATTACGAAAAGAAGGCAAGAGGCACGATAACCGCTTCCTCCGAAATTCCCGAAATTCGGACCAACGAGGAAAGCGAGTACAAAATTACCGTTGAGGCTATCGACGACAGCGGGGAGGTCACGGCCAGGGCTCGCATTTTCTCACTGGTCGGCCCGGACGAGTAACAATGAATCAGCGTGAGGGCTAAGTTGTAGTTAAGCTGTCGTCAATCAGGAAGAAACGTCCTTCGTAAAGTCCACGAGGTCCTCCAGAGCCTGCCTGGCGTCACCACTACGTATACTTTCCCTGGCCCTGGCAATACCCTCCTGTAGGTCGGATGCTTCCTCCGCCAGGTAGATGACGCCACCGGCATTGATGGCAATAATATCCTCGACGGCTTCTTGACCGTTACCATTCAGTAACTCCCTGGTGATCCGCTCGTTCTCCTCGGGACCGCCACCTCGAATATCGTCGTGATCCACGGGCTGAATGCCGAACGATTCCGGGGTGAATTCACCTTCTTTTATCTCACCGTTATTAACTTCCGCGTATACGGTCCGATCACTGGCACTGATTTCATCCATCCCTTCCATACCGTGAACGATCAATGCTCGTTCAACGCCAAGTGACCCC
>JBDGPI010000128.1:1924-2618 GCA_042219765.1 Salsurabacterium abyssinicum (SeqCode)
CCCAGGGCCTCCGCAACCGGTCGCACCCAATCGGCCGAGAAAACGCCGACCAGCTGACGATCGGCGTCGGCGGGGTTCGTAAGAGGGCCGAGTAGGTTAAAGACCGTGCGAATCCCGAGGGATTTCCGGGGTCCGATAGCGTGTTTCATGGAGGCGTGAAACGCCGGGGCATACATGAAACCGATTCCCGTTTCCCTAATTGATTCCTTAACCTGATCGGGGGACAACTCAAGCTTCACACCAAGTTGTTCCAGTAAGTCGGCGCTACCACACTGACTCGACACCGAACGGTTTCCGTGTTTGGCAACGTTAGCATCGGCGCCGGCGGCGACAATGGCCGACAGAGTGGAGATATTTATTGTCTCGACCGAATCCCCACCCGTGCCGCAGGTATCCACCAGCGGCCGGTAGGAGTCGCTGAGGTCGAACGACTTAGCGTGGTCCCTCATGCTTGTGGCAAAACCAGCAATTTCATCGGACGTTTCGCCTTTAGCCCTGAGAGCTGTCAATAACCCACCGATCTGAGCATCGTCGAGATCCCCCGACATCAGGTCATTCATTACCGCTTCCGCCTGTTTTTTGGTGAGGTCCTTACCGGCAAGAACATGCTCGAGCGTTTCAGGTATTTCGGACAGTGTCATCCTCTCCTTTGCGTGGTTTAATTTCCGGTGGTTCAAGCTCGCCCAGTGGTACA
>JBDGPI010000128.1:2628-6815 GCA_042219765.1 Salsurabacterium abyssinicum (SeqCode)
AAGTTCCTGATTAGCCGGCGCCCATGTTCCGTAAGAATTGACTCGGGATGATACTGTACGCCAATCATGGGCTGATCCGTATGGTGAAGACCCATAATTTCATTTTCCTCCGACAGTGCGTCAACACTCAAAGCCTCGGGCACAGTAGTCTCATCAACTAACAGGGAATGATAGCGAGTAGCCTTAAGCGGATTACTCAATCCCTCGTAGAGTTGGAAATCGCTGTGGAATATATCGGCGGTCTTACCGTGCAACAGACGGTCGGCTCGTTTGAGCTCAGCCCCCTGGCTCTGGGCTATACACTGATGCCCGAGACAGACACCAAGTATTGGTATTTCGTCCCCAAATTCCTCAATAACATCCAGGGAAATTCCGGCGTCGGAAGGTGTTCCGGGCCCCGGGCTAATAACAATCGCTTCCGGCGGGTTTTCGTGGATTTCACCGAGGGTGATTTCGTCATTCCGTTCAACCTGGGGTTCCTGGTCAACTTCACCGATGTACTGGGCCAGGTTAAAGGTAAAACTATCGTAATTATCTATCAGAAGGACCTTCACGTATTACTCAACCTCGCCCTGACCATTTTCGAGTAGCCCATTTTGTTGCTCGCCCTCGTCAGTCTCCTCGGTAAGGGATTTTACGTCCTCCATTACACTGCGGAGGCGCTTTATCTGTTCGGGATCCGAGGTGAGCTTCCTGGGTTCAACATCGGATGGATTCATCACGGCCAATCGTTCCATGGATTCTATGGTTTCCCGGTTTTCCTCGGTGATCTCGACATCGTACTGAAACGTCTGGTCCTGTTCTTCGTCGTAAATACAGGTTATGTGCAATATGTTATCGTCCACCTCAAAGGAGACCTGTTCCAACCTCTCCATGCTAACACCCGGCAACATAACGAGAGCGGTGCCGGGGGCATCGTCCACTGAGATGACGGGTAACGGTACGGGGTCCTCCATGTTTCAACCTCCAGTCCTGAAGAAAAAACTAATTCAGTGGTAGCTTTACCGAGAGCGACACGTCAATCACGGTCAACACTCCGCTCTCATCACGGCGAGTTCATAAGCCATTGTATAGGAAAAACGCGTTATCGACAGAAATGAATTGATTTTTGGTAATTAGGTGTCCTCTGTATGACTTATTTTTATTATTGTTTCTGAAAGTCTCAGGGAAAGAGGGAGCTTACTTTTCGAGCGATCCAACAGACGGTGAACACTCCAGGATTTTACGTCTACCCCCCTAATCAATCCAGGTTCGACGGTTACTCCATAAGCTTCATCTGGCGATGATTCTGGGCTGTGACGGTGAGAGTCAAGTTTCGTGACCTCAACTGTTCCGGACTGATCCTTCCGCTCCCAACAGTCCATGAATCCCCCCGGCAACCGCTGAATCGACTTATGTTTTTTGCCCAAAATTTAACGACAGCACCTGTGGAACTGGCCGGGTTCCTTGAGTTGAATTGAAACCAGGTGTTAAAACTAACTCCGCCCGGTCAAATTTTACAGTTCCGCTTTAGAGGATATAATCGGGGTTCCTTCTTTAGTGAATTACCCAATCTTTTTGACACCAGGATTGTGATCACCGATGAAAATTGCCAGAGCATGTACACAAGACGGAACCGTTATGGGTGAGTACCGCAACGGTGAGCTTTTGGACGATTCGGAACGCCGTTACGACATTGGTCGGGAGGCCAGGCTTCTCCCCCCCTGTGAGCCTTCGGCTCTCTACTGCGTGGGACGAAATTTTACCGAAAAAATAGACCAGATGGATTACGATACACCGGATACCCCGGATTTTTTCATTAAACCTCCCGTCTCCCTCCAGGCCCCCGACTCGGAACTTCAGTATCCCTCCTTTACCGATGAGCTGACTTACGCCGGTGAACTGGCGGCAGTCGTCGGCGTCCGCTGCAAATCCCTGACACGGGACGAGGTTCCCGAGGCACTGATGGGATTCACGATTTTAAATGACATGGACGCTCTGGATCAGGAACGGCGAACGGCTCGTAAAGCCTTCGATGGATCCGCTCCTCTGGGTCCCTGGATTGAAACCGACCTTGATCCAGGCCACCTCGATATGAAAACGGAAATCAACGGAGAGGTCCGACAGGAGGCTACTACCGAACAGATGATTTTTCACCCGTATGATATCGTATCGTTCCTCTCGGAGCGTTTCACCTTTTCACCGGGAGACGTCATCTCCTTCGGTAGCCCGGAAAACCCCGGGACAGTTGAACCAGGGGACGAGATGAACATCTGGTACGAGGACATCGGTACCCTCTCAAACACTCTGGTTGACTGAGGCAATAGTAACTTAAATCTCGTGGCGTTGACCGTCCCTGGCAAGGAACGTTTCCGTAAAAACCTGCCGGGCTTCGTCCCGGAGATGCTCGTGGGCCTCGTATCGCTGACTGATGTGTGTTAACAGAAGTTTGTCCGCCTTCAGGTGGGACGCGACCCGTGCGGCCTCCCGGGCTGTGCTGTGTTTTTTCTCCCGGGCGTGCTGCTTGTGCTCGGCTTTGAACATTGCCTCATGAACCAGTAAGTCCGGCTCGTGAAACGCTTCGGGAAGATTATAAATTGGACGGGTGTCCGTTAAATAGACGAATTTAGGACCAGGGGACCGGGGTTTACTCACCTGTTCGGGCTCTATCACAGTCCCCGAATCAAGCGTTACGGTCTCCCCCTGCTGGAGTCTGGACCGAAGCGGCCCCTCCGGAACGCCCAGTTCCCGGGCCTTCTCGGGATTGAATTTGCGTTTTTCTCTATTGAGTACAAAACTGAACCCGAATGTTGAAGTCCGATGGTCAAGCGGGTGCGCCGTGAGCTTGAACTGATCGACCCAGAGGGTTGACTCCGCTTCCAGGTCCGTCCAATCCACGTTTACTTTGAGTTCGTACCCGAGGGATGATTGGTTCGACGAGAGGTACTCCCGGAGGGCGTTGGGACCGGCAATTGACAAACTCCCGTTCTCCGGTGATTCCCGTGACTTTCTTATTAAGAGTCCCGGTAGCCCCAGGACGTGATCACCGTGCATGTGACTGATCACGACGGACGACAGTGACGCTGCTGACCGACCGGCCTCAACCATTCGAACCTGTGTCCATTCACCGCAGTCAAACAAGTAGGATTGGCCCTCGTAACCCACCAGAAAGGCCGGCATATAATGACCGGGTTGAGGCATAAACCCACCGGATCCAAGCACAATGAGTTCCATCGTAAGCTCCTTAATCTACAACCGGAAGTCCTTACAATCAAATTGAGCGAGACGTTGATTGTGCTGTCCGTTTGGACCACACGTCTTATTTCATGAACGTATCACCTACTTTAACGCCACCACAAGGTTAAGGAGTTCCTGATGAGACTACCTGCCGTCACCGTAGCGTTTCCCTGCCTGAACGAATCCGAAACGATCGATATGGCACTGAGGAGCGTCTTCCGACAGACTCACCCTCCAGAATCAGTGATAATTGCGGACGGGGGTTCAACTGACGGGACCCTCGATAAAATTGAGGAATGGAAAGCCAAACTCCCCATAAAATTAATTACAAACGACCAAAAACGCCAGGGACCAGGACTGAACCTCTGTATTCAGGAAAACACCACGGAGTACCTTGCCCGGCTGGACGGGCACTCCTCCTGGAACGAGCGCTACCTGGAAATCCTCGTAGGGTTTCTGGCCGATAATCCTGCTTATGCCGCAGCGGGAGGAACCGTAAGAATTGATCCGACGGCAAGTATGCTTCAACGGGACATCTGGACGGTTATGAAACACCCGCTTGGAACGGGAGCACCGGACTATCGAACGGCTCAACAAACTCGGGACGTTCAGACGATTCAATCCCCCGTCTACCGGCAGGAAGCTCTTGAGGAAGTCGGCGGTTTCCTGGAGACTGTTCCCTGGGCGGAGGACGACGAACTTCACCAGCGCCTGAAAAACCGGCAGTGGAAATTAAGACTACTCCCCGAGGCCGAACTTTACTACCAACCCCGACAGACCTCCTTCGGATTCATGACGCAGTGCTTGAATTACGGAAAAGGGCGAGGAACTCTTGGACGGAGAAAAATCTTCCCGTCCGACCGCCACCGAAAAATAGACCGGGTGCTGAATTTCTGGACGCTCGGTCTGGCCTGGAACCCCATCGGCTGGGGACTGTTTCTATTTTACTTAATGGTGGTTTTTTTCATTAC
>JBDGPI010000129.1:0-2060 GCA_042219765.1 Salsurabacterium abyssinicum (SeqCode)
CGGTATCCCGGCTGGCGAAAGAAACGAAATGTCCCCACCTCCAATCGCCACACAATTTATCCCTCCAAAAACCAAAGAGAATATCCGGGAAATGGAACGTAAGCGCCGTAAGGAACGAGCCCGTGGGAACAAGCATCGATCACGGAACCGGGGACGATCGGGAGAAACTGGGCGCCCCGAACCGGCTCCGGGCCCAAAAGCGGGATCTCCCCCTCAAGGCGGTCCGCCGGAAGGAGTCGGTCGACCATGACTGAAGCGAATACCCACGTACTATTTGTTTTTGTTTCGATCGTTTTCCTTACCTTACTCGGTTGTGCTTCCCAAACCACGAGCGTCGGCCTCAGTCCGGAAAAACTGGGAACTATTGGAGCAAAAATTCAGGTACACCCCGAACGGTCCAATACAATACTGAACAACCATGACCTGAAGCGCGAACAGTTCGAAAAAGCAATCCGGGAGGTTTCAAACGACGTCGACATGTCCCGGAGGTATCGCCAGTCTTTTGAAACCACGATGAATACGCTTTCGAAGTAACAAGTTCCCGCGTTAGCTACAACTCATTCGACCAACCGGCTCTAACTACCTGAACCATCACCAAACAAAGTCCAAGTTCACAATTCAGTCCACCACTATTTTAATCCCCCTGTTCGTGGAATTGAAAACATTGATTTGCCGTATATTTTACCGGGTCGGTAAATCGGGTGATAACGTCGGGCAAGGATTTACCTCCCGATCGTCGTTTCGTGCCAGGGATTTCCTGACTTCGAAGTTAGAAACTTGGATTCAAAACTTCTTCATGTGAACATTTACTTTAGGGTGACACTCTTCCACCGAATGAGACTGTTAATTAACAGTAACTATGACATGAAATAGTTCGGGTTAGTCATTTTTTGGAACTGGGTGTGTTAACCGGTAATGGATGTCCACGAGGCCGAAAACCAGGGTTATTATGTTACGGTCCCCGATTCGGAAGAACCGATCCACGACCGATCCGATCCCCTTACCGAAGCCCAGGAACGACTGCCGGCTACCTTGCCCGATCACGAACGTTTTATCGTAATGGGAGCAGGCCTGGGTTACGTTCTCAAGCAGATTAAAGACCACTGTGAAGAGCCAAAAGTCCTTGTAGCCGAACCACTCCCCGAAGTCCTTGAACAAGGCCGTGAGCGTTCCATCTGGAACGAACAAGATTTTTCGCAGTGGGACGTTGTTCATCCCGGGACCTCGAACTTACTCGATCGAATTCACCAGTTTATTCCCGTGGAAGTTTTCGACAAGTACGTGCTGGTCGAATGGCCGAGTTACGAATCACGTTTTCCGGAATTCTTTGAGAGGGTCCGCGTCCAGATCAAAGGGCTAAAACGATACCAGAAAGTGGACTTGAAAACCCTGGAAACCAGTGGAACGACCTGGCTGAAAAACACCTGTAAAAACATCGGAGCGCTAACGAATTTACGCCGTTGCCCCGACATCCCGTCTGACCAGAATGTTGTCGTCGTGGGGGCCGGTCCTTCCCTAAACGATCAAGTTGATTGGATCCGAAAACACTCGAACAACTGTATTACGTTTGCAGTTAACACGGCCGGACCAGTTTTAGAACATTACGAGATCGAGGTTGACTTTCATTTCGGGATGGACGCTCGACCGGTAATTTACGAAGATTTGTCTCGATCTAATCCAAACCGCCTTCTGGTTTCCCCCTACTCGGATCCACGAATCCTCAAACGTTTCGAGCAACGTCCGGCGTCTATTTTGGCGTTGTCCACCCCTTTTACGGATTGGTGGACCACCGCCCCGTTTTTACGGGAAATCTCCACGCGTGGCGCCGGTTTACCCACGCTATTACAATGGATTCTCGAACTTGAACCGGCTACTATATACCTTGCCGGTTGTGATTTGCAGGAACAAAACGGCCGGTACTACGCACGGGGAACGTACCGGGAAACCCGTGAATGCCAGCGGTTAACTCGGTTCTATAGCCTAACTTCGTGGCACCTCCGGAAGATACGTGGTGAGCAGGACCAGTCCGCCCTGCAGAAACAGCGAACATGGATTCAGTT
>JBDGPI010000129.1:2070-6154 GCA_042219765.1 Salsurabacterium abyssinicum (SeqCode)
CGAGTCGGCGGAATCCGACAGTGGACGGCCCACTACCATGACTGACAGAGACGACAAAATCGAGTTCCTCGTGAACGAACACGATTTTATTCATCACATCAACCCGGACACGGGTCCTCCCCCCGATAACGGCGGGGTAAGCCTCTCAATGGAACCCGTCGAACAGGACGAATGGAAAAGCTGGCTCGAACGGCAGTACGCTTTATTCCACAACGCCTTCCAAAATAAAGAAACCCACTGGACCTGGAAACGTTTCCGTCACTGGTTACTTCGGTTATCCGAAGATCCAAAAACCTGGATTGAACGATACGACCGACAATTCAACAAGACCTTGTCCGAATAAACACTACTGGTTTTGTAAGGGCGTAACTCGTTATGAACCTCGAAATCAAACAAGCCGAAAAAAGAGCCTATTACGTTGAATTACCGGAGTCACGGGAAAACATTCACTCCACGTCGGATCCCATCCGGGAAACGGAACGGCGTTTCCCCGACAACTGGAGGAACAACAGGCGGTTCATCATCATGGGAGCCGGACTGGGATACGTCCTGCAAAAGATTCAACGCCAGCACCCGGAACCCCGTGCCCTGGTATTCGAACCCCATCCCGAGTTACTGGTACAGGGGCAGGAGATGAATCTCTGGGAGAAGGATCAATTCGACGACTTTCAACTGATCGATCCAAATCAACAGGACATCGTCGAACAGTTGGCGGAGTTTGTTTCACTGGAACAAATACAGACGACCATAACTATACCCTGGCCTAAATACCAGCAACAAAGGAAGAATTACTTCGAACCAGTTTTGGAGCGCCTGGAAAGCCTGAAACAATTTTATCGAAATAATCTTCGATTCCTCCAAAACAACGGTAAGCAATGGCTCGAAAACACGCGTAACAACCTCAAGTATATAATGAATTCCCATAAAATTAAGACCGAATCACTTGATGGCCCCGTGGCAATTGTAGCCCCCGGACCCTCGCTCGATCGACAAATGGAATGGTTGCGAACAAACCGGGAACAGCTCATTGTGATTTCGACGAACACCGCGGGCCCCTGTCTGGAAAAACAGGATATACCGGTCGATTTACATGTTGCGTACGATGCCGATCCCATCGTACTCGAAGATCTCAAGCAATGCTCCATAAATCGTTTGCTGTTTAACCCCATCGTCGACCCCCAGATCCCGGCCCAAATTGAAGCTCCCTTGAGCTTTATGGGTGTTAAAACCGAAATCTCAAACTGGATAAGTACGGCGGATTTCCTCAACCAGTTCACGGGAAGCTCGGCGATCACCCCCACCCTCATGTACTGGCTTGATTCACGAAACGTATCCCCCATTTATTTATTGGGCTGTGACTTCGGCTCACGGTTTGGGCGCATTTATGCCCGGGGTACGTACCGGGAACAGCACCGGCTTCGACATGTAAATCGATTTTCCACTTTAGCGAACTGGCACATTAAGAACGTTTCCACGTCAGAAGGTAAACTCCTCAGCCAGCGGCAATGGCTTAATACACTAATGCAAAACTCAAGGAGTTTCTCCATTCCACAACCGGTACCGGAAAACTGGACCGGGAAAGTGGCTCCGGCTGTAGTTGATGGGGAAGCCGGATCGATTCCTTTCCAAAAAACAAATCAAAGGGAGGTCAAGAATTGGTCGGAAAACCAAATTAAGCACTTAGAAGGACTCCGGCACGAAAAACAGGCAACGCCTGAATGGAACCAGTTCTACTACTGGCTGGAAGCGATCTACGACGATCCGAAAACCAAGCTAACCAAGTGGATTAAGGCTTTCGAAAATCTCGTCAAGGAGATGGAGTAGACGGAAAAACGATAACTTTCAAAGGAACAGGTAAGCTAACCGGCCGTTTACCATGAGCACAGATGATCTGCAGTCTGTTTTTTTGCCAACCTGGCAAAAGATCGTGTAGAACGATAAACGGCTGTCCGGTACCCGGACTTTTTATGACTGCGCCACCGTAATGAGTGGACCGGGTCAGTTACGAATGATGAGCTGTTCACGTCCGGGACCCACGGAGATGTAGTCAATGGGTACCTGGAGATTGTCCTCCACGTACTGCACGTAATCACGGGCATTGGGAGGTAGTTCGTCCCAATTTCGACAATCCGTGATATCCTCTTCAAAACCGGGGAGGGTCTCGTAGATCGGATCTAATTCCATTAGGTCGGCGGTGCGGGCGGGGAATTCGGTGAATCGTTCCCCGTTTAATTCGTATTCCACGGCAACTTTGATTTCATCCAGCCCGGACAAAATATCCAGCTTCGAAAGGGCAATGGACGTCAGACCGTTGACAGTAATGGCATAATCCAGCTGGACGAAATCCAGCCAGCCACACCGGCGGGGACGTCCGGTCGTGGCACCAAACTCCCCCCCCTGTTCTCGAAGCCATTCCCCGGTTTCACCCGTTAATTCCGTGGGCATGTCCCCCGCTCCCACGCGTGTCGTGTACGCCTTCACAACACCCACGATATCCTCAATTTGATGACCCGGAAATCCCGAACCGGTTACGATGCCTCCCGAGGTTGGATTGGACGAGGTAACAAAGGGGTAAGTTCCAAAATCGACGTCCAGCATCGTGCCCTGGGCACCTTCAAAAAGAATCGACTCCCCGCGTTCGGATGCCCTTCGGAGGGATCGAGGTACATCCACAAAATTTTCCTTCAATTCATCGTAATATTCGATGTATTCATCGGCGAGAGCGTCGGGCTTCGTAATACCGTCAAATTCATGCCAGCCGTCGTCCAGCCCGTTAATAATTCCACGACAATGTTCACGGACTTCGCCGGCGTTTTGGAGATCGGCCATCCGCAGACCGGAACGGCGCACTTTATCAACGTACGCGGGTCCGATTCCTTTTTTTGTTGTTCCAATTTTTTCGTCGCCCCGGTCGGATTCCGCTCGTGCGTCAAGGTACTGATGAAAGGGAAACAGGACATGGGCTCGCCGCGAGATTTCGAGGCGGTCCAGCGGATTTACACCAAGGTCACGTAACCCTTCAATCTCCTCCATGAGTTCCCGGAGGTTCACAACCATCCCCGGTCCAATCACGGAAACGGAATCCTCGTGCAAGATGCCCGATGGTATCAAGTGCAACACGTATTTTTTATCGTTAACAACCACTGTATGGCCGGCATTGTTACCGCCCTGGTAACGAACAACACGATCCGCCTGCTGAGCAAATCGGTCCACGATTTTTCCTTTCCCCTCATCTCCCCATTGCCCCCCAACGACAGCCGTCACTGTTTCCATGATTCACATCTCCCTCATCGATAAAAGCGTCAATCTAAATTGACGCTTTTTCAAAAATAATGAATTTAACCTGTTAGATTTCAATAGTACGTGTGAACTGTTCGATCGTTAAATTAGTCTGTAAAACATATTCTCAAGAGGAGTGATCCCCTCCAGGGAGTTTGAATTTTCACAACTTTTATTAAAAACCAACAATGTGTTCAAACCCCCCCCTACCTCTTCAAATGGTTTCTTTCTGTAACAAATATTCTAAAATAAAACCCTACTTCAACATTATAAAGACGACCGGGTTCGAAAAATCCCGACAAGATCAAAGTATGTGGAGTACTTTTTATTCACGGATTACAGTTCCCGAGTGGAACCATCCGATTCAACAAGAATACCTTCGTCTTCACCGGGGGCTTCGTACCGTACGTCCACGCGGTACTGTTCGCGGAGTTCGGACAGGGACTGACGGGCCTCCGGGGAAAGTTCCGGGCACCACGTCGTTACTTTCTCGGCCGGCTGGTCGTCTTCTCCAACCAGGGGAAGCAATCGATCGATTTCAAGGGCAAATCCGGTGGCGGGTATCGAATCACCATAAATGCCGTATAAATTGTCGTACCGGCCTCCGCCAGCAATCGGTTTCCCCAGCTTTGGAACAAGCATTTCAAATACAATGCCCGTGTAATAATCGAGGTCACGAACCACTCCCATGTCGAGACTGATCCAATCTCCGAATCCAGCGTCAACTAACGCCTCGTAAACGGATTCCACGTGATCCAGGGCTGAGAGGGCCGAATCAGTCACTCCGGGATGGGATCGTATCCGA
>JBDGPI010000129.1:6164-7866 GCA_042219765.1 Salsurabacterium abyssinicum (SeqCode)
CTTCTTCTTCCCCGTACATGGTTGGAAGTTGTTGGAGAAGGTCCTTGCAATCATCATCTAATGCCAGGTCCTTCAGTAATTCACCAAGTTCACGAGTATTCTTTCGATGAATCTTGGACCAGAGTTCACGCCGGGATTGATCGGAAAGACCCGTTCCATTTACGATCCCTTTATACAGGCCGACATGACCCAGATCCATAACCGCATCCTCAAGTTCAAGATCTTCAATGATCTCCAGGGCAAAGATCATTAGATCCAAGTCGGATTGAAAACGGTTCTTTCCGAGTATTTCCGCACCGAACTGTTGAAACTCACGAAGTTCCCCACGGCGCAGTTCAAAAGCACGAAAATTTCGACAGCTGTAACAATAACGACCCGGCAGTTCATCAGTTGACAACCGCCCGGACAAAATTTTCGCAACCTGGGCCGTTGCATCCGGTCGTAAGGCGAGTAACTCCCCCTCGTCATCCACGAGCTGATACGTGCGACGGGCAAGATCCTGACTAACGCCCCGGGTGATGGATTCGTAGTAGTCCAGCGTTGGCAAATCAAGTTCACCAAAATCACGCATTTCCGCTTTTGAAAACAGGTCATTCACGAGCCTTCGTTTACGCAGGCTTTCCCGGGGTAAATAAACGCGGACTCCCGGGGGTAACATCGTTATTTCACGTTCCTGTAACATTGACATCCCGTGCCTCTTCTTTCCATTCGATAAAAGCTGACGACGTATTGATCAAACTACTGACGGTCCTACAACAAAAATGATCCGTTTATTAAAAAACACGTTACTTCGCACGATTTTTCAAACTATATCCTTTTCGCGAGAGTCGTTTCAAAAAACGTCAAAGCATAACATGTAACCAGCAAGATGTTACGGCGAACCGGATCATAGATCGGCTTGCCAGTCGAGAACGACCTCCTGACAGGCCCGCACCCCCTCGCCGGAAGAAAACTCCATGGGAGTGTTGGAAAAGCCAATTTCGAGGGCGGATATCGTGGACAGGAGATCAAAGGGATCCACGTGACCGAGGTGACCTATTCGAATCAATTGATCCGACCATTCCCCCCGGCCCCCGGGTATATATACCCCCGTATTTGACCGGATTGTATCTCGAACACGACCAGCATCAATTTCATCCGGTACCAGAACAGGAGTACCAATAACGGAGGGGGATTCAGTAAATAACTCGAGGCCGATGGCTTCCACGGCTCCCCGACATGCCTCCGCAAGACAACGGTGACGATCGTGCACCGCTTCCATCCCCTCATCAAGAATACGATCGAGCGATTTATTGAGTGAGCGAATTAGGGGTATCGACGGGGTCCACGGTGTTTGCCCGTCCTCATTTTGGCGCTTCACTGCCTCTTCGAGTGAAAAATACGTACTACCGGACACGGACTTCGAACGATCCAGTAGTTCCGGTGTGACGGTTAGATAGGATAGACCCGGGGGAGTCATTAAACCTTTTTGGGAACCACCGACAACGGCATCAACCCCCCATTCACCGGGTTTACATCGTTCGGCGGCAATAGCACTTATGGCATCCACCACAAGATAGACATTATGTTCCTGCAGTTGGCGGGCCAGCTTATCGATGGGATGTTTAACAAGGGTCGACGTCTCCACGTACGTCGCAAACACGAAGTTGATCGAGGAATTGTTTTTTAGGTGTCGTACTACTTTGACGGGATCCAGGGACTC
>JBDGPI010000130.1:0-1973 GCA_042219765.1 Salsurabacterium abyssinicum (SeqCode)
TTTTGCCAAGCGACAGAAGGACCTGAAGATCCAGCACGGGCACCACCTCTCCCTGCAGGTTCATAGCCCCACGTAAACTTGGAGAGGATTCGGGTACATCCGTGAGCACGTCGTATTCCCTGACCCGATCAACGAACTGCACGGGAAAGCCATATTCCTCGGATCCGCTTCGAATCATTAAATATTTTCCCGTGAAAATATCATCATTGTCATTTGTTGTGTCAGCCGACTCATCAGCCATGGGTTGTGCCTCCCTTTATCGTCGTGGGCGTCGCTTCATCGGACGATTCTCGTCGCGTCCGGTAAAGTCGCACAAGTCCGTTCACGTCAAGAATAAAGCAAACGTGTCCATCGCCGAGAATTGCCGCACCAGAAATCAGAGGATGCTTGGCCAGCTCACGCTCCTCAAGGTCCTTGATGACAACCTGTTCGTATCCGATTAACCGGTCGATGGCCAACGCATGGCTGTCCTCGCGTCCGCCAATTAATACGTAAAGGGGACGATGATTGTCCCGGGCACTTGATTGGAGCCCATGGATGTATTCGTCCGGTCGAATAACAGGAATGACCTGGTCGTTCCAGTGAAGGACCTCCCGGCTACCGTCCAGCGCCCGTAACTCGGAGGGATCGGGATTGACTGTTTGATGGACATCCGACACGGGCACGATTAATCGTTGTCCACCGACCTGAACAATCAGCCCGTCGACAATGGCCACCGTCAGGGGAAGTTCAAGGGTTACGGTGGTACCCTCACCCGGCGTTGAGTCGATATTAACCGTGCCGCGCAGATCACGAATTTCGCTGGCCACGACATCCATGCCGACTCCTCGTCCACTGACGTCGGACACTTCCTCGGTCGTGGAGAAACCCGGAGTCACGATAAGCTCATCGATTTCGTCGGGGTCCAGGTCGTGATCCGGTGGTATCATCTCCTGTTCCACGGCTTTTTCAACCACGGCGTCACGATCGAGTCCGGCGCCGTCGTCCTCAACCTCCACGTTCACCTTCCCCCCCTCATAAAAAGCTCGTACATATAAATTGCCCGTTTCCGGCTTGCCGTTTTCACGACGAGTCTCGGGGGATTCGATGCCATGATCACAGGCATTTCGTATTAAGTGAATGAGGGGGTCCTGGATTCCTTCTATCAGAGATTTATCCATTTCGACGTCTCCCCCTGATAGATGTAAATCGATCTCCTTGTCCAGGTCTCGTGCCAGGTCACGGACCAAACGGGGCAAGCGTTCAAAGGTTTGCCCCACGGGCAGAAGACGGAGGTTCATGGTGCGACGCTGAAGTTGTTCGATAATTTTTTTCTGTTCCTTTAAGGCCGACTGCTGATCACGGTCAAGGGACCCTTCCAGCGTCTCCGAAAGACCCGACTGGGCAATCACCAGTTCTCCCATGAGATCGACAATGTCTTCAACAGTTTCAAGATCCAGCGTCACGGTCTTGTCCCCGAGATCCGAATCGACAGCATCATCCCCGGTATCAGCGTCCAAACTCGAAAATTCATTCGAATCCGTGATTCCTTCACAGGCGCGACGGAGGTCCGACTGCAGATCTGAAAGGTACGCTTTCGATCGATCAGCCTGCAGTCGATCCTGGTCGTTGGTGTGGGCCTGTTCCAGCGCCTCTACGATATTTCGTACCGAATCAACCGTCCGGAAGAAAAGATCCATCCACACAGTGGGAATCTGGTCGGGTGGATTGTCCCGAAGTTCATCCAGAAGATCTTCCGCGGCGTGGGTGAGTTCCCCACACATGTCGAGGTGTTTGTTGGCCTCCGCAATAAAGTCATCGACAATGGCAGGGACAACGTCCAGCGGCGCCGTGTAATTGTCGTCGCCGGGCCCCTCCGAATACTCCTGATCGGAGTCCTTGGCCTCCTCGTCGTGTGATTTCTCCGTATCATCCTCACCGGTTGACCTCTGTTCGGCGTCGTCCATGTCAGCGGATGCCTCGGAGGTTGATTC
>JBDGPI010000130.1:1983-2492 GCA_042219765.1 Salsurabacterium abyssinicum (SeqCode)
CGAAAACTGGTTGGCCATCATATCCCGCATGATGTCGTTGATTGTCTCAACAAAATTCTCCGGGGTGGGTGGTTCCTGAAACCACTCCCAGAGCAACGAATCAAGTTGATCCCCTGTCTCGGAAACGGACGGAAGAGCTGACAGCAAATCGTCACAGCAGCGCATAAGTGTTCGCAACGTGTCAGTCGACTCGTCGTATCGAGCAGATTGCCGAACAAACGAGATCAGGCATGATTCAAGAATAGGCTCCAGGGAGTCAAACACCTCCGGCATCCATTCACAGTCCCCGTCGTAATTGAGTTCAATACTCTGAAGTGAATCATCCCGATCCTCAGAAAGTTCGTTTAGTAAATCGCCGAGACCTAATGGAGTTAACCGGCCGTTGGGATCGATCAATGTGATCCGTCGTGCATCGTCAACATCCGCCTGATCGATTTCCTCGGGAGAAAGCACCATGGTTTCCTCGGAATCTTCAATACGAACGCTCTCCGGCAAACCGTCGATGTCCA
>JBDGPI010000130.1:2502-6227 GCA_042219765.1 Salsurabacterium abyssinicum (SeqCode)
CCCTCCGACGAGGCGATCGCTCGCTCATGAACTTCACAATCCACCCGTAAATCCAACGGCCCCATCGATATATCCAGAAATTCACAGTAATAAGAATCGGAGTCATCGTCCGCGGTCGACAGATAACGACAGCTGGTACATGTTTTGGCCACGGGCAAATCTCCTAGTTCATGCATTCGATCCAGGAACGATAATAAATACTCATGGATGGAGGCCATTTCCTCCGAAGACAGTGTGTCCGACGGTGGGGTGAAGTTTTCCGGCCAATTCAACAGTTTTCTCGCCCTGGATCGACCGTCTCGAGTAAACGCAATGTCAGTCCGGCGTCGATCTTCCGCTGACGGAGTACGATCGAGCAACCCCTGTTCAACAAGGGAATCAACGTGATTGCTGATGGTCGGCTTTGTCCGGTTAAACTCCGTGGCCATATTCGTGATGGTGCTACGTTTGTCCGGATGCTGGATCACAAACATCAGGATCCGGGCTTCCGTTTGATTGAGCCCAAGATCATCCGCCCGGTTCTGAATTAAATGGCGCAGTCCTGAAGACGTCTTCATGAGAATCTGAAAAAACTTATCATCGGATGAGTTCGCAGGTGACATAATTATTTCCTTTCAGGTCGTGTCATCTGTTTTTTTGTAAATAGCCGGCTGTTCGCGGACCAGCGGGTGGTCTATGTTGTGCAGGGACTCCGTGTGACCGACAAACAGATAGCCGTCTTGAACCAGTCGTTTCTGAAGTTGATTGATCACGTGCCGGACGACATCATCGTCAAAGTAAATAAGTACATTACAGCAAAATATCAAGTCAAACCGGTGTTCTATCGGATACGTTGCCTCGGACAGGTTAAACTGCCGGAACGTGGCCCGGCGCCGTATGTCGGACCGAACCCGGCGACAATTCGTATCCGAGTCCTGGGTTTTTTCCAAAAAACGGGACCGGTAACGCCGGGGGACCGATTGAAGCGTCCCGGTCGAGTATGTTCCTTTCCGGGCATGCTCCAACGCTTCAGTGGACAGATCGGTCCCAAGCCCACGATAATTGCTACCGCCCTTGCGCCGCTGTTCTTCAAGCATAAAGAACAACGAATATAACTCCTCTCCCGTGGAAACCGCCGCCGACCAGACGTCGATTCGCGGCTTCGAGTCGGACCATTTTGGCAGGAGGTTTTCTCGTAGAAACGACCAATGTCCGTCCTCACGGAAAAACGAGGTTTTGTTGGTCGAAATCTCATCCAGCAACCGGGGGACTTCATCCGGGTTGTCCCGGATATACTGTAGATACTCGTCCGGTGACTCCGCGGGCACCTGTCGGAGCCGACGCTGTAATTTCTGAATCAGCCGGTCGCGTCGCTTCGTGGCCACCTCAATCCCGTACTGATCCTGAATGTAGCGATAGAGCCGGTCCCATTCGGTGGACTCCGGGGACGGCGTATCGGGGGTCATCGATAACTCGGGGTTCATTGAAATTCACCGGTATCTTCATCCAGTGGAAGTATATCCTCTTCGGTGCGGTTTTCATCTCGAGACGCGGGGGCGGAATCGGTCGAGTTCTCTGCTGATTGTGTGGATGACGAATGTTCCAATCCATTCACCGCCGTTTGCTTCTGTGTCGCACCTTCGATGTCAAACTGAGCGGTCTGCTGCTGGAGTCGATTGACGAGATCGGAGAGTGAGTCCGCCTGCTCATTCAACCGACTGCTCTGCTGGGCCGTTTGATCGGCGTTCTGGGAATTGCGCGTGGTCACGTCTTCAAGTTCGGTAATGGCCTGATTGATCTCCTGGATCCCCTTGGACTGTTCGTCCGCGGCTGAACTCACGTCATGGATTCGTTCGGTGACTTCACGCACGTTCTCCGTGATAGTTTCCAGGACCTCACGAGACTGCTGTGCACGCTGATTTCCTTCCTCGGTACGTTCAACCGCCGTTTCAATCACGTCGGCAATCTCTCCAGCGGCATCGGACGATCGCTGGGCCAGCTCACGGACTTCCTCGGCCACCACGGCAAATCCCTCGCCGGCTTCGCCTGCATTGGCCGCTTCAACGGCGGCATTGATGGCCAGTAGGTTCGTCTGAAAGGCAATCTCATCGATGATGTCGATGGCTTCCTCGATTTCCTGGCTGTCCTCGTTGATCTGTTTCATCGTCGACGCCATCTCGTCGATTTCCTCCTTGCCCTCCTCAACCTGATCCAGGACGTTCTCTGCCAGTTGCTCGCAGTCCGACGCCGTTTCAGTACTCTGCGAGGTCATTGAGGCCATTTCCTCCACGGAGGAAGCCGTCTCCTCGATGGAGGACGCCTGCGTTTCGGCACCGTTTGAGAGTTCCTGGCTAGCCTGCTGAAGTTCGTTTGAGGAGAGGGACAGTTCCTCGCTGATGTCCTGCACGGAAGAAGTCGATCGATGCACCTCCCGAACAAACTCTTCAAGGTTATCAGCCATCGTGTTAAAGGCATTAGCAAGGTCGCCGGAGGAACCGGAGTCAAGTGAGGAATCCGTCAGATCAAGCCGGGCGATGGCCTGGGCCTGGTCGGTCAGATCCCGGAGGTTCTCCACCATTCTGGAGAAGGCACCCCCGAGGACTCCTTCTCGTGTTTCCTCCAGCAAATCGTTATAAAGGTCATCGTCGGCGATGGCTTCGGCCTGTCGGGCAAAGGTTTTCAGGTTCCGGGTCATTTCCTGGAATGATGAACCGAGATCACCCTGAATGGACTTCTCGAGAACATCACTATCAAGCTCGTCCCGGGCGATCAGATGCGCCTGGTAGGCCAGCTTACGCATCGCAGTGGACATCGATTGAAAGGAATCAACGATATGACCGTCGGCATCCTCAAACTCGCCCGCACTTTCTTGTGCAGCGTCCTCAAAGGAATTCCCCTGCTCAATGGATTGACGCATGGAATCCAGCCCCAGCTCCCCCTGGGCGATTCGATCGGCCTCGTCTTCCAGCAAGGACAGGGTGTCCAGAATATACTCGATGATTGCTCGTTCCCAGACGATCAAGTCCGCACCATCCAGATCCGAATCCGACAAATCCACATTGATCGCCTTCTGCTCTGCCATCAGTCGAACCGGTAGATCGTGAATCGACCGGTAAAAGTAGGCATAAAAGAGATAGTACGTTACCAAATAAGCTAGCACAAAACTCCCTGCGGCAGCGCCAAGTAATGATCCGGACAAGACTACGTCCTGAAACTGATTGAGGTAGTATAGGAATCCACCGAATCCAAGTGCACCCATCAACGCGAATAATCCCATCACTTTGAACGTCACGTCCACGTAACGAAGTGAAATTCCATTGAGGAAATCCTGCACGGCTCCCCAGAAAGGCGTTTTTGTGCAGGTTTCGATACCGTTAGTGGCATCCATCTTGGTAGTATGTGGCATGGCACATCCTCCTTTGTTAGATTATCTAACTATTAGTTGATCTAACTTTATTAAATAGAACTGATGTTCGTCAAGAAATTTATTAAAAATGACGTAATACTACGAATCGGATGCCGGTGGATGGGGGTTTTAAGAAGTCTCAAATTAAACAAGATAAGATGGAGGTTCGAAGTTGATTATCCGGTGCTTGGAGTGTTACCTATCGTTCTATGTAGAAGCCTCTATCCTTAAGTAATTGCAAAAAGTGGTAGAATTTCCCACCAATTGATTCACCTTATTTTACCAAATGACATGACCGTACGAGAGGGACGAGGCTAGCAGGCCGAGCCATCTGAGGCTC
>JBDGPI010000131.1:0-326 GCA_042219765.1 Salsurabacterium abyssinicum (SeqCode)
ACGGTGTCGATGCCGTTGCAATTGCTACTCCCGCATCCACACATAGTGACATGGTTCGTAAGGCCCTCGAACACGACAAACACGTCTTCGTGGAGAAGCCGCTGGCCTATTCCGAAGAAGAAGCTTTAGAATTGACGAAGTTGGCCGAAACGAAGTCCTGCCAACTTATGATTGGACATATTATGCTTTATCATCCGACGATAGAGTTTCTTATGAACAAGGTTCAAAAAGGGGACCTCGGAGACATTTCATACGCCTATACTACTCGCGTCAATCTGGGCCTGATTCGGGCCGATGCAAACGTACTCTTGAACCTTGGTGTCCAG
>JBDGPI010000131.1:348-3938 GCA_042219765.1 Salsurabacterium abyssinicum (SeqCode)
ACTTTTCGAAGGGAATCCGCGCAAGGTTACGACTTCCGGTAAATCGTACGTCCAGGAAGACGTGGAAGACGTGGCATTTATGTCAGTCTATTTTGATACGGGACAGATGGCTAATTTCCACTCGAGCTGGTTGGATCCACAAACTATTCGTCGTCTTACCGTGGTTGGCGACGAAAAAATGGCCGTGTTTGACGATACAAAATCCAGTGACAAGCTTGCGATACACGAAAAAGGCGCACACGAGACACCACCGAGCCGGGATCTCAGGCAATACGATGGAAGTGTCGATATCTACGAGGGTGAAACGGTCTTCCCCCCGACTCCGTCGGAAGAGCCCCTCTTGAGGGAGTGCCGTCATTTTCTGGATTGTATTAAAAAAGGTGATCGGCCTATTACGGACGGTTACCATGCGGTGGAAATCATCAACGTTCTCCAGGCGGCGGAAGAATCGATGAAGGCCGAGGGAAAGCCCGTGGAAATTGAATTATCGAAAGGGGATGTATCTTGAAACTTAAGGACAAAGCGATATGTGTAATTGGTGGAGCGGGTTTGATTGGTAGCCACATCACGGAAAAGCTCGTGGATGAGCCGATCAAAAAGGTAATCGTGTTTGATAACTTCACCCGGGGTACTTACAAAAACCTGGATTCAGTGTTGGAACATCCCAAGCTGGACATCGTGGAAGGCTCAATCGAACACACGGACGTGTTAAATGACGTGCTGAAAGACGTGGATGGTGTATTTCACCTGGCCGCAATGTGGCTCAAACACTGTCATGAGTACCCGAGAGCTGCTTTTGACGTCAACATCCGGGGGACGTTTAACGTGATGGAAGCCTGCGTGAAACAGGACGTAAAGCGACTCGTGTACTCGTCCTCGGCCTCGGTATACGGAGACGCTGTGGAGACCCCTATGACGGAAGAACATCCTTATAACAACCGGACGTTTTACGGGGCGACGAAAATTTCCGGTGAACATATGCTCCGGTCCTTTAACGAACGATTTGGTCTGAATTACGTGGGTCTTCGGTACATGAACGTGTACGGCCCCCGACAGGACTACAAGGGGACGTATACTGCGGTTATGATGAAAATTCTGGACCGGCTGGACCAGGAAAAACCACCGATCGTTTTTGGTGATGGTTCCCAGAGTTATGACTTTATATACGTGGAGGACATCGCTCGCGCCAATATTCAAGCCATGAAAGGTGAGACGACGGACGAGTTTTATAACGTGGGACGAGGTGTGGAAACCACGATTAAAGAGCTGGCGGAACTTATTCTCGACATCACCGACAGCTCCCTCGACATCGAATACCGTGAGGACGAAGGGGAAACATTTGTCACGAAACGTGTTGGAAGTACGGGAAAAGCCCGGACGGATTTAAATTTTGAAGCTACCACGGAACTGAAACAAGGTATGAAACAGTTAATCGAATGGCGCAATCAACAGCCGGATACCCGGACGTATCCCGTTACGTAGTCCAGCTTAGCAATTCGATCATTTTACTGAGGAGACCCTCATGGCCGATTTCATTCCGATAACGAAACCGTATTTCACTCAGCAAGACAAAGAAATGGTTCAGAAGCCACTCGAGAGCGGATGGGTCGTCCAGGGGGAACAGGTGGAGGAATTCGAAAATACGTTTGCCTCGTTTTGTGATGCGGGATACGGAGTTGCAACTTCCTCGTGTACCAGCGCCCTTCATCTTGCCATGCGTTGTATGGAACCGGAGCCTGGCGACGAAGTGATTGTCCCCGGATTCACCTGGATTACCACGGCAAACGTGGTGGAGTACGAGAACGCAACTCCGGTATTCTGTGACATTAACCTGGATACATTCAATCTGCGTGTCGATTCCCTGGGGAATGTGATTACGGAGGATACCGTGGGCATCATTCCGGTACACCTGTTCGGGCTAAGCGCGGATATGGATCCGATCTTAGAAATGGCATCGGCGCATGATTTATGGGTTGTGGAAGACGCAGCCTGTGGTCTTGGAGCGGTTTATGACGATCAACACGTTGGAACGTTTGGGGAGGCCGGTTGTTTTAGTTTTCATCCTCGAAAGTCCATAACGACAGGCGAAGGGGGAATGGTAGTGACGGATCAACCCGATATCGATCGGAATTGTCGGTCCCTACGCGATCACGGGGCCACCCGCACGGATCGTGAACGTCATGAAGGGGAAGGAGGCTCCTTGTTACCCGAGTATCCCAAACTGGGGTATAATTATCGTATGACGGATATCCAGGCCGCGGTGGGTAACGCCCAGATGGAGCACATTGATTATATTCTAAAGGAACGTCGGAAGCAGGCCGGGATCTATAACGATCTATTGTCCGACGTAGAGTGGTTGAAAACTCCAACGGTTCCGGAGGGATACGAGCATGGTTACCAGTCATACGTGACCTTATTCTGTCCTGAGGAACCATCAATAAATAACGTCGAGCGGTTACACCAGAGCAGGAACAACGTGATGGAAGAACTCGAGAATAACAATATTGCAACCCGTCCCGGGACTCATGCCGCGGTTTTTCAGGAGTATTACCGGAATCGATACGATTATACTAAACATCAACTTCCCAATTCATACCTCGCACAACAGCTTACGCTTACTTTACCGATGTACGTTGGATTAGAACCCTCCGACCAGGAACGCGTGGTAGGCGCTCTAAAAGGTTCCGTTAGCGAAGGTATATAATGTGTGGACTAATAGCCTGGGTCACTTCCCCCGGGGATCGGCCTGACCCGGAACGACTCGTACAAGCCTCGGAGTGCATGAGCTACAGGGGCCCCGATGACCAGGGGGTTGCGAGAATAAATAACGTAGGATTGGCTCACCGCAGACTATCGATTCTTGACCTATCCGAGCGCGGGCACCAACCCATGAAACACGTAGAAACGGACTGGCAAATCATCTACAACGGGGAAATTTACAATTACCGCGATATACGAAAAAACTTGAAACGAACGGGATACGAATTTCAGTCCAATACCGACACGGAGGTCCTGTTAAAAGGGTGGGTCGAGTGGGGGGAGGATGTCTTTCAACGAGTAAATGGTATGTATGCCGTTGTGTTGTTTAACCCTCGTGAAGAGTCCCTTGTTCTGGCCAGGGATTTATTTGGGATGAAGCCTCTTTATATATTTCAGGACGACGGCCAGATTGTCATTGGGTCGGAAATAAAAGGGATACTCGAGATCATTCGTTCGTCTCCTCAACTCGACCCGGAGGGACTTAACGAGTACCTCGCTTACCAGAACTTTTTTACTGACTGTACTCTTATCGAGGGTATTCGGACTATCGAACCGGGCGTTGTGTACGAGTTTGATACGGATTCGCCGATGGCCTCCCCGCAAAAACAAACCATTCAGGATATTCATTTTTCCGGGGAGTATTTCGGTTCTAAATCGGATGCTCAACGGGAGATAGAGGTGAGTCTGAGGAATTCTGTACGGCGTCACATGATTAGTGACGTACCGGTAAATAGTTACCTGAGTGGTGGGATTGATTCAAGTACGATTTGTATGCTTGCGGGTCAACATAGGGATCGGTTAAAAACGTTTACCGTTGGTTTTGACATGTC
>JBDGPI010000132.1:0-1434 GCA_042219765.1 Salsurabacterium abyssinicum (SeqCode)
TGCTCGGTCGATGTCCGGTACTCGAATAATTGAAAGAACCGGACCAAAAATTTCCTCACGAGCCACGACGTCCCCCGGATCGATCCGGTCCACAATCATGGGAGCAACGTAATGTCCCTCGACATTCAATTCCGGCGGTTCAGGTTGCAGTCGTACTTTCCCCTCCTTAAATGCAATCCGCTGATATTCACGAATCGACTCCATCGACGGTTCATCAATAACGGGCCCCATAAAATTCTCCGGAGCACGGGCCGATCCCTGGCGCAAACTTGACGTAGCCTCCACCAGCCGATCGACCAACTCATCAGCCACGTCATCTACAACGATAACCCTGGAACAAGCAGAACATTTTTGTCCCTGGTAGCCAAACGCCGAACGGACGATCCCGTTAACGGCTTCGTCCAGGTTAGCTCCCCGATCTACAATGACAGCGTTTTTGCCTCCCAGCTCGAGAACGGTCTGTTTCATGTGGTCCTGATCATCAAACACGCGGGAGGCTTCACGTCGGATATGCAACCCTACTTCACGGGAACCCGTAAAGGCTATCCCGCGTATCCTGGGATTTCTTATCAAGCGCTCCCCGACTTCTTTTCCCGATCCCGGCAAAAACTGAAGCACGCCTTCCGGTAAATCCGCATCATAAGCCAGCTCAACAAACCGTTTGGCAATTAAGGGAGTATTGCTGGAAGGTTTTAAACACACTGGATTCCCCGTGACGAGCGCCGCTGTCGTCATCCCCGTTAAAATAGCGAGAGGAAAATTCCAGGGTGAAATGACCGCTGTTGGACCGCGAGGCTCATACAGGTAGTCGTTTTGTTCACCGGGCCAGCTCCAGCGGTAACCATTACTGAGTCGGCGAGTTTGGCGAACATAATACTGGGTGAAATCAATTGCTTCCATCACGTCGGCATCGGCTTCACGCCAGCTCTTTCCGGCTTCCCTGACTATTAACGCCGCCAGGTTCCGCCGATCCGCCTCAAGACGCCGGCCCAACGTCTCCAACCAATCCGCACGGTCACCCGGTGATGTTTCCCGCCATTCTTCGAACACTTCACATGCAGTATCAACGGCCTGACCCACGTGGTTTTCCCGGGCCCGCCCCACCGAACCCACAATATCCGACAACCGAGATGGATTTAGTGATTCCACGTTTTCACGAGTTTTCGTCCACCCCTTTCCAAGGTAAATTTTGCTGGATTCAAAATTACGATTGAATACTCCCTCCACGGCCGATCGAAAGGATGACCGAGTGTCCTCTTTGCTGAAATCCAGCGGGCCGACGGTCTCATAACCATTACTATCGAGAGGCTGTGCCTGACCCTTATCGGGATCCGGCTTCGCAAGAAGTTGGTCCGGGTTCACGTCCTCGTGGAAGGATTTTCTAAGGAACGATTGATTGGACGTATTCTCGAGCAACCGTCGAACCAGGTAAGC
>JBDGPI010000132.1:1455-1985 GCA_042219765.1 Salsurabacterium abyssinicum (SeqCode)
TCCCCGTAGGGAACGTACACTCTTAACGGAACGTTTTTCTCAAGCAAACCTTTCTGAATGCGTTCTCCCATCCCATACAACATCTGGCATTCCCAGTTATGATCCGATAGCCCATGGTACTCGGCGGAACATATCCCGAGGGCCAGACTTCGTAGATTATGGGAAGCAAAAGCCGGTTTTAAGTGAGGAGTGGCATCACACAATACTTGAATCATCCGTTCGTAGTTACGATCCGTCATCCCTTTCTTCTCGTATACTGGTATAGACCAGTTACGCTGGTACGCGTGAATGCGTTCGAAGTCCCAATAGGCCCCTCTAACGAGTCGTACCCATAGACGAACGTCCCGGGAACTTGCCCAGTCTCGAAGTTCACGGGCATCTTCCAGCGAATCACGAAGATAAGCCTGAAGAACGACACCAAGATCCTCCCAATTCTGAAATTCTGGATCTTCCAACACCGAGCGGGCGACCTGAAGGGTAACCGGTCTGGTCTCATCGTGTTCCATGTCAAAATACACGATTACGTTCTG
>JBDGPI010000133.1:0-1694 GCA_042219765.1 Salsurabacterium abyssinicum (SeqCode)
AATTTTAGCGACTCGATTTAACGGGAAATCAACCTGCTGAAACCGAAAATGCCCTAATTTAAACCGTTTCATTCCGAGTTCTTTTCTCTAACAACGATTGTCTTACTCTCTAGCAACTCCTTAAGAAATTTTGGATCATTTAAAGCATGGTGACGAATAAGTACGGCATCTAAATTTTGACTAAAATTCGCTAATATTGTCCCGATTATAAATAGCGATAGATACCACCAATTGTAAAAAAACGTTCCAATAACCCCCACTAAAATCCCGACTATGTAACTTAATTCGAAAATCTTTGAAAATATTTGATACAAAAAGGGAACTTCAAATGAATTTATATCGATTCCAGCTTTCTGCATATTAACAGACAGGTATATTTCATCATTTTCATACCTCTCAATTATTTCTTCTACTTTCTGAGTAATATATTTTCACCTAAAAAATAGCATCAATAATAAAATGCCAAATTACAACACAACCAGCGACTCGAAAAATCGGACGACAAAAATTCCAACTATGTATTTCATAGGAAAATTTTCAGCATCATTAATTTCTGACTTTCTATATGAATTTATCATAGCTATGGCGACTCCAAAATTTTGAACAATACTTAACCCTGCTATTAATGTATAACCAACTGCAGAAATTTTCCCAAATAAACCAATCGGGATAAGCCAATACAAGCAACCAGCAATAACTCCCCATGTGACGATATTAGAAAACATTTGAGAAATAAAATCCCCAAGCATTTTCTCCGGGTCTTCAGACAATTTTTCTGAGGAAGTCATTTTTAAACCTCGTAATAAACAATTTTAAAATCCAACAAAGAAGAATCCTTACAATGGAGAAAATGATTCTATTTTAACTCAACAGGTAGATTATTCATCTCTTAGGTTTTGTCCAGCAAAAACGGTTCAATGATATCCGGTTCAACTTGCGGAGAGCCGGACGATATTTTTAATTCATCGGTGATTCGATATTCTATCCCTTCTCCAACATCCATCTGTGGTAATTCACTGACCGGACCAATCATTTCGCTTACATTTGCTTGCTTGAGAATAAAGCCCGAAACACCGTATCTGAGTTCTTCAATCGTATTACTCAACTCGGGGGCTGGATGACCCAGTCTGCTATTCGAAGGTCGAACTTCCATGACCCGTGTGGACAACTTGCTTAATTTTGTACCCAACCCGTCAACAAAAATGGATTCATCGGAATCTCCGTTTTCCTCACTATCCTCCCCTTCCTCATTTAATTCAGTTCTCAGTACGTAATATTGATCGACTCCGTAGTGTATGCGCTGAAGGGAGGCCAGTAAGACAATTGGAATATCATAAATTTCACTGAGTCTGGTTGCCCCCTTTTCTGAGATAGGATTTTTTCCTCGTTCCCAGAGCGAGAGTCCTCCTCTGTTCAAACCAGACTCGGTAGCTAATTCTCTTATAGAAAATCCCCGACGCTCACGCATTTCCTTGAGAGTTCCCAATTTCTCCATTAGTGAAGGCTCCCCGATAAATCGATTTAATGTCTGAAAGCGTTCTATCTGTTAATGGTTTAATAATAAATAAACACCTTGTGTTTTCTACCCTCATGTGGTTTAATATATATAAACCATAGGAAGTTAAGAGCGACCTCATTTTCTTTTTGGAGTGATTACCATGTCCAATCCGCAGAGCCCGTGGTTGGAGCAACTT
>JBDGPI010000133.1:1704-2012 GCA_042219765.1 Salsurabacterium abyssinicum (SeqCode)
CCCAATTCTGAAGTACGACGAGGTGGCTGAAATTCTCCGGATCTCTCCAAAAACCGTCTACGACATTCTCGACCAACACCCCGAACTATGCGTGAACCCGACTTCGAATCGCTACCGCATCAAGCGAGAGGCGCTGTTGAAGTTCCTCGCCAATGGTGGCGCTCAGAAGAACTCGGGCAACGACAATCAGAACCAAGCCGCTTAATACGACTCGGTCATCATCGATTCACCCTATTCCCTCTCAGGAGTGATTCCCATGAACGGCTCCATCACCAGCTACGACTGCAAGGACGGTTCGACCACCTACC
>JBDGPI010000133.1:2022-4210 GCA_042219765.1 Salsurabacterium abyssinicum (SeqCode)
ACGCGAACGAATCACGGTGACGTTCAAGGATCGCGAAATGGCGGAAAATCGATTGATCGAACTCAACGACCGATATGTCCGAAGGGGCCAACCGAAACCGTCCAACAAGCCCCTTCAGGAGTTCATGGAAAAGTGGATCAACCACAAGACGGGTTCGGTCAAAGAGACCACACTTGAGCTGTATCGATCCCATCTTCGGAATCACATTAAAACCACCTTCATCGGGGATATGCCCCTGCAGGAGCTGAATTATGACCCGATCTGTGAACACTTCGACAAGCTCAAAAGTGGGAATTACGACCATGTGAAGGATGACGGTCTGTCCGGGTCGTTCCTACAAGATCATTACGGCATACTAAATCAGACCATGAAATGGGCCTGCAAGAGAGGCAAGCTACACAGCAATCCAATTATGGATTTTGATGTCCCTAAGCGCCAGAGGGACCAGCGTGATATTACGGTCATTGATGAATCGCAGATCAGTACGTTCCTCGAAACAGTCCGAGACCAAAACATCAAACTCTATCCGCTCTTTCTGCTGATGGCGAATACCGGAATGCGTAAATCGGAAATCTGCGGTCTTCGATGGAAGGACGTTGACCTGGGATCGAACAAGATTCTCGTTCGTAAGCAGTTGAACAAGAGTCCCTACCTCGGACTGAAATTTCTGAATGTCAAATCGGACTCATCGAACCGGACGATCAAAATTTGCGACTTCGTGAAGTCCGAGCTTCTGAAGCACAAAAACCGACAGGAAGAATGGCGTGATAACGTCGGAGATGAAGCGTGGTTCGATCACGAGATTGCCGATGGTATCAACCTGCGTCACAATCAATTCGTTTTCACCGACCGAACGGGCAAACCGATCCGACCGGATCACGTCTATAAAAAATGCAAGGACTTCAACGCCGAGACAAACCTCCCCGAAATCAGCCCGCATACGTTCCGACACTCCCACGCTTCCATCCTGCTCCAACAGGGCCACTCGCCTAACACGGTTCAAGAGCGTTTGGGACATTACAGTGCTGAAACCACGATGGACCTTTATGGTCATCTTCTGGAAGGCATGGATCAGGAAGCGGCTAACTCATTCGGCCAGGCGATTCAATCTGAATTGGACAATGCCGATGTAGCGTAGTCGCTCAGCACAACTCCAAAACTTATCCGAGGGGCTATCCGTGAACAGCGGGTAACCCCTACTTTTTTAAAATTTCTAATTCTTCTCAAATTATTTTGTCTAAATTATTAAATAAAGGATGATGAGGATAACGTGTTCGTTTGATTCGATCGCCTCGTTCCAAAGCTTCCTGTCGATTAATAGAAATTGATTTAAGTTGACTTAAATCTCTAAGAATTAAAGGGGTATTATATAATTTTGTGGTGTCCGGTAATAAAGAAACCATAAACGCTGCAGATTTAAAATCATCCGAAATCAAAGAATTTACAGTTTTAGTTTGAGGATTAGCGGCATTTGCTAGTAAGGTCGCTTCACCAGGATCAAGATTACCAACATTGTATTGTCTATAATTTGATGGATTTGAATAAATTTTATCAAAATCGCCCTTTTGAGATTTAATTTCTCTTGCAGCTAAGATGGCTGTTCGTTTATCTTCATTTGCGAGTGGATCTTTACCCGCAACATTATCTATTTCATCTTCAATTTTTTCAGTTATAACAAGGTCAAACTCCTCAAACATTAACTTATCAATACCAGCAATCTCGAAATTAATCAGACTATTTGTATCAGGACTTAGAATCATGTTTCGACAGGAATATCTTCCACGGATGGAGATTCACTACGAGGCTCATCAAGGAGAGCATCTGGGTCATCCGAATCAATATCATCTTCTGTGATTAACGGTTCCTCATTAAGTAGTCTCTTGTTGACCTCAAAATTTCGAGCGTCAGTTGGCCCTAATAAAAGTTCAACCTTATCGATATCAATTCGACCGGATAAATACGATTCAAAAACCTTAGTCTTGAAGCTTTCATCCTCCGTGATTTCATTAACATGTTCATCAAGTAATTTCAGTAATAGATCAGTCTTATTTCCCATGGTTTCAAACATAGCAAGAGTTTCCAAAAGCCTGTTAACCGACTCAGGAAATCGAAAGTTCACCTGTTCTCGCTCTTCGTCTCCAATATCCTTACCAAGTAGTGTATTCATACTTAACCCTCCTCAATTTTG
>JBDGPI010000133.1:4220-5634 GCA_042219765.1 Salsurabacterium abyssinicum (SeqCode)
ATCGTCTCTTATTAATTTATGTCAAGCTATTATTCAAAGAACAGCGGAGGTAAAAGTAATGATGAATTTATTGTTTGTTAGAAAATAATATTCTGGATAACATTCGTATCTTCACCTTGATGGTAATCTGACATTACTGCGAAACGAAGTAAACCTTACATATTCCCTCTTTCTAAATTCCCCTCAACAATCCTCATCAAAAAATCATAAAAAAGGGTCAAATTACAACACAGATGAAAACCATTTTACCCATTTGAGCGGGACAAAATGGGACAACGATAAATCATTATTTTTCAGAAAATACCTTCATTGGGGGCTTTCAAGCGTCTAAAAGGAAGGAAAATGGCGGAAGGGGTAGGAATCGAACCTACCGATCCGTGCAACCGCACGGACCCTGCGGCTTTGAAGGCCGAGGGGAGCACCAGCTACCCAACACCTTCCAAAACGGGGAAAGCTAAATTCAGAAGATCTACCCAACGAGTGGGTAAAGTGTAACAAAAGTTTACTGAAGAATTGTTGCTTTGCTTACTCCTGTAGTCCTTCACGGATCCAGAAAATATTCATCGGATTTCCCGGGGTATGAAACACCCTATAGACTTTATAGTTTTTCAGGAATCGCTGGTTAGAATACAGTGCTTCCCCACCCTTCCACTGGGCGTGATCGATGAAATCGTCCCCCGCAACCGTAATCTCCCGCCACTCAATGGGACCTCCGGAGTCCACTGGTTTTGTCGGCGCATCCGGGGATAGGTGCGTCTGAATCAAGGTGGGTTCCTGTTCGAGCACGTATTCCGGGGAATAATTCCGATAGAGTCCACCGCCCTGGTTTCCTATGGCCGGGGTCACCAGACCGACCCGATCGATTACGTACCAGTCCCGGGCCGCCCAGCCAAACGCACCGAGATCGGTCAGGGCCATGCGTTCAGGGAGATCCCGGGGCAGGTCCTTTTTTATGGACTTCATGGCGGCAATATTATCCTGAACACTCCGACTCAGGTGACGGGTGTACCCGTTTACCGTGGGGTAAAAACCGGCGTGAAACAGGCTTAGAACAACCATCGTTGCCAGCACGGTCCGCCGGTAGGAGATTTGACTTAGACCGTACCAGCCCAGCACCAGAACGGGCAAAACGGGCAGTAGAAGCCGGCTGTAGGGCATCCAGTCCCCGCCGGCCAAACAGACGACCGTGACCTGGAGCAGAACCACGGCCAGTGCTCGAAGCTGCAGATAACGATCCGTCAACCAGTACAGACCTACCACACCCCCCAGCACAGTCAAAAGACCGAGGTGATTGACAAGACCAAAGCGCAGGTAGACTAAGCCATCGAAAAACGATTGCAGCAGCGGGCCGGACTTGGCCGTAACGCTGTGGGGAAGCGGTGAACCGTAAACGTACCACCGCAGAAGACCCACA
>JBDGPI010000133.1:5644-11135 GCA_042219765.1 Salsurabacterium abyssinicum (SeqCode)
TAACCAGGGCCAAAGTGTATCTTTTGAGGGTTACTGTTCTCTTCAGTAGAGGCAGAACAACCAGAAATGCTATCCCCTCGGGCCGGGTGAGTGCCGCCAGCAGAAGGCTAACCGGTCCTCCCGTAATAAGTCCTGCCGTAAGCAACAGTAAGTAAAGCGAGACCTCGAGCCCGGAGATACTCCAGAGCGGGCCGATCGGGACAGCCACAAGCGGTAGAAGAACCGCCAGTATGACCGAAACGGGATTTTCCGCCTCGCCGAGGAACGTCCTGAGAAGGTAAAGCAGCAATCCGCCGTAAAGGAGTCCCCCCAACCAGGCGGCCGTATTCGGAAGGGAAACCGGAAGCCAGTGAAACGGAACGAGGATCAGCGCCCAGAGCAGGTTGGAGGCCCCTTCCACGTATTCTCCGGGATTGTAGACGTAACCGTATCCCTCGGCCAGGTTGGCAACGTAACGAAAGGTTATAAAAGCATCGTCAAAGTAATATGGAGCCAGGTAAAGTGCCGCCAGTCCATAGAGGGTTAAAAGGAAAGCCCCTGACCATAAATCAAGTCGTTTCATGTTTGTTGATCCAGTCCGGGGGGACGTGTTCCGTTAGGATCACCGGACCCGCCTCGTAGAAGGTCGCCGTCACACCCGGCGAAGGATTGATCTCTAAAATTACGGGGTTATTGTCGTGCCGGCGACCGACTCTAAGTGCCTCCTCACGGCTACGGGAGAGGTGCACGTACTGTCGGTTCATGGGTTTGATGCCTTCCTGCTTAATAGACGACCACGCCCGCCGGGCCGTACCGTGGAACAGCGGAAACTCCGGCTCAATTTCGCGATACTCCGGTTCTACGTCGATACTGTGACCGTAGGTCGCACGAACCACTGATTCAACTCGCTCAAAACGCTCCACGTCCGGATCGTCGATGCGCTCGATAAGCTCCTCCCGACTCAAGTCCCACCCCTCCTGGCGGAGGGTTTCGAGCAAATCATCCAGATCCACGAATCCCTGATCATCAACGGTCAGATTGCCGTCGTTGGGATTATGCCGTAAGAAATACGAAAGCGTCTTCGAGAGGCCTGTCTCCATGAGAACACTTTCACCACGAAGGTTTATCGATAAGAAGAGATGGTTACGATAGTTTCACGAATAGGAGTTTAACGGTCTTCTACGAAACACCAAGTTTTATCGGTTTCCTGAGCAACGGATGAATTCCCTTTAAGGAGGACGATGATTTATGTCGGTTTACACGGGCCGCGGTGACGAAGGCAACACTGACCTCTTCAGTGGTGAACGTGTTTCAAAGAGCGACCATCGCATTGAAGCCTACGGAGCAGTCGACGAGTTGAACTCGCTTCTGGGAATGGTCATCAGTTCCCTGGACGATAGTGAAGCCGGCCACGAGGAGTTTCTCGTAACGGTTCAGAACCACCTGCACACGATCTGTGCCAGCCTCGCGAATTCCGAAACTGGGGATGAGGACCCGGACATCAAACCGAAGCACGTTAACTTCCTTGAGGACCGCATCGATCTACTCGAGGAGGAACTCCCGCAGCTCCAGGCGTTCATCCTTCCCGGGGGAAGCGATGCCGGTAGCACCCTGCACTACGCCCGGTCAGTCTGCCGGCGGGCCGAACGCACGGTCGTCGAGGCCCACCAGGAACACAGCATCAATCCAACCCTGATTAAATACATCAACCGGCTTTCGGATGCCCTGTTCGTCGAAGCCCGAAGCGTCAATCATGAGCGTGGAAAAACCGAAACAAACCCCAGCTACGACTAGTCAATACCACGCCCTGAGCCGTTCCCGGCAATAATCGGCGTGTTTCCCCCGAGGTGCCACTCTCAGGTACTGCCGGTAAGCGTTTGCCGCAGTTTGGAGGTTGCCGAGTTCCTCGTGATTCCGACCGCGGTAAAAGGTAACACCGGGAACGCCGGGTAACAACGAATCGGCCGTATCCAGGTTCTCAAGCGACGACCGGTAGTTCGTCAAATGAAAGTGATTTATCCCGGAGTATAGTTGATTTCGGAAGACACCGGAATGCAACTTTAGCGCCCGATCAAGTGCCCGGCGTCCGGCCTTAAGCTGTCCCTGTTCAGTAAGTGAATACCCAAGTCCTGCGTGAAAGAGAGCCTCACCATCGAAACTCCGGATTGCCCGCCGGAAGGACGCTTCCGCCGGTTGGAGTTTCTAGCTTTTCAGAAGGCCCATTCCCTTATCAAATTGTCCGTAAGCGGGTTTTCGGGATTTCCAGGGGTTTACCACCGCTTCGTCGAAACGATTGAGTTGCTTCTTCCGGGGGATCTCGATCCGCCGGCGAATCCGTCGAGCCTGGTCCTTCGAGTAGCGTATTCGCTTTTCGGTAAGAGGGTGAGAGCGAAAAAACTGCTGTAGTAACCCAGGCTTTTTTCGTCGCTGTTCGAGCAAGATCCTCTGTAGTTCCACCATTCCGTGCGGATCCTAACCGGCTTTCGCCATGTATCGCATACCGACTCGATCAGAAAGTTTTTCCTGGGCACGGCTGTACGACGACAGAATAGCCCTGGCTCCAATCGAGCCGAGATCCTGATAGAGTCCCGCGTGGGAAACATTTTCAGCCTGGAGGTAGATGTTCCCCGCTGACAGTAGTAGTTGAGAGACAGTGCTTCGGGTCCGTTGCTGAGCGGCGTGGCGGGCCGTTACGTGGACGATCTCATGACCCAGGACGGCGGCCAGCTGATCCTCGGAGGTCATCTCCAGAAGAAGACCTCGGGTAACCGAAATGAACCCTCCGGGGAGAGCGTAGGCATTGGGAGTGGAACTGTTGACCACATTAAACTCGTAAGGATACCCCGGAGCGTCACTGACCTCGGCCAGCCGTGATCCCAGTTCTTCCACGTAGCTCTGTAACTGTTTGCCCTGAAGTGCCCCCGTTGTTAATCTGAGTCATGATCGGGTACTGTCTCCGCCCGATCCGGATCTCCTCGGAGCGATCCATCAGCAGGACTTCCGCTTCCCCGGTTACCGGATTCTTCGCACAGCCGGAAAGAACGGATAAACCCATCGGCACGAGAAGAATCAGATAGACCCAATATCGTTGGTTCATATCTACAACGTCCTGGTTGTCATACAGTACCAACCTGGGATGATTTCAGGATGTTGGTTAGTCAGCAAGACGGCTTATGGCGTTACCGGCTGGCGCAGAGATCGTCCTTGGGACGTTCAAACCACTTCGAAATCTCGTCGTTGGCGACGTTGTAGAAAATACGCCGGCCGTGCGGACAGCGGCCCGGAAAATCGAGCCGTGACAGGCTGTCGAGGAGTTCGTTCTGCTCGCGGGGCATAAGGCGATCGCCCCTCATGACAGCACTGCGGCAGGCCATAATAGTGATCATGTCGTCGGCCGGATCCGAGAGTTTATCCCGTTCGTGCATGGTGATGAATTCCTCGATCATGTCGTAAACCATGCGCTTGTCATCGTCCCGCCGACCGAGGTAGCCGGGAACACTCTGGACGACCAGACTCCCCGAACCAAACTCCTCAATGGTCAGTCCGAGGTCCTCCAGCTGATCGATCTTGTCGAGAATGAACTCCCGGTCGGTACGGTTTAAATCAAGAGTCAACGGCACGGAGAGGTACTGGGCCGGTTCTCGCTGATCGCACTTGTCCAGAAATTCCTCGTACAGGACCCGTTCGTGAGCCGTGTGCTGATCCACCAGAAAGAGTCCAGTCGGTCGCTCGACTACCAGAAACGTCTCACGAAACTGCCCGAGAACCCGTTCGTCCTTCTTGATTGACTGGGATTGATCGGGTTCTTCCGACAGTTCCATCTGAGCCGATGCTCCGGCTTCAGGGGCTTCGGTTTCAGTCCGATCCCCACCCGGTCTCGAGCGAGGAACGGAGGATGGTTGATTCCCGTCCCCGGCTGGCCCCTCCGTGAACGGAGAGTCCGAACTGGAGTCCATGGGTCGGGATTCCGCGGAGGATTCCTGCTGGTAGTGCTGCTGGAGGGCGTCCTTAATTGTCTCGTAAACAAAGCGAAAGACGACCTGATTTTTGTCGTAACGGACTTTTTCTTTGCGTGGATGAACGTTTACGTCGACCTCTTCGGACGGAATCGACAGGAATAAAATGACCGGTGGGTGGTCGTCCGACAGGCCGAGTTTTTCGTAACTCTTGGAAATAGCTCGATAAAGAACCGGATCGCTAACGGCCCGTGAATTAACGAACAAAAACTGATTACGCCGGGTCGTCTGGGTAATCGTCCCGTCGGAAACCAACCCGGAAAGTCCAAACCGACCACGGTCCTTCCAGGAGGGTTCGAGCCGATCGACATCAACCATTGTCTCCCGGATGTCCTCACCGAGAATCTCGGCGGTTCGGTCCTTAAGTTCACCGGGAGGCACCGAAAAGAGCACCTGGCCGTCCTCAATTAATCGAAAGTGAACACCCGGATGTGCCAGGGCTTTTTCCTGCACTTCCCGGATAATGTGTTTGCGTTCCGTACGCTCGGTCTTGAGGAATTTCCGGCGGGCCGGAACGGACTCGAAAAGATCCTCCACGATGACCGTAGTTCCCTCGGCCCGGGCGGCGGGTTTCACCGCCGGCTCACCGTCCTCGAAGTAAAGTTCACGGGCTTCAGTTTCATCGGCCGTTCGACTGACGATCCGTACGTCGGCCACGGAGACGATACTGGCCAGGGCTTCCCCACGAAATCCAAGTGTGTTTATTTTCTTTAAGTCCTCGGCTGAGGAAATTTTACTGGTGGCGTGGCGCTGAACCGCCAGCGGCAGATCCTCGGGACGAATACCACTCCCGTTGTCCTTGACTTCAATTCGACGGGTCCCACCGTCCTCAAATTCAACATCAATTTCGTCGGCCCCAGCATCAACCGAATTTTCGAGCAATTCCTTGACCACCGACGCCGGGCGCTCAATGACCTCCCCGGCCGCAATTCGATCCGCAACCGTCTCGGAGAGAGGTTTGATCGTTTCAGGCATGTCCGTTTTCCCCGGCACCGTCCTCGGCAACCTCACCGAGCCGATCCTGTACGTCCTTAATGAGTTCAAGGGCCTCCAGGGGCGTCATCTGTTCTATTTCCACACTTTCCAGCTTCTCGACGATCTGCGTTCTCGGGTCGAAGAGATCCATCTGATTCCGTTCGGCCGTCGAGGTTCTTGACTGGAGCTCGGAGTTACTGTCCTCCAGCTCCCGAAGCAGGGTTCTAGCCCGCTGGATCACCGGTTCGGGCAACCCGGCAAGTTTTCCGACCTGGATACCGTAACTCTGGTCGGCGGCCCCTTCCTCAACCTGGCGCAGGAAGATAATTTCGTCGTCCCACTCCCGGGCCCGAACGGTCAAGTTGAAGACGGTCGGGTACTCATCGGCCAGTTTGGTCAGCTCGTGGTAATGCGTCGCGAAAAGGGTGCGGGCGTTAATTTCCTCTGTGATGTACTCCACGACCGACCGGGCAATGGCAAGGCCGTCGTAGGTACTGGTCCCTCACCCAACCTCGTCAAGG
>JBDGPI010000133.1:11167-12968 GCA_042219765.1 Salsurabacterium abyssinicum (SeqCode)
TATTAACGATATCGGCCGTCTCGTTCATTTCGACCATGAAGGTACTCTGGCCACCGGCCAGAAAATCGTGGGCTCCAACCCGTGTGAAAATCTGATCGATCATTCCCACCTCGGCTTCCTGAGCCGGAACGAAGGCTCCCATCTGGGCAAGAATGGAGATTAAAGCAATCTGACGGATGTAGGTGCTTTTGCCGGACATGTTCGGTCCCGTAAGGACGACGAGGCGGTTTTCCTCGTCCAGGACGAGGTCGTTCGGCACGAACTCCTCGTCGTGAATTTCCTCGACCACCGGGTGGCGTCCCTCACGTATATTTATTTTATTGTCCCAGTTCACGGCTGGTCGAACGTAATTGCGTTCCCTGGCGACCTGAGCAAGGGAGGCCAGCACATCTAAATCGGAAAGCTTGGAAGCGTTCTTCTTCAACTGGCTCAGCTCGTCCACAAGCTCCTCCCGCAATTCGAGGAACAATTCCTCCTCCAGGGCTTCACTTTTCTCCTCGGCGCCGAAAATCACCTGTTCCTTTTCCTTCAGTTCCGGAGTGACGTACCGTTCGGAGTTTGTCAGCGTCTGTCGCCGCTCGTAATCGTCCGGAACGGCGTCCAGGTTGGCCTTCGTGACCTCAATGTAGTAACCATGGACCTTGTTATGACCCACTTTTAGCGAATCGATCCCGGTACGCTCCCGCTCGTCCTCCTGGAGGTTGGCGATCCATTCCTTGCCCCCACGCATTGCTTCACGGTACTCGTCGAGTTCCTCCGAGTACCCGTCCTTGATGATGCCACCCTCGGATATTTTGGCAGGCGGGTCGTCCTTCAGAGCACTGTGCAGTTCCTCCCGGAGTGACTCGTAGGAGTGGAGGTTGGTCTTCAGGCGTTCGAAAATCCCGTCGGCGGGGAGCAATTTCTTGATCTCGGGCACCCGATCGAGGCTGTCCCGAAGGGCAATGACGTCCCGGGGATTGGCCCGATTGGAACCAATCTTGCCGACTATGCGCTGAATGTCGTAGACGTGCTGAAGTTCCTCCTTCAGGGCATCAATAGCTTCCGGGTTGTCGACAAACCACTCGATGCCGTCCTGACGGTCACGAATCTGTTCCTCGTTCAGAAGCGGCTGGAGGATCCACTGGCGCATGCGGCGACTCCCCATGGCCGTCTCCGTCTCGTCAATCACGGACATCAACGTCGCTTCGTCCTGCCCGGTAAGTGACTGCGTCAGTTCAAGGTTCCGCTGACTGGTTGCGTCAAGGATCATGTATTTTTCGCGCTCGTAGACACTGAGTTCGTCCAGGTGGGAAAGGGTCTGTTTCTGCGTTTCGTCGAGGTAGTGAACCAATCCGCCAGCAGCCCGAATAAGTTCGGAGTTCTCGCCGAGTTCCTCAATCAATCCATCCCGCAGATGCTCACCGAGTATACGACGCGCTTCCTCCTCTTCAAACTGCCAGCCCGGGTTGGCGGCCACAGCGATGTTCTCGTGGTACTCAAGTAGATCCTCGAGTCGATCCCGGTATTCATTGTTGTCGGGAATGAGAATTTCGGAAGGATGCAGCCGGTTGATTTCGGATGCCAGAATCTGCTCCTCGTCGCCTTCGACGAATTGTGTCCCCTGGAATTCGCCGGTCGAAAGATCAACGTAACTAAGACCAATGGTCTCCTCGGACCGACTACCATCGAGCGCAAAGGAAAGCAGGTAATTGTTCTCTCCGCTCTCCAGGTACTCCTCCTCGGTCAGCGCGTTCTCCAGCTCGTACAGCGCGTTCTGCACAGGGTCCAGCACGTAGGTCTTTCCGTACTTCGCGATCTC
>JBDGPI010000133.1:12978-14005 GCA_042219765.1 Salsurabacterium abyssinicum (SeqCode)
ACTTCACGGTCGACGACCCCCGATGAGGCATCGGCGTCCTCCACCTGCTCGCAGATGGCTACCCGGTAGCCTTCGTCAATAAGCTGATCGACGTAGGAGTTCACCGAGTGAACCGGAATACCCGCCATTGGGACTTCATTGTCCTTTCCGACCGGTTTGGAAGTAAGGGTTATCTCGAGGATGCGGGAGGTAATTTCGGCGTCGTCAAAGAAGACTTCGTAAAAGTCTCCCAGACGAAAGAGTAAAATGGCGTCCTCGTATTCGTCCTTAATCGAAAAATACTGCTCCATAAGGGGGGTGTTTGCCTGTTCGGCCCTGGACATAATCGCTGCCTCACTGAATGAAATAAGGAAAGACGTTCAAACTGAGAACTGACGAACGGTTCCGTGTTCTCCTTCTGAATAAGTGTATTTAAGTGCGGAGCGTCTTAAAAGTTTTGTGGGCGATATTAGTGAAAGGTGAAAAGTGAAAGGTGAAAAGTGATTTGCGGGTAGCTGCGTAGGACCGGGATTTGGAAGTCATAAACTCCGGCCGACCGGTTCAGGGGTCTTGGAGGTGATCGTAAAGTCCGGCTCCTCCATCAATGATTTTTTCTATCAGACATCAACCTCGTCGAGAACGTCGACGATAAAGTATTCCTGGTTCTGGACCATGTTCACGATCGGGGCGTGGGAGGGATTGTTACCGTCTTCGTCGACAATTATTTTAATTTTAGGACGCATAGGCGCTCCGGTTGCCTGATGAACGACTCCGACCTCGCCGGAGTTTAGTTCAACCACTGAACCGATCGGATAGATCGCCATGCTCTGATAAAAGGTCCGAGCAGCTTTCTCCCAGTATTTTTGACCGGCGTCCTGAATAATAATCTGCATGGCTTCGTAGGAACTTTTTCGATCCCGATAGACCCTGGGACTGACCATGGCTTCGTAGGAATCAGCCACGGCCGCCACCCGGGCCAGTTTTGATATTTGGCCGTTTTTCAACCCCTCGGGATAACCGGATCCATCCATCCGTTCATGGTGTTGCA
>JBDGPI010000133.1:14015-18152 GCA_042219765.1 Salsurabacterium abyssinicum (SeqCode)
GAACGACGGATCGTGCGAAGTAGCTGAGGTCGCTGGTGTCCTGCAGGAGTTCCTCCCGGAACAGCGGGTGGCTCTGGATAATTTCATATTCTTTGTCGGTGAGCGGTCCTTTCTTCTCCAGCAACTTTTCGGGAATATCTGTCATACCAATATCGTGAAGCATGCACCCAATGCCTAGTTCCGTCAGTTCCGTCCGAGAGAACTCAAGTTCCCGGCCAATATGCAGGGAGAGCAAGGTAACGTTCACGGTATGACTAAGAATATAGTTGTTATCGTTGCGAATCCGGGTCATTTTAAGGATTTCCTCGCGCTGCTGGGACAGAAGCTGGATCATTTCCTCAATTTTTTCCCGGATCTTGCCCACTTCGATCCCCCGGTCCCTCTGGATGTCGTCAAAGAGGACACGGGTGAATTCTATTGTTTCCTGGTAAAAATCACGTCGTTCCTCCTCCCGCTGTTGTTCCTCCTCCTCGTGTTCCTCGAGAACGTCCTCAGCCAATCGTTCGAGTTCCTCTTCGTTGAAGTCGATGCCCGACGTTTCGGTACTGGTGGTGACTTCCTCATAAGACTCCTCGGTAACGTCCAGTACATAAATATCCCGTCGTTTCAGGGCTTCAATGCGCTCCTGCGTTAGTTTGGTTCCTTCGGGAAGCAGCGATTCGTCCTTCTTCGGGTCCTTGACGGGACTGGCCAGAATCATTCCGGCTGACGCATCCTCCAGAGAAATTTCCTGAGCAGTCTGCTGTTGAGGACTCATTGATGTGATCCTTCCGTGATGAAAGAGTCAATCCCACTTTGCTCGAGCTGTTCTTTCCGTCGCCGGGCGTCTTCTTCCGTTTCAAATCCGGCAATCTTTACACGGTGGTACATGACCCCTTCCAGTTGAGTCGAACGAATAACAAACTCTCCCTGATGCCGTGCTTCAAGTCGCCGTTTGTACCGTTCCGCACGCTCACGAGACTGAAACGAGCCGACCTGAATGGCCCAGTCTCCCTGAGGAGTATCTGAACCGATACTTCCACGATCGGTTTGTCCGAAAGTTCGACTGTTTGACGTAACGGTAGTAACCCTATTCTCGTTGTTGGGTTTAAAAGCTCCGGGCAATGATAACTGTCTAAGCTTTTCTTCAGCTTCGTATAATTGCAGATCGCCGGGGTAATTGCGGACCAGGTGACTGTACGCCAGGTAAGCTTCGGAGTCAGAATTGGTTTTACGGAAGTACTTGCCCCGAAGGGTCCAGTACCGAGCCTTCGTCCGTTCGGGACGTTCAAGCAGGTATCGTTGAAGGTATTTGTCGGCTTGAGTCATGTCTGAAGCCTTCAAACAGTATTGCGATAAGTCCAGTAGTGCTTCATAGCGCACCTCTGGGTTATCCAGAATCCTCCTGGTCCAGGTCCTGGCGACCCCAAACTTCCCAAGGGCCCCTGCGTATTTACCGGCGCGAAGCCAGACCTTGTCCGTTACCTCAGATCGGCTTTCGCTAAGAAATTCCCGGAGTGTCCTCAACCGATTTTTCGAGGGATCATCCAGCAAGGCCAGGTTCAACCAGGTCAGTAAGTAATCGGAGGGATTCCTCGGGGACTCACGAAGTGCCATTTCAACATCCGCAAGAGCTTCGGGGAGTTTAACCCTGGTAAATGACCGGAGCCAGTACTCCTCGGCCTCGGACGGCTCGGGTAAATTTTCTACTAACCCTGTATCCAGAGCTTGGCCATCCTGTATCTGAGTTTTGAGGTCTCTGTACTCGGGAGCTAATCCTGTGGATGGTAGTGCGGAGACGAATCCAAACAGAATACAACCAAACAACGTTAAAAAGACTGAGCGCATAACTAGCTGCCACCAATCAAAGGATGTCGACTAACGAAGCACTTGATCAAGATGTCATGTCAGTGGGCGGCTACAACCCTGAGCCTGTTTTGCGTAATCGAACAACCCGCAGGAGCTAATTCATACCGCGGCTGCCTCCGTGACTGTCTTTTCGCTGGAGCGTCTGCTGACATCCGCTTCACCAAAGAACGTGTAGGAACCGGCTTCGTTGATCTGCACCGGTATGAATTCACCGATCCACTCCTCACCGATTGCATCAAAAACGACTACGTCGTTGGTTGACATCCGCCCTGTAAACTGGGGGTCGTCCTCTGTACTCTTTGGGCTGTGACCCTCAACGTAAACTTCCTGGATCGTTCCCACGTACTTTTGATTGTCCTCACGGGCAATTTCTTCATGCCGGTCCAGGAGAATCTGATGTCGTTCCTCAATAACATCCTCATCTAATTGATCTTCCATTTTCGCGGCAGGAGTACCACTGCGAGGTGAATATTTGAACACGTAAGCACCGTCGTACCGGACCTCTTCAAAAAGATCCAGTGTCTGCTGAAAGTCTTCCTCAGTCTCACCGGGAAATCCGACAATCACATCGGTTGTGATGGCAATATCCCGGTCCAGTGATTCGATGTTATCGATGATCTCAAGGTACTCCTCCCGGGTGTATTTTCGGTTCATCCGTCGCAGGATCCGATTCGAACCGGATTGAACGGGAAGGTGAATGTGAGCGGCGAGGTGGTCCAGATCCCGGTAGCAATTAACCAGTTCCGGAGGTGTGTCCATCGGGTGAGGACTCGTAAACCGTATGCGGTAGTCCCCGGGAATTGAATCAATTTTTTTCAAAAGGTTGGGAAAGTTCTGACCATCGGGGAGTGTCTTGCCGTAGGAGTTAACAGTCTGACCGAGGAGTGTAATTTCCCTGTATCCGTCCTCCACGAGGGACTCAACTTCACGAGTAATGTCCTCCGGGTCCCTGCTTCGTTCCCGGCCCCGTGTGTGCGGGACAATGCAGAAGGTGCAGAACTTGTCACAACCAGTCATGATTGGAACCCAGGCCTGTTCGCCATCCTTCCGAGTTCGAGGAGTGTCGGACTGAACCATCTCCAGTTCCCCGTCGGTGGCCAGGAGCCGTCGGTTTTCTTCACGAATCGTGTCTATGTAATTTCCGAGTCCGGTCAGGTTCTGGGGCCCCATGACAAAGTCAAGGTGACTGAACCGATCGAGCAGGTCCCGACCTTCTTTTTGAGCCACACAGCCAGTAAAACCGATGATTCGGTCAGGGTTCTGTTCCTTCAGGGACCGGTAGTGACCGAGGTAACTGTAAGCCTTTTCCTCGGAGTGCCCCCGAACCGCACAGGTATTCAGGAGTATTACGTCGCTCTGTTCGGGCGTGTCGACAGGTGCGTACCCCTTCTCCTCAAGAATTCCTGCCATGGTTTCCGAATCCGATTTATTCATCTGACACCCGAAAGTAACGATCGTGTACGTGCCTTTCATGAAATTCACCTCGCCTGAAATAAACTGAAGAAGAAAATTGTACCGAGATAACGGATAGATAGAAAGCTTACGGTACGGTTGGATAAGTTATTCCGAGGGATGTGTAGTCACCGGTCCCCTCCAGTACTCCGTGGATCAGGGGATCGGGCTCGCACGGTTCATCACTGATGACGCAGGCATTACGCAACCGGTCAATTGCTCCCGCACTATTGGCTGTACTATTGTACTCCAGGCGGAAAATCGGGTCCCCCGGATCGACGGGATCACCGATTTTTCTCTCGACAAAAATTCCGGCGGCGGGATCAATCTCATCCTCCATTGTATCCCGTCCCGCTCCGAGTTCACCCGCGGCCATACCGATTTCGTAAGCATCGATGCTTTGGATAAAACCACGCGCCGTTGCCTCTACCACGTCGCCCTGATCAGCCTCGGGAAACCGGGAGTAATCGTCAACGACCCTCGGATCACCTGACTGCCACTCAATTATTTGGCGGAGTTTGTCGACGCCATCGCCGGACTGAAGTCGCTCGTAGGCCGAGTCGTAACCGGCCTTACGCGACGGTTCCTGCCCAGCCTGGGACAACATGCTTCCGGCCAGCCTACAGACCAGTTCCTCGAGGTCCTCCGGGCCATTTCCCTTTAAGATTTCAATGGCCTGGATCATTTCATTAGCGTTTCCAACGGCCCGACCCAGGGGTTGATTCATATTCGTCACGAGAGCCTCAATCGTCTTGTCTAATTCATTCCCAATCTGAACCATTGCTCGTGCAAGCTCCACAGCATCATCCTGTGAATCCATGAAGGCCCCCTGGCCAG
>JBDGPI010000133.1:18235-30071 GCA_042219765.1 Salsurabacterium abyssinicum (SeqCode)
ATCCATACCTTCAGCAATTTTCTTACTCATGATGCTGCTGGCGATGAGGTCAACCGAGTCGATCGTCGCCGTAACGTCCCGCAGGCTATAGATCTTCCGGTCCGCGGGAGCGACCGCATCGGTCTGACCCATAATAAGGGCCCCTACGTTCCTGAGCGCATCCAGTACCTGATCCTGGCTGTAGGTTACGTTCAACCCGGGAATCGACTCTAATTTATCCAGGGTGCCACCGGTATGACCGAGCCCCCGACCGGACATCATCGGTACTTTCACACCGAAACTCGCCACAAGCGGGACAAGGGAGAGGGAAACTCCATCACCAACCCCACCGGTGCTGTGCTTGTCGACAAGCACTCGTTCGATGTCGGGATACTCGAACGTCATGCCTGTTTCGACCATTGTTTCCGTCAGAATGCCTCTCTCCTCGGGTGACATTCCGTTGAACCAGATCGCCATCAACCAGGCACTCATCTGGTAGTCAGGAAGCAGACCCTCCGTGAAATTTTTAACGAAGTGCTCTATTTCGGCCGGTGTGTTGGCACTCCCGTCCCGTTTTTTCTTGATGATCTCATACGGATTCACTGGAAACCCTCAGTCGGAAAGAAATTAAAAAAACCCTGTTTAACGCTGTTAATCCAAGAAAAAACCAGGATAGACAAAATAGGAATAGGTTGGCTAGTTGGAGACAGGCAAAAAAGCTACTTCACCGATTGGGGATAGAAAAAAAGACGGACCGTCCCTTCCGAAACCGGAACCAGAGTGACTGAGAATTACTTTTCGTAGGAAATAAATATCTTGAGGTCAGGTCGATCGTACTTGTTCATGTAATGAAAGGAGTGCTCCACGGACGGTTCGCTCGTGTAAATCAAGCGCAGGGTCCGCAGGTCACCGTCTTCCTCCACGGGAATTGGATTACGGGGCATTTTGAGAACGGGTTGAAGCGAGGGCCTGACGCCCTCGTTAACGAGTCGAACCGAAGGAATGTAACCGCTCCCTCCGTCCAGAAAAGCCTTCTCGACTTTTTCAACGTAATACTCTCGATCCTCTTCCTGGTACCGGTTGGAGCGAATAATAATCTCGCGGTGCTCGAGTTCTTTCAGCAGTTCAAAATTCTTGTCCATCATCTCCCGATAATCCTGCTGTTCCTCGGGGGAATCGTCCACGTCGTCCGTTGAATCGTCCGGTGCAGTAGTATCTTCTGAGGGCATGATTTTACCTCCTAAAGTCCTATCATTTTACCGGGAGATATTGAAATAGTCAATTCAGCGGGTCCAGCGGGACAGCCTGAAGCCGGGGAGAAAAGAAATGGAGCGGGGGACGGGAATCGAACCCGCATATCCACCTTGGAAGGGTGGTGTTCTACCTTTGAACTACCCCCGCAAATACGATTGAAGGTTGGAACGTTAAACGTTGAATATTGGAGTCAGCTCTTCCCGAAAATTAAATCGGGAGTCACCCTGAAAAACACTGCAACGTTTAAGTTTCCAAACTTTTGACTTTGGTAATTGGTCGGGGCGGCCGGATTTGAACCGGCGGCTTCTGCGTCCCGAACGCAGCGCTCTAGCCAAGCTGAGCCACGCCCCGTCACGGGCATGAGAGTGTAACTACCTGCAGGAGAACATCAAGGTTGTACGATTTGTGTACAGTAATCAATCAATTCCTCAAAAGGGGGGTCATTCTACAGCCACAGGCAATGGACAGATATAAAACGGCCTCACAGGATTGGGGGGCGAGATGTATGTTTGTCAGTTGGATTCAGCTTAGTTCAGGTCGACAACCTCGCGACAGTTGCTGCAGTAGCCGTGAATCTGATGCCGGAACTCCACCGGCAGAAATTGATGCTCGGAGCAGACTTCTTCCTCACGGGACTTGATATCGTCGATAGTAAATTCGGTTACTTCACCGCACTGTTTGCAGTAAAGGTGACCGTGACGATCCCGATCCCCCGCTGTCTCGTAAAGACTATACCCGTCACCAAAATCTATTTTCTGAACCTGGCCACTCTGGACAAGTAACTCCAGGGTCCGGTAAATGGTTGCCCTCGAGACATTTTTCTCGTGCCGGCGAATCTCGTACAACAATTCCTCGGCCTCAAAATGTCCGTCTTCTTCAAAAACCGTTCGCGCTATTTCCTCACGCTCCTGAGTTAACCGCAGACCTTCGTCTTTCAGGTAAGTTTTAAATTGCTCAAAAACGTCCGTCCCTGTGGAAGAATTCATAGGCTCCCCTCGCTTTTAAAATAATTTAGTCTCAGTCTAAATTATGGCTAACTCAGTGAGATTTCGCAAATCATTGATTGCAGGTAAAGGGTCCTCGGGATTCTGGGAAGCCAGGGGTGATCGGGACCCTGAGTACGATCCTCGAGCACTCGACAGCTAACGTGGGCATCGTCGGCACTCTCCCGGACGACTTCGATGAAATCATCCCGTGTCACCGGAGCCGAGCAGGTGTTAGTGGCCAGGAAACCGCCCTCCTTCAACAACTGCATCGCCCGAAGGTTGATCTCCTTGTAGCCTTTCAGAGCCCGCCCCTTCCCGGAGGAATTCCGGGCAAACGCTGGAGGATCGAGGGCAATAAAATCGGTGGTGTTGCCCTTTTCGGACCGGTCGTTGAGGTAATCGAAGCAGTCTTTTTCCTGGATGCTGGCAGACTCGGACCAGCCGTTGCGCCGTAGGTTTTCCTGAACAAGATCCGTGGCCGCCGAACTGCTGTCAACAAACGTGACATGGTCGGCTCCTCGGTCGAGTGCCGTCAAACCCCAGCCACCGGAGTAGGAGAAACAATCAATCCCTCGCCCATCATTAATGTAGTCCGCAAAGGCCCGACGGTTAAAATTTTGGTCGAGGTAAAACCCGGTCTTCTGGCCATTTTTAAGGTCGGCCACGATGGAAAAGGGATCATCCAGAACGGGCACTCGATCGGGAACTTCCTCACCCCTCAGCAATTTCGAATAACTATCGAGACCCATTTCCTGGCGTGCTTCAAAATCGTTCCGACAGTAAATTGAACGGGGTGAAAATTCCTGCTCGAGTACGTCGGCAATTGTTGACTCAAATTCCTCGACGGTGGGATGGCGAAATTGAACGACCAGGTACTCACCGTAACAATCAACCACCAGCCCCGGCAGATAATCACCATCCCCGTGAACCACCCTGAAGCTCCTCAGACCACTGCACCGATTTTCTCGGTACTCCATGGCCGATTGAATCCGCTTTCCGAAAAAACTTTCATCGATCGACACCTTGGCGTCCGAGACCACGCGAACGGCTACGCTACTACGGGCATTGTAAAAACCTCGCCCCCGGAAATGGCCATCCGGTGAGAGAAGGTCGACCACCGATCCGCTGGGCAGGTCCCCGGAGTCATCATCCACGTCCCCTCGGTTTAACCAGAGGTCCCCGGAGCGGCGGCGCTTATCCCCACGCTCGGTCAAGCTGAGATCTGTTAGCATATCCTCGCACCATCCGTATTTAAGGTCTAAGTACGGAAAAAACCGACAATGGCTGGACATTGCATCTGTAATTGATACACTTTGAAGGAGTTCCAGGGTAGATTCCTCTAATATGTGGGTCGTCGACTATTCTTACACCTAGCCAATGGTTTTCAAAACGTCTTCATCCATCAACTTTCACTTCACGGGCTGACACACACAACAGGTCTCCATATACCACTATTTTATGAAAGGAGCGGTTAGAATGGCTACAGCCGAAGAGACCAAACACGAGGTACAGCACGACGAGGACAACGGCAAGTTTTTCATCCCCTTTTCCGACAAACAGGCGGTTCTGCGGTACACTCAAGAAGACGGTGAAATTGAATTCCGATCCATTTTTGTCCCACCCTCACTTCGTGAAGACGGTCTCGAAAAAAAGATAGTACTGAAGGCGTACGAGTATGCTGAAGAGGCTGAACTGGATGCCACTCCTGCCACGGCGGAGGAATTTTTCGACGATAATCAGGATCACGTCTAACGCTCGACGGTTCGCTCCAGAAAGTACCGCGACTCCACAGTAACTCTCAGGGCTGCTGTCAGTGACTTTCTACACGTGATGTCTGTCACCAAACACTAATTCATGCGGTTGAGTATCCGCAGTAAAATACTATCATTACTGCTCCTGATAGCTCTGGTTGCTGTTGGAGTCGCGACCTGGCTCAATATCCGCTCCAGTCTTACTGGCCGCCGGGAAGAAATTCAGGATCGGGTTAAGGATCTTGGCGAGTTCGTTGGGCTCCTTACTAAGGACCAACTTCTCAAGGATTCACCCTTTCCCCTTGAAAAGCGTAAACTCCTGAATTCCTGGCTTAACAGCAAAGAAAGAATCCTTTACCTAACTGTGTACAACAGCAGTGGCAAGCGTGTCTTCCAGTCAACGACCAAACGGGCGCCCCCCGAAAGTCCCCAACTTGACCGCCCTTTCATTAAGCAAGCCCTGAACAGCCAGTCCGATTACATCGTTCGCAACCTTACCGAGCGTAAGATTTTCGACTTCCTCGTTCCCATTCAGCTCTTCCAGGTCCATTTTGGGCTCGTTCGCGTTGGCTTTGATGCATCTCGATTCTACGCCAGTCGCAATAATATTATTCGCCGGAACGCAATCTTCGGATTACTTGTTTTCCTGGTAATTACCCTGGTCGGTTACTTCTTCACAAATTTCCTCGTAAAGCCCATAAGACACCTTGCGGAGGTCGCCCGACAGTTTGGTGAAGGACATCTGTCGGCCAGGGCCGATATTCAATCGGGTGATGAAATTGAAAAACTGAGCAATCAATTCAACACCATGGCGGCTCAGTTGGAACAACGGATTCGAGATCTCCAGACGATTGAAGAACTCAATCGAAAAATCAGTGCGAGCCTGCGCCCCGAGAAGCTCTACGAGCGGATCGTCCGGCTGATAAGTTCTAATTGGAACATCCCTTACATTGCTTTAATCCTGCGGGATCCGGACTCCGACGGTTATAGCGTGGCATCCGGCTTAAACATAAATCCCTCCGCTCTTAATGAGACGGACACCCCACCTGAGATTATCGAACGTCTCTCCTCTCGCTCAGCAACCGACGGACATCAATCCCCCGAGGTCAATAGCTTATCCGCGCTCACGACTATTTTCTCCCGCGGGGAACAGACGTTTTCGGACGCCCTCTCAATCAAACTGACAGCCGGCAACCAGGAATCCACTATGGGGTACCTCGTTATGGCCAGGCATGACGGTACCTTCGATCAGTCATTGATTGACCTGTTGAAGACATTAACCCATCAGATCAAAATTGCCGTCCAGAACGCTCGTAACTACGAACGGGCAGTCACCGACGATTTAACGGGCCTGTACACCCGTCGATTTTTTGAAATGGAGCTTGAACGTGAAATGGAATCAAGCACCGACTCCGGGCCCCCCCTATCTCTTGCCATGATCGACATCGACAACTTCAAGGATTACAACGACACCTACGGTCATCCGGAGGGGGACAGGGTTCTGGAACAGTTAGCCGTTGAATTTCAACGGGAGGTCCGATCGGCGGACATCCGGCAGGCAACCCGAAGCAGCGATACGCTGGCTCGCTACGGAGGCGAGGAATTCGTCATTCTTATGCCGTCCACTGATCTTGAAGGGGCACGAAAACTCGGTGAGAGAATCGTCGATCGGGTGGCTTCACTGGATTCGTTCAAGCGTCAAATCACAGTAAGTATCGGCGTGGCGGAATACGAACAAGATGACACCAAACAGGAATTTATTCAAAAAGCCGACGACGCTCTCTACGAAGCAAAGGACGGAGGCAAAAACCAGGTCGTAGCTGGACCTGTCGAATCCGGTAAAAGTTAAACCAGAACCGTTACGCTCCGATAACCGTTTTGAGCGTTTGCTCCAACCGCTCAAGCGCTTGGTCCGTCTCATTTTCCTCAAGAACCAGTGGTGGAACAAATCTAAGGGAATTGTCCCCGGCGGTACCAATGACAAGACCATCGTCAAGAGCCTGACGCATAACCTCACCGGCGTCCAGATGATCGTCCAGTTCAACGGCAAGCATAAGTCCTCGACCTCGGGGGGAGCCTACCGATTCGAAGGTTTCGGACAGCCGCTTCAGGCCCTCTCTGAGCTGTTTCCCTCGCTCTTCTGCGTTGGTCATCAAGTTTTCGGTCCGAATTGTCTCAAGCACGGTTAAGGCCATTTTGGTCACGAAGGGATTCCCGCCAAAGGTGGATGCATGATCCCCGGATTGGAGTCCGCTCTCCAGGGTATCGCTGGCAAGCAAACACCCAATCGGGTAGCCACCACCAAGTCCCTTTGCGAGAGCGGCAAGGTCCGGGCGAACACCGTACGTGTCGGCGGCCAGAAATTGTCCGGTCCGGCCGGTCCCGGCCTGAACTTCATCAAAGATGAGCAGAATGTTCTCACGGTCACAGAACTCCCGTAACTGATCGAGGAACTCGGGTTCGGCTGGTATCACGCCACCCTCACCCTGAATAGCCTCAACGAGGATTCCACAAACGTCCGAATCAACCTGGGACCTGACGGACTCAATATCGTTGAACTGGGCCAGCCGGAATCCCTCCGGCAGTGGCTCAAAACCGTCCTGGTACTTCGTCTGACCCGTGGCAGTCAGTGCGCCAAGGGTTCGACCGTGAAAGGAATTCTCGAAGGTCAATATTGTTCGACCATCGTTACCGAAGCGCTGACTGTATTTGCGAGCAAACTTTATGGCGGCTTCGATCGACTCGGCCCCGCTGTTGCAGAAGAAGGCACGAGAATTGAATGTGATGTCACTCAGAGCTTTCGCCAGCTCGAGCTGGGGCTGTATCGGGAAGAGATTCGACACGTGCTGAATGTCGTTGACCGCTTCACGACCCGCTTCAACCAGCGCCGGGTGTCGGTAACCAAGAACATTAACCGCAATACCGCCGAGCAAATCAATGTATTGAGTTCCCTCTTGGTCGTACAGGTAAACCCCCTCACCACGATCGAATTGAACGGAGAGACGATCGTAGGTCGGAAGCAGGTACTCGTCGGCGTCACTCACTGGCTGAGACCTCATCGGGATCGGGAATAATTTGTGTACCGATTCCCTCCTGGGTTAGAAGTTCCAGAAGAAGAGAATGATGGCGGGTACCGTCGATAATATGGGCTTTTTCGACCCCGGAACGAACCGCTTCCAGACAGGCTCTGACTTTTGGAATCATTCCTCCCTGAATCGTGCCGTCCTGAATCAGCGGCTCAACCTCATCCAACGTAAGGGTCGACTTGAGTTTGCCGTCAATCATAATACCGACGACGTCAGTCAGAAAGATTAGCTTTCGGGCCCCGAGAGCACTCGCAAGGGCTCCGGAAACCTGATCGGCGTTCATGTTGTAGGTTACCCCTTCTTCGTTAACGCCAATCGGGGCAATTACCGGGATATAATTTTTCTCTTCAAGCAGGTCCAGTGGTTCGGCGTTAACCGACCGAATTTCACCGACCTGTCCCAGGTCTACGTCCAGCTCCTGCTGGGAGGAATGGGGATCCGCCAGAAGCATCTGACCGTCCTTACCGGACAACCCGATGGCCCGACCACCGGCCTGATTAATTTCGTTGACGATGTCCTTATTAACCCGACCGGCAAGAACCATTTCCACAACGTCCATGGTCTCCTCGTCAGTTACACGAAGCCCGTCCACGAATTCCGAATCAATGCCGATTCGTTCCAGGGTACCACCGATTTCAGGACCACCGCCGTGAACCACGAGAGGCTTCAGGCCGATGTACTGCAGCAGCACGATATCCTTGGCCACCCGTTTTTTTAACTCATCATTCTGCATAACGCTGCCACCGTACTTTATGACGACTTTCTCTCCGTGGAAGTCCCTGATGTACGGGAGTGCTTCACTGAGTACGGAAGCCCGTGACTCCGATTCGCCGGAACTCATAGCCGTTCCTCGTTCCAATCCCAGAATGCGGCCGGTCCCTTGATAACGTCTTCCTCCCGGAGCTGGGCCAGAGTTACGGAAGGAAGTCCCTGAAACTGTTCCATAACGTACTTGTCCATCTTGTCTTCGACGGCCGGTAGCCATTGCTCGTGAGACCCCGTCAGGCCGCCGGCCAGAACGATGCGTTCCGGATCAAGCATCATCACGACGATCCCGAGAAGGTGAGCCAGCTTATCCTCAAACGTCTCCCGGATCTCGGCGTGAACAGGATCCTGACTCGAGAAGAACTCCGATAGTTCCGCCACTTCACCGGCCTGCTCCATCTGATCCCGTAAACCCGATCCCGAAAGCCAGTAGGAACTGCTACCGGGGGGGTCGGCATCCTGCTGGTCCCCGTAAGTATCCAGGCTCAGGTGCTCGAGTTCCATAATCGATCCGCGGCGACCCTGCTGAGGGACTTCGTTCCAGAGCAGGGCACTTCCCATGCTCATGCCGAGGGACAGAACGACCCCGCTGCTGTATCCCTTGAGTTCTCCCCAGAACCACTCCCCCACCAGATGCGCTTCAACATCGTTGACAAGCAAGATCGGTCGACCGAGACCGTCCTGCAGTATTTTTTTGTTTTCGACTTCCGCCAGCCAGGGCACTTCACGACACTTGCTCCGGACGTGATTGTGGTCCCAGTCCACGGTAGCCGGAATTCCCATTGCCAGTGCGTCGATGGAGTAGTCTTCGGTGTAAGGTTGAAGACGGTCCAGGAACCCCTCCGCTCCCCACTTCCGAACATCCTCGGTGTTGTAACGCTTGAACTCAAGGACCTCACCGTCCTCGTCGACCAATCCAACCTTGCAGGACGCACCGCCAATGTCCACGGAAAGCACTTTATTGCGGTCAACCATGTCAATCCCCTCGTGAGCTAAAATAATTCTTTTAAAATATTAAGACTCATTGTCGAGCGTAGGCCACCGACGAAATTTATCTACCTCGCCGGAAGCTAATTTTCTGGACGAAATGGGATTATATCCCATCCGTTTCCTGAGGCAACAAAGTGAAGTAAAATTTGTTAAACTCCCTTCTTACTCAAGCCGGGATAGCTCAGCGGTAGAGCGGACCACTCGTAATGGTCAGGTCACGGGTTCAAATCCCGTTCCCGGCTCCATTCTCTTTCTCTAACTCAGCACTAATCCCACCTTCACCAACTAGCCAGTTTACTTAGTGGCAAAACAGAAGTCACAACCCTGTGCCAGAGGAGCCCTGGAACCAATCGGAAGAACACTATCCTCTTTCACAGTCTAGAAGGGCTGTCTTTGGATTCGAGAGTAAATAATGAGACAATTATGGGCTGTAGAAAAATCATCGGAAACCGTCGAAACCAGTCGTGGATTCGGTTGCACGGGAGTTAATAACCATGAGCCGTGTTAAGGAACAGCTTCTCGAGAAGACGTTGCTTGGACAGGCCAAACGGAGTGAATACACCCGCCGTGATGGGGTCATACTCGGCCACAACACCATCTCAAAAGGCAATTTGACCATTAATCTCGCCGACGTCTGGGGCTTCTGCTACGGAGTCCTCTACGCCATTGAGGCAGTCGGTGAAGTCCTCGAACAGAATCCCGACGAAACTGTCTGGGTTCTGGGTGAACTCATTCATAACAACCACGTCAACAATGAGCTTGAACGTCTCGGCGCAAACATCATTGAGCCTGACGAAGTCCACCGGGCCGATGAGGACGACGTCGTGGTGGTTCCGGCCTTCGGAACCAAGAAGGAAATACTCAAGCACCTCGACGAAGAGGACCTGACGACAGTTGATACCACCTGTCCAGAAGTCAGGGAAGTCGAGGAACAGGTACTGGAATTCAACGAACAAGGCCTCACGACGATTATCCACGGCAAATACGAGCATCAGGAATCCGTCGCGACCAGTTCCTTCGCCGAACCGTACTTGATTGTCCGGGACGAGGATGAAGCCGAGAGGGTCTGTTCGTACATCCGTGACGGCGGGGATGCCGAGGAATTCCTTTCCGAATTCAACCACGCAACCTCGGACTCCTTTGACCCTGACCGTGACCTCAACCGAATTGGGCTGGCAAATCAGACAACTATGCTTATGAATGAGTCCGTCCGAATTTTTGAAATGATCGAACAGGCCGTCATAGACCGGGACGGTTCATCCGACAACGTTGAAGTAATCGATACTATCTGTTCGGCCACTCAGGACCGTCAGGATGCCGTCAATCAAATGACGTCGACCAACGACTACGATCTCTTTATCGTGGTCGGTGGACACCACAGCTCCAACACCAAAAATTTAGCGCGAACGGCCGAACGGGAAAATGGAATTCCAGCTTACCACATTGAGGACGCGGACAGCTTCAGCCGGGAATCCATCCATCATCTGCCGTTTGACTCAACTGAACCACTGGATGAAACCGGCTGGTTACCGGAGGGTGAAGTGACTGTCGGGTTAACCGCGGGCGCCAGCACCCCGCACTCCGATCTGGAGACGATCGTCAAAAAACTCCTCAGTTTCTACTGAATCCCCTGGTTCCAACCGGGAACCTTTTTCAAACCGACTCCATTGAAAAATCAACGACAATCGATTGAATTCACTCACCGCTGACACATCCTCCTGTCAAAAGCATTTACTTAAAGTAAATGCTTCTACGATTACCTGCCGGTGTTTATCGAGGCCTACTTTTTCCGAAGTTGATTTAACCGATCGGTGTTCGTGCGGGGGTAGGAAACGGAAGTAAGTGAAACTACTGGAGGTTCATTGAGTGCAGGCCCGAGGAGCCCGACCGCCGGTATCGGACAAGCCGGGAGCCGATCAATGTCTTTGTGAAATCAGGCCAGGCAAACAAAAAAAAGGCCGGATGGCTGTTGCCATCCGGCCGTTATAGGACAATGAGTGCGAGTCGTCCAAGCCCCAGGCTCAGGGAAGGATAGGGAGGGAGAACACGGGACTTGAACTATTATTATTGTCGTAGTAGACGGGGATACCTTTAGTTTTTTATTTGCCACGTACCAGGAGATGCCACCGGCCCGCCGTGGTTGGTTCAAGCATGTGGACGCGGAACCCGCTGTTGGTCAGCGACAACTGAGGATAAGTGGTAGAAAAACCCATCCCCTGCAACGGGCAGAAACTTTAACGCTCCGACAATACCGCCTGTCGGAACAGCAGCGGTTTTGAGTTAAGGGAGTAAAGGTCTGGAGCTAATGAACGCGGGGAAGGAAAATCAGTGCACCAGCGAGTGAAGGAAGGCTTTCAGGTCCTGTCCTTTTTCGGATTCACGAATTTTCTCGAGTGCTTCTTCCTGAATTTGACGGATTCGCTCACGGGTCAGGTCGAGTTTCTCACCGACTTCCTCGAGGGTCATTTCCTCCTCACCGTTGAGGCCGTAGCGATAAATGAAGACCCGTTTTTCCTTCTCGGTCAGTTCGGAGTTAATCACATCCCAGAGGTTTTCGACCATCAGTTCCTCTTCAACTTTATGCTGCGTTTGTCGCGTTGATTTTGACTCCACCATGTCCTTTAAATCGGCCTCTTCGTTTTCTCCGACCGGTGCATCGAGGGACGTGGGCGACTGGGAATGACGCATCAGGTGGACGGCATTCTCGTAACCGATATTGAGTTCCTCGGCGATTTCCATCATATGGGGTTCCCGGCCGAGTTCCTGTTTCAGTTCCTTCTTTTTGTCCTCCCACTTAACCATCAGATCATTCATGTAGACCGGGAGTCTAATTGTGCGGCCCTTGTTGGAAATGGCCCGAAGGATCGTTTGTCGAATCCACCAGGCCGTGTACGTACTGAAGCGATACCCTTTTTTGTAATCGAAACGATCAACGGCCTTCATAAGACCCATGTTGCCTTCATTGATAAGATCGTTCAGACTGAGGCCGCAGTGCTGGTATTTCTTGGCAAGAACCACAACGAGC
>JBDGPI010000133.1:30081-47485 GCA_042219765.1 Salsurabacterium abyssinicum (SeqCode)
GGCTTCCACCGTTTTGGAGTGAGCTTCCTGGTATTTCTCCCGGTATTTGTTTAATCGCTGCATGAAACCACTCAGGTCGTGACCGGTTATCCCCCGGTCCCGGAGCCTGTCACGAATCAGCTCATCGTTGGTGCTTTTGGTGATGGTTTCAAAGAAATCCTCCTCTTCCTCGGGATCAATGTCGTAGTCCTGGCAGAGTTCCTTAATTTTATCCCGATTTTCGTGGACCTGTTTGGAAAGTTCGATCTCTTCTTCGGGATCAAGGAGACTGATATCGGAGATTTCCTGAAAATAATGCTGGAGGGAGTTCTTGGAAGTGTTGCGGCCGGAGGGAATTCCCGAGGAGGACTCTTTGACGTCTATTCCTTCGTCTTCAAGTACTGCAAGTACTTCATCAATGGATAAATCCTTGCCCTCAAGGAAGTCCGATATGTCGTCGAGTGACAAGGAACCTTTCACTTTACCCCTTTTCACAAGGGGTTTAATCGCTTCCGGTGTCTCGCTCATGACGACTCTCCAAGGAAGATTAAAGGATCACGAGGTTCAAGTTTATAACGAACTTCAAAATAGCACATTGGCTGTTTGACGTCACCCGTTCGACCGACCGTTCCGATGGGCTCACCACGCTCTATTTTACTACCCTCTGAAACTTTAACGGATTTCAGATGAGCGTAAACCGTCGTGAAATCATTACTATGAAATATTATAACGATTTTTCCCAGATCGGGCATCTTCTCCCATTCGCCGGCAAGTTTTATGTTTCCGTCGTCGGCCGCTCGTACCGTCGAACCTTTTGTCGTATGAATACGAATACCCCTTTTGCTGGGCCCAGCTTCTTTGTCGAAACGTGAGGCCAGCCGGCCCTCGCAGGGCCAGACCGGATCAAAGTAAACAGCCTCCTCGGGAGCGGATTCGTTATTCGAGGGCGGATCAGGGGTTGACCGGGATTCACTGGCCTGATCGTTTTGATTATTGTCCGAAGGGTTCTCGGATTGAGACGTACTCCGAGTGTTATTATTCTCGGGCGAAGTGGTGTTTTCGTTGTTCGATGAGGTCGAGGACCCAGCCGTCCCCTCCTTTGAACGTCCTCGATTGACGCGGCGTTGAGGACTGGCGGGAACCGTCCGTTGATCCGAAACTCCGGGAATGACAATTCGGGTCCCGGGTTCTATATGACGGACGTTAGAAATATTATTGACTTCCATAAGCGTATTAAGCTCAACGTCGTACACCTGGGCAATTCGCCAGAGGGTCTGTCCCTGCTTGACGTTGTGGACAACCCCCCGCCGAATGGCACAGGAGGTCAGGAGAAAAGCAACGATAACGGTCGATGCAAAAGAGAGGACTAATCGTCTCACAAATCCACACCAATCAAAATTTCAGGAGATTCCCCTGATAAGGGTGTCAATCGCTTGATGCTCCATCATTTCAAAACATTCAGGCCCACACATATTAACGTGATATAAGAACTTTTCTTTAGGAGGACGTCTCAACGCCGTTATGATCATTGATCGGTTAAAAGGGATTTGACCCCCATCATAGCCTGACGAGCACGATCTCAGTAGTTTCACCAAAACGAAAAAGAACGCTTGCAGCTGATGTTTTCCAAGGTACGAAAAATAAACACAGCCAATCATTCAAAACAAAATCCTTTTGAACCAGACGTTCAGGATGTCTCATTCTTCAATCCATAGCTCATTGAAAAACGATTACTAGGGTTCGTGAGAAGTCTTTAACAGCAAGTACTTTTTCAGTGTGAGACCGCTCAGTAGAAGAAGCGTTACGAGAACCGGGATTCCGTAATTAAGTCCCAGTACGTTCAACCAGAAATTCTCAATGGCGTACTGTCCGGAAAGAAGCCCCAAATGATGTCCAACTATTTGAGCGTTAGCGGGATCAAACAGTACATCCCGGGAGTAGAATAGACCTCGATAATACTGATTGAAGTCCCCGAAGAGACCGGCGAAATTCACGGCCAGCGAAATCGGGAGCAAAACTCCGAGAAACCTTCGAAAAGCCCCCGACAGATACTGCCAGCTGAAACCAACGGCCAGATGGATGAACCCAAGCAAGGGTATCATCCGTCGGGGGCCCCAGCTCCATCCGCCCATCCAGGAGTGCCAGGCCGAATGTAAGAGAAGAAACATCACACACCCAGCCCCCCACGCCAGAAAATATTCATCCCGGTAAAGGCCAATCTTATAAAGCCTCAGACCTGAAACAAGAACGGTTGGACCCAGGAAGGGTGCGTAGACAAACAGACCGTTTCCGGCCGCAAAAAATTGTCCGTAAAGCCCGAGCAACACTGGGGTTGAAAACGTTTCCACCTTTGAGTGTCCCATGCCGGTGTAAAACGGGCGACCAAAACGCAGCCAGTTATACCAGCCAAAAACTCCAACCGCCAGTACCCCAAACGTAACGTACGGTCGAAGACGCCGTTTTTTGTAGAGCCGAACCAGAATGACCGGACCGACTATCAGCAACGTCTCGGCCCTTGCAAGAAACAGAAGCGCAGTCGAACCTGCAAGCAGCCAATCCCCGAAGGACCCTTCCGTCAGAATTCCATGCAGGGCACTCAGCAAGAGCACGCCTACCAGTGGTTCGGCAAAGAGATGACGGCTATAGACTAACCAGAGCCCACCCAGCAGAAAAAAGAGCGTACCGGCCTGCCGGGACCGTTCCGGAAAATCCAACCGGGCCTGTGCAGTATGAAACAAATAGACACCCAGTCCCCCGATGGCTGGCCCAATAAGGTGCGCCGAAGCGTACAATACCGGTCCTGACAGTATCCCACCGGCCAGCAAGGCAATTATCAGGGTTATCCAGATTAGGGGGATAAGGACAAGTGACAGGCCGATACCAAACTTTGCGTACAATAACCCCGCCGTTCCCCGGACCCCGTAGCCCGCCAGTCGTTCGGATATTGCCGGTAACTCCCCAAGCGAAAGCTTAAAGGCAACCGTAAAGTAGGCTTCGGCATCTCCTGAATAAAACCGCCCGCCAAGGACGATAAGTGAAAGAAGAAAAAATGCCGTTGCCGCGAAGAATGCTCGGCGAGCCGTCCGTTCCGAATAAAAGTTAGACGTCATGTCGGAGATCGGGATAGCCTGCGAGATTTGCCTTTTCGGGTGGAAACGAGATCCGGAGGTTATCGGAATCCGAATCGACTTCGTCCAGTCTATGGGGGGCAAGTTCCAGGATGGCTTCGGTGCCGGTCGGACCTTGAACCATTCTGAAAGGTTTAACTTTTTCCCGGTACTCGAGGACTTCACCGTCTTGATCGAACATGAGAAGGGCTATTGAACTTCGCATAAAAAACGTATGGACCGAACGGCAGTTCGGAAACACTAGACCCTCACGAAAAGGAACCTCGCCCTGAATAAGTGCACCGGTCAACCGATCGACGAAACTACGACAGACTGTTAGTTCGACGCGGTAAGGACGAATGGAGGAACTCGACTCGAGATAAAACAAGTTTATTAAATAATTAGGGGCTGAAGGGTGCCATTCATCGGACCAGTTATCCCATGCCCTGCATGGTCCTGAACTGATCCATCAACTTTAGTCCAATGGGACCACCGATAATGATAAAAATGGTAGGAAAGATGAACATGACCATGGGAATAAGCATTTTGACCGGAGCTTTCTGGGCCTGTTCCTCAATTTGCTGACGTCGCTCGGTTCTCATCTGATCGGCCTGAATTCTAAGAACTTTACCAACACTGGCCCCCATCTCCCCGGCCTGGATGATTGCTGACACAAGGCTGGAAAGTTCCTCGACCTGAAGACGCTCCAACAAATTTTGCAGGGCCTGACGGCGTGTTGCACCAAGCTGAATTTCCTCGTTGACCCGCTGGAACTCCTCCGCAAGCGGACCGGTCATCTTTTCGGACACCCGCTTCAGGGCCATTTCAAAACCGAGTCCTGCTTCAACCGTAACGACAAGCAAATCAATGGCAAACGGCAGCGAGGATTTGGCTTCCTGCTCCCGGTTAGAAATCATCTTCGAAAGGTAAAATTTAGGCACAATGTAACTGGCAATCCCCATTACGGCGGCAAACAGGAGAGCCATCGCAATACCTCGAGTGGACGTCGGACGGACCAGTAACGCCAGGAGAACCACGAGGGCGACGGAAAGTAACCCCATAACCAGCTGCAGGGCAGCAAATTCGTTCGGTTCGAGCCCTCCCGGTCGTCCCGCCCTGATGAGCCGTTTGTTAAGTTTGTCCCAGCTGTCCTGTTCGTCCCCGGACAGCATATCCCCGACGCGCTGCACGATCGGATAAATGTTACGCTCCCAGAAGCTACCCTCCAGAAGCTCTTCATCCAGGTCTGTCTGAGCTTCACCCTGTTGATAACCCGTCACCTCACAAAAGCGACGGAAGACACGGGACTCCTCCTGGGTACTGGAGCCAAACAAAAACGTTATTCCCGAGATCACAACCAGGGTGAGGGCGAAGAAAACAGTTATGTAAAGAATCACGTAAACCACCCAACGCTCCAGGAACCGAATGCTCCCGGAGTGATTGTTCTACCGATTACGTATCGATGTTGACAATTTGCCAGATAATGAAGACGCCAATACCCTGAGACATAATTCCCAGAGCAATAAGGCCGATACCACGAATGTCCGTCACAAATTTATACATCATGTCCGGGCGAAGTAACGAAAAGATCCCGGCCAGTGCAAACGGCAGGGAGGAAATGATAATCCCACCCATCTTCCCCTGAGCAGTCAGAGCATTAATCTGACCCTGGAGACGCATGCGCTCACGGATGGTATCGCTGATGTTATCCAGGACTTCGCTCAGGTTACCACCGATTTCCCTCTGAATTTGTACCGCCGTGACCAGTAAGTCGAGGTCCTCACTTTCCATGCGATCAACGAGATTGTTCAGAGCCTCGTTGATGGGAATTCCAAGATTATTTTCCCGGACCACCCTGTTAAATTCATCCGACGCAGGGGGATCGGATTCGTCGGCAACCAAATTTAACGCCTGTGTGAACCCATAGCCGGACTTCAGGCTGTTGGACATGAGGGTGATCAGATCCAGGAGCTGGTCGTTGAACTTTGACATCCGCTGGCTCCGTCGAAAGATGACGTAAATAATCGGAAAGATCCAACCGATGCCAAAGCCTATGACCCCCATAAGGAAGACCGCCGAACCGAGCGCTGCCCAGGCAATAGTGGCCATCAGGGCCCCACTGATAACCATGATAACCAGACAGAGCACCAGGAATTCCGCCGGGCGGACCCTCATACCGGCGCGCAGGAGCCAGTTACGTATGTTTTGTTGAAAATCCTCACTCAGGGCCAGACTGGAAATTTGATCGGCCATACCTTCGAGCATACCGATGGCTTCTTCTTCCTGCTCGCTGGACTTTTGTTCGGCAAGCTGTTGGCGGTAAGCTTTATCAACGTAGGGTCGAATACGTTCTTTGACCGTCATCTGGACGGCCTTTTCACGTCGTTTGAGGGAATAGAGAACTCCTATTATTCCAACACCGCAGAACCCCAGGACAAGAAGGAAGATCGTCTCGGCACTCATTGGTTACACCAGGCTTCCCTTGTGACAACTGACGAGAACGAAGAACCGTTCGGATACGGAGGAACCATGGAAAAACTTACAGGACGAACTTTAATCTAATTTTCAACAAACAGATCACGGGGCAGTTCAAGGCCTTCGTCCTCGAACCGTTGATAGAAGCTGGGACGAATACCAGTCGGCTTCATGTCCCCGATAATTTCTCCGTCCTCCATACCTTTTTGCTCAAAGGTGAACAGTTCACCTCGCTGGACTGTGTCTTCCTCCATTCCCTCAATCTCAGTAATACTCGTAATCCGACGGCTACCATCCCGGAGCCGGGACTGTTGTACGATAACGTCAACGGCGGAAGCTATCTGTTCCCGAATTGCTCTCTGCGGTAAGTCCATCCCGGCCATCATAACGAGCGTTTCAAGTCGGGAGACACATTCCCTTGGATTGTTAGCGTGTGTGGTTGTAAGGGAACCGTCGTGACCCGTGTTCATGGCCTGCAACATATCCAGGGCCTCTCCGCCACGACACTCACCGACAATAATACGGTCCGGACGCATACGAAGGGAATTTTTCACGAGATCCTGCATGGTGACTTCCCCTTCTCCCTCAATGTTCGGGGGACGGGTTTCAAGCCGGACCACGTGGGTTCGTTGAAGCTGGAGTTCGGCCGAATCCTCAATCGTAACGATACGTTCTTCGTCAGGTATGAAACTGGACAGGCAGTTCAGGGTGGTCGTTTTACCGGAACCGGTTCCACCTGAAACGATTATGTTCAGACCGGCCTTAACACAGGCCCGAAGAAAATCGGCCATCTGGGAGGTAAGGGTTCCGAAGTTGATTAAGTCATCAATCGTCAACGGATCGTCGGAAAATTTTCGTATGGTAATTGTAGGACCTTCGAGGGCCAGAGGAGGAATAATGATGTTGACCCTTGAGCCATCGGGCAACCGAGCGTCACAGTACGGTTGGCTCTCATCGACCCTTCTACCAAGGGGGGCAACGATCTTCTGTATGATATTCATCAAGTGGTCTTCGTCTTTGAACTCCACATCCGTCTTTTCGAGGTTACCGCCACGTTCCACAAAGACCTGCTTGACGCCATTAACCATAACTTCACTGACTTCGTCCTGCTGAAGGAGCGGTTCAATGGGGCCAAGCCCGAGAATTTCGTTCAGGAGTTCATTAACGACCCGCTCGTGTTCATTCCGGGAGAGGCTAATTCCCTCTTCGGAGCCAACTTCGATGAGGAGTTCTTCTACCTTGGGACGGACCTTTTCTCGTTGCTTCTGGCGGTCGCCATCACCCAGCATGTCCGAATCAAATTCATTAACAACACGTTCGTGGACTTTTTCCTTCAGTAAATCTTCCGGGGAGGCAGGGGAGGGACCGTCCTCAGCAGACTCTTCATCCTGAGTTTCTTCTTGAGCCTTTTCTAAACGATCAAGTAGGGCCATAACAGATCACTTTACCAGCAAAATATCGATACCCTCTAGTGTACTGTCATTAAAGTTATTGTGTCAAAGGTTAATTCTCTCCCCCGGTCTCCGCGGAACTTGTCGTGACCACGTAACTATCCACGAGAAGGTCGTGCAGCCCCTGCTGATTCTGAGTTAGGAGGGCCATCAAGGGGCCAAGGAAAAGAAATAACACCCCGAAGACACCTATTAAGGCCCTGAGGGCGGCATTACCGAAACTGAGTAAATCACCGTTTCGATCCACGACCTCAAGTTCCATAAGTTGATTTCCCAGTGTCTGGGGACCGACGTCCAGAAGGGCGTGATAGGCAAGAGGAACCAGAAAACCAACGGACCCTACTAACACACCAAAGAGGGCAGCCGTGTTGGCTTCTATCAGACTTGCGGTAAAGATCCCTAAGAAAATAAACAATCCCCACCCAACCAGGTAAGCCAGGCTGAAATCAATCAGGCCCGCCATTAGACGTGAGCCTATGGGGGCAAGTGGGAGATTAATATCCCCAACACCGGATGTTTGTTCCTCCTCCTCTTTCAGTTCATCCTCAAGTTCGAGGAACTCACCAACAATCCGGCGTGTTTGATCCCTGAACTTCTGAGTGAACTCGGCGTTAGGGTGCGACAGAACGACGGGTCGACCTTCGTTGACTGAAGGCATCACAACCCGTCCGTCACTGGGTAACCCCCCGAGAACATCCTGATCAAGTGCTTCCTCGACTTCCTGTAGTTCAATCTCCGAATTGGGAATGTCACGGTTCATGATTACCTGGACTTTGTCACGGGACAGTCCGAGATCATCAATCAGTTCGAGCATTAGTTTTCCGTCTTTGATCGTCGGCAATTCAAGCGTCAGTAAAAGGACAATCAGATCGGAGTTCTCGAGGGAAGCAATGACCGGTTCCGTTATTTGTGAGGACGTATCGACAACGACATAGTGGTAGTGTCGCTTCAGGGCATCGAGTATCTTACGGGTCTCGGCCGCCTGTACGTAATCAGCCTCCTCCGGTCGAGGTGGGGCGGCAAGTAACTCTATCCCCGAATCCTCGTGTTCGTGCATATAGCGTTCCAGCAAGTCGTAATCGACACGGTCCTCTTCCTTACAGTCTCGAGCAAGAGACGCAATCATGGTGGTCGGCGTCATGTCCAGCATAATCGCAGCATCACCGAACTGTAAGTCCAGATCCACCAGAGCCACGGATTTACCGGTTAACTCCCGAATCATACAGGCAAGGTTGGTCGAAATCAGCGAACGCCCCACGCCCCCTTTCGTGCTGAAGACACTGATCAATTTTCCGGGACGCTCCTTCTGCTCACTAACCGTGGTCCCACCCATCATTTCGGTTAATTTCTCTTTCTGCCGGCGAGAGATCGATATTACATCCTCAATGACATCGAGGAGTTCGTCGGACTCCAGGGGCCGGACCAGGGAATCACGGGCCCCGAGCCGCTGGAGACTCCGCCCGACCTCGGACTCCTCCATGCTTTCGGCTATGAGTATAATTTCGGTCTGGGGGGCTTCAACGGCAAGCTCCTCAACCAGGTCGGCCGTCTCTTTGTCGGCCTCCAGGGGAAAGCTCAGCAGAAGGATCTCGGGATTTTCGTCGGTCACAACCTCGAGAGTCTCGGCGTGGTCCTCGGTTTCCCCGACGACGTCCATGTCGGGATTCTGAAAAAGCATCTTCTTGAGTTCTATCCGACGTTCCACATCCTCGTCGGCAAGAACCACTGTCACCTGTTCCATGATTGGTTAAAACCCTCTGGTCCGTGAGTCAACATTTGACGGAAGTAGTACCACTAAATATCAGGTGATTGAATGGTTTTCTCAATGGCGTTCGTGTCGGAAGCCTGCTTGTTGGCGGGGCTTGCTTGTTCGCGGAAATTAACGATTTTGGCAGTGACAAAAATTGTAATTTCCTGGTCGTCGACGCTGCTGGCCTGATTCTTGAAGAGGAAGCCAAACAGAGGAATGTCGCCAAGAATCGGAATCCTCGAGGAATTATCGGTTTCCTGGCGCCGTGACAACCCACCAATCACGAGGGTCTGACCGTCCTTCAGGGCAACGTTGAGGTTGGCGTCACGGGTCTCCACCGTGGGAAATCGAATCGTACCACACGGGGAGGACGCGCTCAGGCTTGAGTCAAAGGAAAACAACTTCAACTGGGGACTTATCTTTAACTGGATTATGTCGTTCTTTCCGATCAACGGAGTCACACTCAAGGTGACTCCATCCTGAACTTCCGAAACGGCAGGTGTGACCGACTGAGCCCCGTTACCGGCGTTGTCAACGTTGCAACCGGATAGGTAACTCTGCTTGTTGATAATTTCGAGCTGGGCCTGCTGCTGATTGCGAGTGATCACGGACGGAGAGGAGATTAAGTTCAGCAACCCATCTGATTCGAGGGCATTCAGGGTCGCCGTAAGGTCCTGTGCTAGCGACGAGGCCGGGTTGTTTACGAGCAACCGGAGTCCGGAGGACCCATTGTAATTAGCTTCAATAATATTTCCATTGGCACTTCCGACCTCACTCCAGTTGATTCCGAGCTCCTGCTGGGCTTCCTCGGACATTTCAACGAAACGAGTTTTGATACGAACCTGTTTGATGGTGGGTTGATCAATTTTGTCGAGGTAGTCCTGAACCGAGTTGACCTTGGAAACTTTGTCGACTATCAGGATTGAATTGGTTTCCCGGTCGACAATAATTTTGCCCTCTCCGCTGAGCATCGAGGAAATCTGTTCCTGTATCTGGGTTACCGGGCGATTTTCAAGAACAATCCGCTTTGAGAACACTTTGTCCTCACCGGGCACATCCAACCGGTCAATCAGATCCTGGATTTTTTGCAGAATAGCGGATTTTCCCACGACAAAGATCTTACCGGATGGGGGATCGGATAAGATGATGCGCCCATCGTCTTTTAGTAACTCTTTGATGTAAGATTCAAACTCGGAAACTTTGCGGTACTCAGGGGTGAACACCTTCAGCTGCATGTCGCCGGTGTCGCCCTCAATATTTCGGCTGGCGGTAAAAGCCGAACGGAATTGATCCCCCATCGTAAGACTACCGACTTCCTCGACAACCAGTAGATTCTGCCGTAAACCCCGCTCGGTCCAGAGGTGCAGCGTCGTGGCTCCTGTCTTTAACCCAAAAACAGCAATTTCACGGCTGTTAAGAACTTTAATTCTGACGAGTCCCGACTGACCGGTGATAACCCGGGAGACCGGTGAATTCGTCCTGATGACTTTCGCACCGTCCAGGGGAATTGTAATTTCCTCCTGTTGTTGCTGGGCGGGTACATGAACAGCAAGCGTCATCAGGACGGAAATAACTACCAGAAGCAGGGGAAGCCGACTGGGCCTAAATTGTCTCATCGGTGTTCAGGCACCCGGTAGGATTCTTCCTGGTCGCCCTGGATAACCGTTACTGAGGGACCATTGCTTTCACGAGCAGCTTCCTCACCTAAATTCTTGCCGAATAAATCATAATTGCTGACAGTCCTATCGCCGTACTGAGCATCAAGCTGACGGGGGCGGAGAATGACAAAGAACTTCAATCCGCCACCCCCGCTCTCCTGTTTGGCGCGGATTAAATTGACTTTCTCGCTTTCCCAGAGCGTTAAACTAAGTATCATTCTCTGGTACGTGAATTTTTTGGCTTTCTTGTTCTTGCCCCCCGACTCTATCTGATTGATCTTCTCCTGGGTAAACACATCGTTAAGCGCAAGGACCTCCGCTCCATCCGCTATTTTTTTCAGGAGATCCGTCTTGATCTGGTCCTGCTGATTATTGATGGATCCCCGGGAGAAGCCCTCTGGAATGTAAACGTACAGATCAACCTGATCCCCGGGCCGCAGCATGTAGGACACGTTGTTGTAATTGGAGACGGGGATTGTAACGGCTCGACGGTAAAGGGGGATTAAGTAGGATAACTGATTGCGATCCGGGAAAAGGTCCGAGGATCGCACGACATCACCTTTGTTTAACTTGCGTCGCAAAGGGCGACCCACGACTTTTTTCACGTCCGAGACAGCGTCCGGCGGCGCCTGAGGCCGGGACACGACTTTGACCTGCTCCTTACGTATCATCGTATTCGGAGGGATTGTGTCCCGAGTAATGACAATCTTTTGTTCCTTCTGGTAATAATCGTCTTCGGTAACGATGGTATTAGCGGCCAGTCCTCTCCTGACCATCTTTCCTTCCACCGCCGAAATATCCGTTACCGCATTGGGAGCCAGTTCATCGACTTTGGTGGTTGTAACCAGATTGGGTTGGATACGATTACCCGGAGGGATTGACTCGACCGTTCGTACGGCACGAAACTTGTCACGCAAATGACCGGGTTTGAAAGTGGAGCCTTTTTTTATCGTCTTTGCGGCGACCTTACCCACAATCTTTGAACGATCCGTAATGACAGACGTCGAAGGTTCCTCGTCGACTTCCTTCTTAGCTATCGCGGCCGACTTAATTTTTCGGTTGGCTGGAATTTTTGCTTTAGCAACGAGAACCTCGTAAGTCTGTCCACCGGTTAGGTACATTCCGGCCAGTATGGCAAGTGTGAGAAACGCCACGATAACGACCAGAACAACGGTAACAATGATCATGGTACGCTGCTGCATTAGAAGGCACCTTGGTTAGTGGAACGGCTGGTGCGTCTTATTACTTTATCAGGTGGTGGCAACCAAGAATAAAACAAAAGATGCCATATTTATTGAAATATAGCACAGAACCAAATGGGATCAAACCCCACCCCGAATCCACCAGGATCCGTCCGTATGAGCGTTGCCTGAACCTAACCGAAATAAGTGCTGAATCATTTGCACAATCAAAATCCACCGAGTGTTTTTGGAGGATACTTCCGGACAATTTTATCAGTTTCTCCGTATCACACTCCCTCCAGTAGGAGACGGACTCTTTCACCGACCTGGTTCCCTCCCAGAAATAAAATCTATCGTTACTGTTGGGATGCGATTTCACCGGGTAGACCTGCCCATTCAATCCATCGGCTGCGTGAGGCCGTGTAAGCCACACTATAGTCACTCTGAGGGACGTTGAGGTGAAGGAGAGGATTTTTTCCAATTAAAAAAATCCCAGTCCGGTGAAGACCGGACTGGGACTGAGTTTCAGAATTCAAGTAAAGGCCAGGGCTATTCGTAGATCGCCGAACTAAGTGCCGACTGGCCCTCACCGACGGACTGCTGATCGACTGTGTTGGAAAACATGTTCCTAATTTGTGGACCAAGTGCCACAAAAACAGCAATGACGATAATCGCAATCAGGCCAACAATTAGGCCGTATTCAACCATCCCCTGACCACTTTCGTCATCTGTTACCGATGGAAGCTCAAGCATTGAATCAATCATAATGTCACCTCCTATATATACGATGTCGAAAGAACACTGCATTAAGGGTTATAGTCCTGGCCGAGTCATACCTGATGTATAAAGAGTCTTTAATCAAATAATTAGCGTATTGAACCTGTAACCTTAGCTTTAATCTAGCACACCTACCACCCAGTGTCAAATTTTTAGTAAAAACTGCCAACACCGTTCCGGGCAAATCAGCTGGTATCAACCGGTTCGTAGTTTATGCTCCAGCTTGGATAGCTCACCAGTGAATGCTTCTGGAGTGAGTCGTCTGGTTCGGGATAATCCTTTCTGTAATGAGCCCCTCGACTTTCTTCCCGATTCTGAGCCACCTCGACGATAACTTTACCGAGCAACATCATGTTTGCCAGCTCCACGCCTTTGCGGGAAGTAATACGGTAGGGCTGAAGAAGCCGGTACCAGCGATCGATCTGTCGCTGTGCCTTTCTCAGTCCCTCGCCCGAGCGGATTATACCCGCTCGGCGCCACATTAAGCTCTTGAGCGAGCGGGTGAGGTCATCAAGGTCCAGCGTCTTATCGGTGGTCTTTCGCGGCGATGACAATTCTACTTCCCGAAGTTCCGGTAACTCCTGATTTGAAATTGCGTCTCGAATCTGGTCCCCCATGATCAAACCTTCTAGAAGGGAGTTCGAGGCTAACCGATTGGCCCCGTGCACTCCCGTACAGGAAACTTCACCGGCCACGTAGACGTTGTTGAACTCCGTTCGACCGTTAAGATTTGCTTTCAATCCCCCCATACAGTAATGCGCACAGGGCCGGACCGGAATTCGATCTCTGCTCATGTCTAATTCGTATTCCTCGCACGTGGAGAAGATCGTGGGAAATTTCTGGCGGAGTTCCTCCTCGGAATGATCCGTGATATCCAGGTAGACACATTCCGAGTTAGTCTCAATCATGCGATCAAGAATCGCACGGCTGACAATATCCCTCGGCGCCAGTTCGGCCCGGGGATGTTCCTCCTCCATGAAACGCTGCCCGTCCGCATCAACCAGAATCGCGCCTTCCCCTCGAACGGCCTCGGAAATGAGGAACCGAGGCCCCCCGGCAACGTAGAGCGTCGTGGGATGAAACTGGACGAATTCCATGTCCCGCAGGGTTAAACCGGCTCGAAAACCGGCAGCCATTCCATCCCCCGTGGCAATGTTGTGATTGGTTGTCTCACGAAACAACTGACCGAGACCACCGGTGGCTAAAATCAACCCCCGACACCAGATGACCCGGGTGGTTTCCCGGTCCATTGTCAGCAGACCGTAAGCACGATCATTGTCCGCAACGATATCGACCATCATGCTTTCCTCAAAGACTGTAATTCGAGGATGATGCTGCACCTGATTGACGAGGGTATCCTCCACGAGTGAACCCGTAGCGTCGCCTCGTCCGTGAACGATACGATTTTTGCTGTGTCCCCCTTCTCTGCCAAGATCCAGTTCGTCCCCGATACGATCAAAGTCGGCCCCCCAGTCCATCAGCTGACGGACCTGATCTGGCCCGTTCCGAACGAGCCGCCGAACCGCCGGCTCGTCACAGAGTCCCGCCCCGGCCTCAAGGGTGTCCTGAATATGTGATTCGTAGTTATCGTGGTCCCCTACGACCGCGGCGATTCCACCCTGAGCCCAATTGGTGTTCGAGGACTTGATTGAGGCCTTCGTGATAATTGTCACGGTGTAGTCCTCGGCCAGTTCCAGTGCCGACCGTAGTCCTGCTACACCGGATCCCACAATAAGAATTTCACTGGACTCGTGAGTAAACTCCTGTGTTTCGGGATCCAGAAGATACCGCATTAAAGGAACTCCTCCTGGTCGGACTGGCGCTCTTTTAGTCGCTGCTCAACTTTGGGTACGTCCTCCGGTCGATCAACGCCCAGTGTTTCTCTTTCGACGGGGACGACTTTAATGGACGCACCGTTTTCCAGGGCCCTGAGCTGTTCCAGTTTTTCACTTCTCTCCAGGGGGGTCGGCTCCATCCGGGAGTATTCCAGCAAAAAATCCCGACGGTACAGGTAAATCCCGAGGTGCAGCTGAACGCTGGCCGCCTCACCTCTTTGATGGGGTATCGGTGAACGACTGAAGTAAAGGGCCCGGTTATCCTTATCAACAACGACCTTAACGTCATCCGAATTTTTATATTGTTCGTCGGTGGCGGGAGTCATGAAAGTCCCCATCTGAACGGACGAATCGGAACGCATGGCACGAATACCACGATCCAGCATTGAACCTTCAACAAGGGGTTCATCCCCCTGGACGTTGAGCACAAGATCGGCAGTTTCCGATTCGACCACGGCCGCCACTCGATCACTTCCGGAGGAAATATCCTCGTCGGTCATCACCGGCCGAGCAGGAGTTTTTTCGACAACGTCGTGGATTCTGGCATCGTCCGTCGCCACCAGCGTTTCGTCCACTAACTCGGACCCTTCGACACCCTCAACGACCCACTCTATCATTGGCCTGTCCAGAATCTCGGCAAGTGGTTTGCCCGGAAACCGGCTGGATTGGTAACGTGCCGGCACAACCGCTATTACCCGATTATCCGTTGTCATGAGTGGTTCCCTCGCCGTCACTATGCTTGATTTTTTCAATTAATGCGGAGGTACTATGGCCCGGTAGTAAATCCACCAGATGGAGGCGACCACCATTCTTTTTTACATGCTGGGCTCCCACAACCTCGGATGGTTCGTAATCCGAACCTTTCACGAGGACATCCGGCGTCAAACGTTGAATTAACTGACGGGGAGTATCCTCACCGAAGAAAACGACATCGTTGACCATGCTTAATGCATCCAGCACCTGACCACGGTCCTCCTTCGACTTTACGGGTCGGTCCGCCCCTTTAAGTCGCCGAATTGAATCGTCCGTGTTAACTCCCACCACGAGATAATCCCCCTGCTGGCGGGACTCCGATAACAGGTGCAGGTGACCGCGGTGGAGCAAGTCAAAACAGCCATTTGTAAACACGACCGTTTTGTTTTGTTCCATTAAGCGATTCCGTTTATCGGTAGCCTCTTGCTGGGTTAGAACTGACACATGGAACACGTCCCGTCAAGAATATCAGTCGGTTGAATCATCGGACATAAATCGCTTCTTTAACTCACCAACCACCTGAGTCGGATGAGGATCACCGAGCAGGTAAGCCAGTGTCATGTAGAGACCAGCCCCCACCGTGGTACCGAGGAAGACCCTCATGAACTCGGAAAGGGGTGACCGCACCACGGGAATTAAAACCAGTGCCATAATGGTGGTTACGCCCAGGTGCCGGCGGAACTGGTCCCATGGTATCAAAGTGAAGTCCGGTAGATGCATACTTAGGCGGTTTCGAAGAATCCGACTCTGAATCCAGACCGCAATGCTACCGGCAAGGGTTAGTCCACAGACACGGTAAAGAGGATCCCCGGGCCAGAGCAGAACGAAGACCGGGTCCAGTAAAGCATTCGTACCGAGTGCCACAAGGGCAGCCTTCAGTGGACCCATTGTATCCTCAAAGGAGTAACAGAGTGAAACAAAAATCCGGATAAATCCGTATGCCAGCAATCCCAGTAGGGCAAACAACAGCACTCCGAAGGTAATAGCCTGGTCGCCTGCGGTGAAATTTCGCCGCCTGAAGAGGAGACCTATCAAAGGATGACCGATTAATGCCAGTCCCACCGCCGAAGGAACCATCAAAAAACTCATCATTCCGAGGGATTCACGTGTCGTCGCGGCAACCTCCTCAAGGTTCTCGTCACTGACTTGCTCCGATGATTCCGGTAAAACAACCGTTCCAAGTGCGATTCCTATCATCGCAAACGGAAACTGAAACAGCCGATTGGAATAGTAAAGGTAGGAGATATTACCGGCGTAAAGGAATGAAGCAACTAATTTATCAATGAGCACAATTAGCTGGGTCACGGCAAGTCCGAGGACCATCGGGCCCATCATGTCAAGTATTCGATACAACCCGTCGAGCGACCAATCCGGATTCCACTCGAGCCTTAACCCGGTTCGTGCCAAACCCAGCCACTGCACGAAAAATTGGAAGAACCCGCCCACGAGCACCCCGACAACTAAAGCCCCGACTTTAGTGCGGGGGTCCGACCCAAGAACCGGGGCCAGAAACAGTAGGCTAAGCACGAGGGCAATATTGAGACAGACCGGTGCAAACGCCGACGGTGCGTAGGTCTTGCGTGCGTGTAATATGCCCATGGTTACAGCCGCACCACTCATCATTAAGAGAAAGGGAAACATCTGACGGGTAAGTGTAACCGTAAGTGAAAAGTACCCCGTTCCGATCAATCCAGGCGCAATCGCTCCGACCAGCAAGGGAGCCGCCAGGGTACCAACGATAACGAGTCCACCGACCAGCAGGATCGTCCAGGTAAAAACCGCCGAGGCAAGCTCCTGGGCTGCCCGAGGGGATTCGTTATCTCGAATGTCGACGTAGACGGGCACCACTGCGGAGGAAAGTGCCCCCTCGGCAAGTAATTTTCGAAACAACGACGGTATCTGGTAGGCGATAAAAAACACGTCGGTTATTCGGCTGGCGCCAAATACGTACGCTATACAGATATCCCGGATCAGCCCGAAGATTCGACTGAGAAGCGTCCCCAGACTGACAACCAGCGCGGATAGGCCCAGCCCGGAGGATTCGTCGGAATTATTCGACATGACCGAGAACCATCCTAAGCCGGTGATTTACTCCAGCGTGACGCTAAGATGGGCCCACTTATGTTATGCCAGATACTGAATAGCACTGCCGGGAGGGCCAGTACGGCCAGTTCGCCAGTGCTGTAACCAGAAGCACTCAGAGTGTCCCGGAGTACGTCGGCCAGAGCCACCGCCAGACCGGAGTTCTGCATGCCTACCTCAATCGAGACACTTCGTACGGATTCCAGCGGGAGCCCGAAGTAACTGCCTCCCCAGTACCCCAGCAATAACCCACTCAAATTGTGCAGGATCACCGGTACCATCAGTGATAGCCCGGCGAAGAGCTGTTCATTGATGGACGCAGTTGCCGCCACGTACCCTACGATGAGTGAAATAAC
>JBDGPI010000133.1:47495-58972 GCA_042219765.1 Salsurabacterium abyssinicum (SeqCode)
AGAGTAAAAAACGTTTCAATTGATTGAGAGGGCTTCTGCCGGAAGGAAAACCGCTTGACGAGTAGTCCAAACAACAGCGGGACAACGATGACCGCAATCGTTTTCATGAGTAATACTACGGGAACGTTAATAATGGTTCCCCGGTAAAACCCCAGCATTTTTTGACCAAAAACCCAGACAAGTAACGGTGTAACGATTGGAGCCAACAGGGTACTTGTAAGGGTTATGGAGACCGAAAGCGGGACGTCCGCGTCCGCCAGAAACGCAATGACATTTGAGGCGGTCCCCCCCGGACAGCACCCCAGAAGGATAATTCCGAGAGCGGCCGGTCCGGAGACCCCGGAAATCAGAACGACTACCAGGGCCGCCACAGGCATACAGAAAAACTGAAGAAATACCCCCAGACCAATGCGAAGCGGATTCCGGGCTGACTCCTGAAAGTCCGTGAACGACAGCGTCATCCCCATTCCAAACATAATCAGTCCAAGGCCGATAATTATGCCATCGACGGGAAACCGATGGAGCACTATTTCACCTGCTGTGGACAGTAAGGGGACCACTACCAGTTTACCAATCCAGAGAAACGCAGTCGGAAGGAGGTATCCGAGTACGGCGGCAAGGGTTACAACGGCGGCAAAATTTCGGTGGCAGAAGTTACTGACTTGCTTAAGCATTGTTTACCTCGTTCGCTGAACCCTGGTCCCTCAACGTTCCCTTCTGGGAAAACTTTGAAGAAATCCCATCGTTCCGGTTCGGGCTGAGATAGGGTCAGAATAAGATGAAATGAGTTAGCCGAACGCGCTTCACTTCTCGGGACACGGATTATACAATTTATTATCCTCTTCTTAACAGGTGTACTTCCATTTATGGCCTCCGTTACGATCTACACTCGCAATAATTGTGGTTACTGTCTCAGAGCCAAAGAGCTCCTGGACGACAAGGACCTTAATTACAACGAAATCAACATTAGTGATGAGCCCGACCGAAAAGACGAGATGATTGAGCGGTCCGGGGGACAAAAAACGTTCCCGCAGATTTTCTTTGACGGCCAACACATTGGCGGCTGCGATGACCTTTACCACTTAGAGGAAAAAGGAGTTCTGGACACCATGATTGAAAACAACGATTCAAACAGTAGTTCCAATGAGCCCGAACATCGAAACGTTATTATTCTTGGTTCCGGTTCGGCCGGCCTTACGGCTGCTATTTACGCAAGCCGTGCGGACCTGAACCCACTCGTCGTGGAAGGCGAACAACCCGGTGGACAATTGACAATTACAACGGACGTCGAAAATTATCCCGGTTTCCCTGAGGGTGTCGAGGGTCCGGAACTCATGGATTTAAAAAAGGACCAGGCCGCTCGTTTCGGAACGGATTTTGTTACGGGTAACGCCACTGAAGTAGACCTGGAAACCCGACCGGTTGAGGTGACCGTAGGAAAAGACGATTACTACACCTGTAAGTCCCTGATTATTGCCACGGGAGCTTCGGCAAAGTGGTTGGGCCTTGACTCCGAAAAGGAGTACCAGGGTAAGGGAGTTGCCGCATGCGCTACCTGCGACGGATTTTTTGACCAGGACGAGGAGGTCCTGGTGATCGGTGGTGGCGACACGGCCATGGAAGAAGCCCTCTTTCTGACGAAATACGCCTCAAGGGTGCGAATCCTGCACCGCCGGGACGAACTCCGGGCCTCCAAAATTCTGGCGAACCGAGCCCGTGGTAACGATAAGATAGAATTTCTCTGGAACACCGAACTTATCGAAGTTCTGGGCGACGGCGACGAAGTCACGGGCGCTCGGGTGGTCAGTCATCCCGACGGGTACCCCAAGGAAAAATGGGACAACAACAACGACAGCGTTGATGTGGAAGAACTCGACTGCAACGGTATTTTCCTCGGAATCGGTCATACGCCCAACACCGGGATTTTTGAAGGTCAGCTGGACATGGACGACAACGGCTACATCAATACCGGCGAAGAGGTTGAAACCAACCAGGAAGGGGTTTTTGCGGCGGGAGACGTTCAGGACACCAGGTACCGCCAGGCCGTCACGGCTGCCGGTTCCGGCTGCAAGGCGGCAATGGAAGCCGAGGAATACATCAATCAGTTAAAAATGGAAGAAGACAGTTCCGGAACGGATGAAAAAGCCACGGCCACCGCTTCCTAACATTCAGCGGTCGGACCAGTAACAGGTAAAAACCAGAGCAGTCTTAACGGGATCCTCAGTTTGCCAGATCCGACGTATCAATTTTTTCGGCTGGCTCAGCCTGGTCATTGAATTCTTCGATCACGGACTGTCGTATGCGTTCCCTGCAACTATTAGTAATTGGGTGAGCAATATCCCTGAAATTCCCCCGATACTCTTCGTTGGGCATGGCAACAATGACACCGGAATTTGCTTCAACCAGTCGAAGGTTATGAACGACAAATTCCTCGTTGAAAACGACCGACGCGAAAGCTTTTAACCGTTCGTTGCCATCGTCTACCGGGTAAACTCTTACCGATGTAACTTCAATTGACATCTATTCTTCACCCTCTCACAGTCCAGTTCACCGAATAAAGTTGAAACTATGCCATTCACATTCCCCATACGTTGAGGTTAACTCATTAATACGATCAACCATACGGTCCGGATCTTCGAATAGCACGTATAGTGCGGAACCACTACCCGTTAGCGCCCATGTCAGGTTCATGTTATTCAATGTCTCGGTAATACTATTATGTAATTCATAGTTTCGTGCAATTAACGGTTCAAAATCATTGGTTAAATCCAGTTCACGCCATGAACTTAACTCGGCCTCGGAACCACTTTTAATAATACCCTGCAGTTCTTCCTCCGGACGGGACTCAACGTTACTGTAGGCCCATTCCGTAGCAACACTATATGGGGGGACACAGAGTAACCCTTCTCCGTCAAGATCAGGTAACGCCCTTAAAGAAGCGCCCCTGCCTGTCCCCAGTTGTGTACCTTGCTTCAAAAAAAACGGAACGTCCGACCCAATTTCATCTGCTAAATCATATAATGTACTCTGGTCAATGGTATGTTCCATAATTTTAGTGACTGCTTTTAAGGTCGCTGCTGCGTTGCTGCTTCCACCACCAAGTCCCGCTCCCGACGGAATTTCTTTTCTGAGTCTCACGGATAGCGGGGGTAGATCAAGTCCATTCTCACGCACTCGATTCAAAGTCCGCAGAATCAAGTTTTCATCCGACGAAGGAACTGTCACCGGCCCATTAACCTCAAGTGTATCCTCCGTCGTGGGAGACGAACCAAAATCCAAACGATCGTAAACTGAGATCCTCTGTAAAACAGTATTGATCTTGTGATAGCCGCTTGGATCCTCAGGACCAACCCTCAGACCCAGATTTATTTTAGCGGGTGCCTTGATTGTTAGCAGATCACTCATTTAGTAGATCACTCATGATTCCTTGAAACACCCAACTACAGGCTAAATATACTCCAGATTACTCGTTTTTTTAAATTTAGCGGCTTATATTTCCCGCTGGTACAACCCTCTTCTTCTTAGTGTAAATTAATATCCACCTATTCATTTACAATGTGTTATGTTTCACACCTGGAGAATGTTTCCAGTAAAGTGTTAGTTTGAAACAGGAGCAGGATTATATCCGATTCCAGGTCGCTTTAGTCCGATAATCAGCGGGATCCAGTCAAAAGTGTACAGTAACGTTCTCTTAATTGATTTGAATATGAGGACGGGTTTCGTCCGAACTCCCTTAACCGTTCGGTAAGAAAGAACTGATTACGGACGTCTTAAACCACTGGTGCTAAACGTGGTGTGAGATCGGGGTGAAGGAAGTCAAAGTTGAAGCAACAAACGACCAATGTAGGAGTGTAACACCTAATTAGCTGGGTGATGCAGTATTTTTCAGTTCTTGATGAAACTGGGATTACGGAAGGAAACGGAACACAAAAATTTGGGAAATTAGTGCTTCGTAAATATTTTTAAAAGCCTAATAACTCTCAGGAGTTAGGTTTAATCCTCGTTGAGGACCTTCAGGCGTACTTGTTGTCGGCGGAGGTTCTCCTGCAATTCCTCTCGTTCGTGGTTATCCATGTTAGGGTCCTTGGACTCGAGTTGCTCGTTGATCTCCTCAATCTTCGATTCGACTTCCTCCCGGTCTAAATCCTCCGGGAACTCCGCCGTCTCAGCCAGAATTCTTACATTATTATCCCTGACTTCAGCAAATCCCCCACCGCAGGCAAGTTTCCGACTGGAACCCGAATCTTCCATTTTAATTTCTCCCGGACCCAGCAACGCCATAAGCGGAGTGTGATTGTACAGGATTCCGAAACTTCCGTTCTCGCCGGGAAGTACCAGGCTCTCGACGGACCCCTCAAAAACAGTGTCGTCCGGAGTGTTTATACGACACTGAAAACTTTTTTCGCTCATTACTCTTCGACTTCCGTTTCGGCCTTTTCGATAACGTCCTCAATGTCTCCGACCATGTAGAAGGCCTGTTCCGGAACGTCGTCGAGGTTACCGTTGAGAATCTCTTTGAAACCCTGAACGGTTTTGTCTTTTTCTACGTATTCACCGGGGGTTCCCGTAAACTCTTCTGCAACGAAGAAGGGTTGCGTCAGGAACCTCTGAATTTTTCGTGCACGTTCGACAGTCACCCGGTCTTCCTCGGAGAGTTCTTCCATTCCGAGAATGGCGATAATGTCCTGGAGATCCTCGTAACGTTGCAGGACTTCCTGAACTTCACGAGCAACGTCATAATGCTCGTCACCGACAACACTCGGGTCAAGCAGGTTGGACGTCGATTCCAGTGGATCAATAGCCGGGTAAAGTCCCTGCTCCGAGCGCTTACGGGAGAGGACCGTCGTTGCGTCCAGGTGAGCAAAGACAGTAGCCGGAGCCGGATCAGTCAGGTCGTCGGCCGGTACGTAAACAGCCTGGATTGATGTGATCGAACCTTTGTCGGTCGACGTAATGCGTTCCTGGAGGTCTCCCATGTCGGTTCCCAATGTCGGCTGATAACCAACGGCGCTGGGCATACGACCGAGCAGGGTCGATACCTCGGAACCAGCCTGAACGAATCGGAAAATGTTGTCGATGAACATCAGGACGTCCTGGCCTTTTTCGTCCCGGAAGTACTCGGCCTGTGTAAGGCCCGACAACCCAATTCGAAACCGGACTCCGGGGGGTTCATTCATCTGACCGAAGAACAGTGACGCCTGATCAAGCACACCGGCTTCGGACATTTCAAGGTAAAGGTCATTTCCTTCTCGCGTTCGTTCACCGACACCGGCAAAGACCGACGTCCCTTCGTGTTCGTGTCCGACGTTACGAATGAGTTCCATAATCAGTACAGTTTTCCCGACACCAGCACCGCCAAAGAGACCAGTTTTTCCACCTTTGCGGTACGGATCGACCAGATCAACGACTTTAATTCCAGTTTCAAACATTTCCGGGGTTGTAGCCTGTTCGTCAAAATCAGGATCCTCACGGTGAATAGGCCAGTGTTCAACGTCATCCAGATCCGGACCCTCGTCCAGTGGTTCACCGAGAATGTTCATAATCCTGCCGAGCGAATCCTCACCGACGGGTACTTCAATCGGTCCTCCGGTGTTGATGGCATTCATCCCCCGCTGGAGGCCGTCGGTTGAACCCATGGCTACACAGCGGACCTGGTTGTTACCAAGGTGCTGCATAACCTCACAGGTTAATTTGTCGTCCTCCCGGACAACGTCAACTGCATTATTAATTTCCGGTAACTCTTCCTCGGGAAATTCAACGTCAATGACGGGTCTTTTAACTTCCGTAATTCGACCCTGAGCTGACGGAGCTCCATTTTCTTGACTCACGATCATACGCCTCCAGTATTAAGGCAAAAAGGGGTTAGGCCGTTCCGATTCAGCTATCTTCACGCAGTGCCTCTGCACCACCCGTTATATCAGCAATTTCACGGGTAATGGAGGACTGTCGTACCTGGTTGTACTCCAAAGTTAACTCATCAATCATTTCGTTCGCGTTTTCTGTGGCATTATCCATCGCAATCATGCGGGCCCCCTGCAGGGCAGCGTAGGCCTCCAGCATTGTTGTGTAGACCTGCGTTCGGACGTGCCGGGGAAAAAGGCGATCGATAAGCATTTCCGCATTCGGTTCGTATTTGTAATCAAAAATATGTGATTCCTCGGATTCGTCCGTCAAGACCTCCGGGTGTTCCGGACCATTGTCCTCAGGCCCGCTTTCGAAGCTGTAGAAATCGGCCCGGTTCAAGGGTAATAACGGATATTCCCTGATGTGCTGTACCATTGCCGATTCGAACTCATTGTATATGACGGTGACGGACGTGATATCGGTCTCAAGGTAATCCTCAATCAATCGGTCCGTTATCGGAAAAGACCGTTCGTAATCCAGCTCATCCCAGATGTTCGAATACGTCTTTCTGACGATTTCGTCGTAACGCGTAAAATAATTAGCACCGGCCTCACCAACACAGTAGATCGTTGGCTCGGAGGATTCCTCAATACGCTTCTCCGCTCGGCGAAAGATGTTCGAGTTGTAGGAACCACAGAGTCCCCGATCACCGGTTAGAATAATATAAGCGGGATTGGTGTCCTCTTCCTCGCTGAGTTCACCGCCACTGTGTTCGCCGTGGAAGAACTCATGTTCGATCTCGGAGTGTCTCGCGAGGACCTGCCGAATAGTATGGCCAATATCGTGGGCGTACGCACGGGCCCGCTCGATCCTATCCTGGGCTCGGTTGAGTTTAGCCGAGGCTACGGCCTTCATGGTCCGGGTAATTTGTCGTACGTTCTTTACCCCATCAATCCGGCTTTCTATGTCTCGTGCGTTAACCATTCATTCATACTCCCTTGAAGGAATTTCTTGCTTATTCGTCTTCAAGCCCGTGTTTGGATTTGTACTGATCCACGACGGACTGTACGGCTTCGTCTAGTTCGGCTTCTATCTCGTCGGTGAGTTCACCTTCGGACTCAATTTTTTCGAGAAGGTCCGGATGCGTGGATTCTACGTCATCCAGTAACTCCTGCTCGAACTGGGTGACGTGTTCGGTCGGAATCTCCTCGAGATAACCATTGACCCCGGCAAAGACGGAAAGAATCTGTTCGCTAACCGTCATCGGGTTAAATTCATCCTGCTTCAGAATTTCAACAAGCCGTTCCCCACGTTCAAGTTGCTTACGAGTTGCTTCGTCGAGGTCGGTGGAGAATTGGGCAAATGCTTCCTTCTCACGATACTGGGCAAGATCAAGCCGCAGGGTTCCAGCAACGTCTTTCATGGCGTCGATCTGTGCGGCTCCACCAACACGACTGACTGAGGTGCCGACGTCAATAGCGGGGCGTACACCCTGATTGAATAAGTCGGGTTCGAGGTAAATTTGACCGTCAGTGATCGAGATAACGTTCGTCGGAATGTATGCCGATACATCACCGGCCTGGGTTTCAATAATCGGCAGCGCTGTTAAGCTCCCACCGCCTTCGTCAGGGTGATATTTAGCGGCACGTTCCAGAAGCCGTGAGTGCAGGTAAAAGACGTCACCGGGGTACGCTTCTCGGCCGGGTGGACGCCTGAGAAGCAGGCTAATTTGACGGTAAGCAACGGCGTGTTTCGAGAGATCATCGTATATGATTAGAGCGTGTTCGCCCCTGTCGCGGAAGTACTCCGCCATGCTACAACCGGCGTACGGCGCCATGTATTGAAGCGGTGCCGGGTCCGAGGCCGGGGCATTGACGACGGTTGTGTAATCCATCGCCCCTTCGTCTTCGAGTCGAGCGACAACTTCCGCTACGGTGGATTTTTTCTGACCGATGCCAACGTACACGCACTTTACGTCAGTGTCTTTCTGGTTGATGATCGTGTCGATACCAATCTGGGTCTTACCCGTCTGGCGGTCACCAATAATTAATTCACGCTGACCCCGACCAATCGGAATCATGGTATCAATGGCTTTGATACCGGTCTGGAGCGGTTCCTCAACCGGTGTGCGTTCCATTACGTTCGGAACTTCCCGTTCCATCTGGTACAGCTCATCGGACTCAATGTCACCTTTGCCGTCAACCGGATCCCCCAGCGGATTAACGACACGACCGAGGAGTTCTTCACCCACGGGCACGGAAGCAATTTCACCAGTTCGTTCGACGCGGTCTCCTTCATGGATTCCGCGATCGGACCCCATAATGACAACACCGACACTATTCTCCTCGAGGTTCAGTGCCAGTCCCCGGGTTCCGTTTTCAAATTTGACCATTTCCGACGCCATAACATTGCTCAGACCGTGGACCTGTGCAATTCCGTCACCGACTTCAACAACGGAACCGACTTCACTGACGTCGACCTTGGATTCGTAGTCCTCAATTTCCTGACGAATTACTCGACTGATTTCTTCCGCTTCAATCTGCATCGATGATCCTCCTCGGATCGTTAACTGGGATCTAAGATAGTCGTATGAGCCCCGGTACTAAAAGCCAGGGGTCTGAGCCCGATGAGTGGTATCAGCACTAGGTCGAGCGACGAAATTGACCGTACAATTCCTCGAGTTGATTCTGGATGGAATAATCCATCAAATAATCATCAACCTGAATCCGGAGACCGGCAAGAAGCTCCGGAGATATATCCTGCTGAAGCAGGACGTCCGCGTCAAACTGACCGGCCAGCTTGCTTTTCAACCGGCTTCGCCGGTTTTCGTCAAGCTCGTAAGGGGTCTCAACGGTAGCCCGTTTTCGACCGAGTATCCGATCGGCTTCTTCACGACAGCCCTCGACGATCTCGTCGAAGTAACGGAACCGGTTCTTGTCCACCAGCAATTTGCAGAAACGCCGGATCAACTCAAAGGTAGGATCCGACTGATCCTGCTGCGACGAAAAAGCCCTGTCGATGAGGTCGTGACGCTCCTCGAGGGAAATATCCGGGTTACTGAAGATTACGTCCAGTGCCGGCTCGAAGGCCTCTTTGAGGCTCTCGAGTCCATCCACAGCCTCGTCGAGGTTTCCCTCATCGTGGGTCAGTTCACAGAACGCTCGGGCGTATCGCTGGGCAAGAACTGAGACACTCATCCTACCGTCGACGGCTCCTCGTTATCGACTTGGTCGAGAAACTCATCGACAAGCCGGCCGTGCTCCTCCTCGTCGATTTCTCGCTTGAGGAGTTTTTCGGCCAGGTTCAACGCCATTTCGCCCACTTCACCTTCAACTTCATCGAAGGCCTGCTGGCGCTGACGTTCGATCTCGTCCTCGGCTTCTTCAACCATCGAGTCGGCGTCCTCCCGGGCCTCCTCGATGATTCGTTCCCGTTCCTTTTCACCTTTTTCACGACTGTTCTCGACAATTTCCCGGGCCTCGGAATGAGCTTCGTTAAGTTCTTCCTCACGTTCCTTACGAAGCTGCTCGGCTTTTTCGCGTTCTTCCTCGGCCGTCGTTAGGTCATCCTGGATTTTCTCCTCCCGGGAGGTCAGAGCATCCATAATCGGATCCCAACCAAACCGATACATCAGACCGAGTAGAAGGATAAATGTAATCCAGGTAAAGACGACCAGTCCCGGATTCGTAAACGCGGAACTGGAGTGTGAAGCGGCTGAAGCTATCATGAACAAACCACTCATTTCCTGAGTAAATCTCGTTCAGCTGTCAAGGTACTGTTGGATAGCTCGAATTGAGGAGTACCCTTTGAACGAAGACCGGAACTAATTACTAGACTCCTAACGTGCTTGTTACAAAAATACCATACGCTACAACACCTATTGCGGCAAAGGTGAAACCCTCAATAAGTGCGGCAGCAATAATCATTTGCAGCTGAATGTCGTCTGCGGCTTCGGGCTGACGGCCCGTGGATTCAAGTGCAGCTGCAGCAATCTTGCCAATACCAAAAGCAGCTCCTAAAACAACTAAACCTACGCCTATGGCCAAACCAAATCCGTAAGCACCAACGGCTGAAGAAAACATCTAAAGTTCCTCCTAATAGAAATAAGATTACAATTTTGCGAAATTTAAGGTGAATTATTCGCTGTGATAGATTAGTGACCCGCTACTTGCATATCGAGGAAGATGACCGATAGTAGCGTAAAAACGTACGCTTGTATTATGGCAACCAATACTTCAACCGAATAGATCAGTAACCCGAGTAACACGGGGACCATCGATACCGGCCAGCCTAATACGGCCGATCCAACGAGTTTGAACAGAAGTCCAGCAGCGCCGAGAATACCAAAAAGCACGGCGTGACCGGCAATCATGTTCGCTAACAGACGTACTGCGAGTACGGCGTGTTTGATTAACGTACCAAAGACTTCAAGCGGCCAAATAATTACGGCGACAAAAATCGGAACCCCGTGGGGTACAAAGTTACCAAGGTACCCGAAGAGTCCATGTTCTTTAATTCCGCCGCCGATACCGACGAGCAGAACAAATATTGCAAGCGCAACCATGCTGTTGCTATGGTTGGAACAAGTCCAAGGAAATTACACATCAACAGGAAGGTAAACAGTGTCAGAATAAGCGGTAAATAATTCCTGCCCCGCTCCTTCCCGAGAATCGGGTAGACCATTGAGTCCCTGACATAAATCACGTACGCCTCCAGAGCGTTCATCAGGACTCCACGAGGGACTCCATTAACACTCCGACGGTACATCAGGCCAACGTAACCGACTAACGCAAGGCATAGACCGGCGGCTATCCACATAACCACCGTCTGCTTCGTTACCATAAACTCCAAGGGACCATAGGTTCCGAGGGAAAAGTAAAAGGAATCCTGGAGGTGGTGCAGAATTTTATTCAGCATACCTGAACTCTTCCTTTGCAGTTGATGTCTTAGGTCCTGCGAAATAAATGGCAAAAAAGTGCAGGGAAAGCAGGGAATAAAATAACGGAGGCATAAAATAGAGGAGGTTAATCCTCAAGATCCCCCAAAGGAGAAATCCACTGGCAGAAACTATAGCAATTTTTGTAAAAAACGAAAGGGCTATCCCTATGAGGCCCCATTCAATTCCTTGCTCAAATGAGTGCCTATATATTAAATAAAAACAGGGAAATGTAAAAACCCCTATTAAGAAAGCCAGTCGAACCGGCACAGTGGCAGTTTCGGCATGAAAGTTTACCTCGAGAATTCCCCAGGGAATTAATAATGAAAGGATCATCCCCGCCAGGGGTCCCGGGTTATCAATCATTCGTCGAATCATTGTCCTCATCCCCACTGCCAAGGCCTTCCGTAGCAAGCCGATAAATTTCGAGTATGAAATACCCCAACCCCATAAACGCTCCGAAAATAAAACCAGTCACCGTCAGTACATTTCCGGTTGAAAAATAACCATCCAGGTAATACCCACCGGCTCCGAAGACTCCCACAATGACGACCATTGTCATGCCAAGGTGCGTGAACTGTAGCCCGGTTTTAAGTGCGTCGTTGTAGTCCACTATCGGACCGCTCAGGGAATCCCCGAGAAGCGGTCCCCGGCGTCTCCGAGACCAGGGACTATGTAAGCATCGTCGTTCAATCCC
>JBDGPI010000134.1:0-5325 GCA_042219765.1 Salsurabacterium abyssinicum (SeqCode)
TGGCTCCGCATCGGAGCCGGGGGTATGGCTTGACCGTTTTGTGCCTCCGGTCTGGAGGACAAGGTTGCTGAATACTTAGAACCCCAACGATACAACGTCAGCGTGGCCCGTGCGGAAGCCGTGGCCATCTTTGAGGAACACCGTGCCGTGTCGCTGAAGAATGCCCGCAAGGCCGTGAACAAAGCCGGATTTAAATTTCTCGGGGCCGAGGTCGTGGCCCGGGGTAAGCTTGCGTGGGCCGACAATCCCGGGAAGTCCGATCTTCTGCTGAAGGATCCGAAGGCGAGGATGACCCTGCGGTTGACGGCCTCGGATACCGAGTCCGTCTATCAGAATCTCGCTGAGACGTATAAGCAGGACAACTTCGGGGACACCGTGCAGGTGCACGGGACTGTGCTTGAATCCAAACCGGCCAAAAAACGAGCGAAGAAACTCGGCGCCCAGTTTTCCCTGGCCGTGACGGACTGGTCGCCCGGTAAGTCGGCCAAACTGCCCTCGCTTGTGCCCAAGGAACCGAAGGAAAAAGAGGATCAGAAACAAGCCGACGACGGGTGGTTTTAATCCATGAGTACCCGTCGGGCCTGGTACCTGGCTTTTGCCGTATTCGGGATTGTACTGATCGGTGGACTCCAGCAGCTTGTCTACCCCCTGGGAAGCGATCTGTCCTATCAATACGTCCGGTCGTTTGGTTCCGACGTCCTTCAGCGACCGGTTGGAATTGCCTTTGCCAATGGACGAATCTACGTCACGGATACCGGTCACGACCGGATGGTGGTTTTCACTCCCGAAGGCAAGGTGCTTGGAACCGGGGGACAGACCGGCTCGGAACCCGGTGAGTTCCGGCGTCCGATGCGACCGGAAGCCGGTCCCGATGGAAACATTTACGTGGCCGATCTCCTCAACAACCGTGTCCAGGTATTTACTCCACGGGGAAACGTCAAACGGACCTACGGAAAAAACGGCGACGTCGAAGCGTCCTTCAACCAGCCCGGCGGAGTGGACGTGGATTCGAAAGGCAACCTGCACGTCGTCGAGTTCATGGGCCAGCGAGTTCAGAAAATCTCCCCGGAGGGGAAGCAACTCGCCACGTGGGGGGGCAAAAACACGAAGGGATTCTTCCACTACGGCTATTTCAACTACCCCACCGACGTGGCCGTGACAACCAATGGACATTTTTACGTCACCGATACCTTCAACGACCGGGTCAAACACTACGGCCCGGACGGAACCCGGCTCGACGTCTGGGGTGGATTCTTCGGGCTGAACACACCCGGACCGTTCCGGGGCTGGTTCAAGGGGGCCTACGGCCTGGCGGTGACGGACCATGCAAAACGAGTCTTCGTCACGGACTGGGGCAACAACCGGGTCCAGGTCTTCGACCGGGACGGCGATTTCCTCACGGCCTTCGGCACCGGAGGATCCGGTCCCGGGGAGATGGACCAGCCGACCGACGTGGCCGTCGCGAAAACCGGCACGGTCTACGTGATGGATTTCGCCAATGACCGGGTCCAGGTGTGGAAACAAACCAGGGGAGGCGCCGAATCATGAGATATATACTTCACATTTTCAGAGTCAAATCATTTCTTGCGTTCTGTTTGTTGATACTGGTTGGGGTAACTCCAGAAACGGTCCGGGCTCAACCGATTACCTTTCCGAGTTCGATGTCGATTGGGGAGGACGACTACATGGTCCGGGTCCAGCCGTGGTACGAACGTTCCACGGACGATCCCTCCGGGCAGGGGAGGGAACTAATCGATTGGAACACGCGGTTGTTTGGGATGTATGGCTTGTCCGAGAAGACGGCCCTGTTTTCCCGGGTTTCCTACATTGACCGGGAATACGATGACGGTTCAAGTGTTCACACGGACAAAGGATTCAGTGACCTGGAGCTGTTTGTTCGTCACACGGTCTACGAACAAAATTGGGCGAAACGGACGTTCAGCGTGTCCCCGTACGCCGGGGTGGAACTTCCCACCGGGGACGATACGTCCCCGGGACTGCCCCGTGATCTCACGCTGGGATCCGGCAGCACGGATTATCTCGTGGGGTTTGCCGTACGGGACGCCACGCTCGGGGAACCGCACCGGTTCTTCAACATGGAGTATCAATTTAACCAGGAAGCCAACGGGTTCGAGCGTGGCGACGTGTTCAAAATCAACGGCGCCTGGAAGCCCCCGCTGGCAAGCTGGAAGCACAAGGGAGACGTCGCCGGCGTGAACGGCATGCTGGAAGCCAACTTCCGCTGGCAGGACCATCACGAGCGCAACGGAAACGAAGTCACGAACAGCGGGGGAACACAATTATTCGGGACCGCGGGCATGGTTTATACGACCCACCGATACATTTACGAAGTCGCCGTCCAGGCTCCGCTTGTGCAGAACATGAATGGAAATGCCCTCGAGAATGATTACAAGGTTCTCGTCGGGATCTGGCGAAATTTTTAGTGAATATTCAAGCAAATATCCGATCCCTTCGGCAAACGGTTGTTGAATACCTGAGTGCCGATCAGGCTCTGAGGTGGAGCCTCGGATTGGTGTACGTCTGGTTCGGGTTTTTGAAATTATTTGGACTGTCTCCCGTCGACAGCCTGATTCAGCGGTTTTACGCCCCCATAGTGAGCATTCCTCTTTACTGTGTCCTGACGGCATTTGAAGTGCTGGTCGGGATTCTGCTTGTGTTTGGATGGAAGAAGAAAATCATGGCACTTCTTATCATGGGCCATCTTTTAGGGACCATGTGTATCCTTATTACCGCACCGGAGATTGCCTACGAACCGTTTGCCCCGATTTTGTCGATGGAGGGGGAATTCGTCGCCAAAAATCTCGTCCTGCTGGCGGCAGCCTACGCTATCTTTGCCGGACCCACTAATTCGAATTGATGAAGTAACTACATGAACGAGATCCTAAAGCGATTCGTCACCAACCAGGCTATCCAGGATATTACATTGTGATAGCGGACCTTCCCCCGGGCAGGCCTCGGCCAGTTCGGTGAGACTGTCGCGCAGGGTTTGGAGGTGGGAAATTTTCTGTTCGATCTCAGCAATTTTGGACTCAGTCTTTTTTAAAATATCCTCGGCCGAGCCCTTGCCGTCGGCCAGTTCCAGAAGCTCCTCGATTTCGGCAAGGGTAAATCCAAGCTCCTGAGCCCGTTTGATGAAATTTATTCGTTGCACCGTGTCCGGTGAAAATTGACGGTAACCGCTACTGGTTCGGGGCGGTTCATCGATCAACCCCCGTTCCTCGTAATATCGAACCGTGTCGTTTTTAACGCCGGCTTCATCGGCCACCTGTCCGGTTGTGAGAGACATACGAATCAACCTCCATTACAAGTATAAACCCTTGAGCATACTCAAGGGTCAAGCGGTTTCTCTGTATCACATCTGTATGCCAGATAACCGTGTTTGGTATGAGGGGAGCCCCAGCGGCTCCCCATCGGGTTGTGCCCTAACGACAGTTCAAAGTTGAAGGTTGCGGGTAGAATGTTTGATACAATGGAGGAATTGTAAAATCGTACAAAGAAAAAGGGCCGGCATAGTGCCGGCCCGGGTAAACCGTAATTACTGAAAAGAACCGACTGACACTCGCTACTTATATTATAGTCCCATTTTTTGTGGAAATAAAGTAAATAAGTCGGAGGGCACCGGAATTGAACCGGACGCCCTGACGGGCGCAGCACGAGTGTCAGTCGGCTCCATGGACCACCACGGTTTACCCTCCTGAGCTTCTAACCATGGTGTTAAGTATAAGAGCCCGACTCTCGCACTTTCGTTGAATTTAACGTAACACCTTCCGGTTCATATTCAAGATTTTATCCGCCTCCTCTCCGGCGACCTGGATTTTAAGCACTCAGCAGTCAGCGTTCAGCCGTTAGCTACTTCGTAAGATCCGGTTCAAGCTGAAGGCCGATTGCTGATGTCTGACGGCTAAAACCGGTCGATCCCTCGGGGTTTCACCAGCCTCGAGACGGAGATTCCCTACCGATCCTCGAAACGATGTTCCGAGGGATTCAGTTTGATAAAATTAAGAGCCTGTGAAGCAGGATCGAAACGTCGAAAGCGGTGTTTAAAAGATGTCGGAAAACCTGGATGAAACACTGGCTGAACTGGAAGTTCTTCTGAATCGGCGTCCATCCTCTGTGGAGAAGTTGGACCGATTTTTGACGCACGACAGTCCCATCGTCCGTAAAAAACTGGCGAAGTTGATCTGGGATTATCCCAAACAACAATACGTCGAACCGTTGTTTCAACTTGCCAGCGAAGACCCGAAGTTGGAAGTGCGAAAACGGGCTATCCTGACCATGGGGCGGTTCATCCACGAGGGGAGTGAAATGCTTGATTACGATTACCCCGAGGACGAACGGTTGGTTGCGGCCTACGATGATTCCAATTCTATTACGTCCGAACAATACAGGCGTATAAAGTCATTCTTATTGGGACTGGTGAACAATGAAGAACAGTCACTGGAGGAACGCCGTTCCGCCCTGGAATCCATAGCTTTCTGTTCGGTTGAGCGGGTTGTTGAGGAAATCGAGCGGGCCTACGATCGGGAACATCCGTTGTGGAAAGCCAGTGCCCTGTTCTCGATGGGGCGTCACGGACATACACGGTGGGAACCGTACATCAAGGACAACCTCGACCATGAAAACGTGGATGTTCAACGGGAAGCCGTGCGAGCTACGGCGGAACTTCGTCTCGGCGAGTGCAACGGGAAACTCATCGAATTGATCCGGAACGGGCGGGAGGATATTCCCGACGAAGCCCTCGCGGCCCTGGCCCAAATAGGTTCATCCCGTGACGGTGCTTTCGAGTTTCTCGAGGACCTCGCCCGGGGAGACAAGGAGCGGTTCGGGGAACTTGGGCGACAGGCGCTGGAACGATGGGAAGAGGAACACTGGATGCATGGACAGCTTGATGATTGGAGCTAGGATGAATTTCGACCCGTTTAGAACCCGAATAACACGACTTCAGGACAGACTATTTTCGAACTCGTAAACGTTCATACGTTTCAACGATCGTTGAAACGTGTGAATGTTATGAGAAGGTTTCCTTAAACTTATGTATCAGAGAGGAAATCAGGATACCCACCGTGGTTACAACTACCTGGAGAATTAGAGCCCCCCACGAGATTACGAGTACAAATCCAAACACGACGTATCCCCACGCTTTATGGAAGAAGCGCGGGAAGTATTCCAAGAAAACAGACGGGAGGTCGACTTCAGGAGCAGCTGTGTTATCAGTATCAGGCGAATCCGTCGGGGAATCCATACTTTTATTTTAACCCCTCAAGGAGAATTCCACGGCTGTAAGGCCGTGGATGAATCCCATGG
>JBDGPI010000135.1:0-3152 GCA_042219765.1 Salsurabacterium abyssinicum (SeqCode)
GGGACTTTCACCCGTGAGCATGAACCACCTTCTTATGGCATACGATAGGAATTTTTATTTGAGACATCTTCATAATGGTTGCATTTTAGGCGGAATGGTACGACTCAACAACGTTTTTTACTCCCAATAAGCCATACTTTTGCTCTACACTCTCGTTTTCTTCCTTACCGACCCTTGTTTGTCCTTTTCTACATCTTAGCGGAGTTATTTAAACCGCAGGATCCCCGAAAGGATTTGGGGAGTAAAAAAAGAATCCTCGTCAATTGATTAGCCTGGCTCAATCTCGCCCCAGGATCATTGAGTTGTTTTGTTCAAAGTTCAAGGTTGAACGTTGTGAGTTTAAAAAACGAGAAACCCGAAACTCATAACTCTCAACTCGTGAGTGGGCCGCGTGGAGGGTCGTTGCCCGATGAATAACCATCCATGTCCAAGGAAGCAAGGTGCACGGGGCTCGGCGCAAGGCGTAAACAGCAAATAGCGATCTTTAAGTGTCAGACACCCCGATTCCCGGTTTGTATCCATTGATCCCATTTTTTCTTCAAATTTTCATACTCATTATTCACTTTTCTCACCATCCGGGAGATCGTCGTGTCGGATACATTCAGCCATTCCGCAATCGCGGCCGTGGAACCATGACCGTATCGCCGGGCGGCATAGGCCAATCCGGCTCGGTGACGATTGAGGTCTCGTTTCTTGGTGGGCTTCTTCAGAATGTGACGATCATGGTCTATCTTCTCTTCGATAATCTTCATCAGTCTCCCAAACGACACCGGGGACTCCTCTCGATCATCCTTTCGTACGTTCCCCTTTCGAATCTGCATGTATTGTTCCACGAATTCATCCGTCGCCACAAATCGTTGATCCCGTTCACGACGTTCGGGTAACTCCTCGGGGCTTGTTTGCTGATTCATCCAGTCCCTCAAATCGTCTCCTAAAGTATCCTCCGGTACCGGTAGCGTCCGAAGCGCTTGTTTGTAATCAATCCAGTCGTATCAATCGTCTTCACCGGCATACAGACGGGCCGTGGAGCCCGGGTCCTCCACCGGATCCTCGTATAATCCGGCCTTCACTCCCTGGGTCTGCACGTAATGCCATACCATTTGAAAATACGAATCCGATTCCACGATCGAACTGTGGTATCGACCGTCGTACAGAGTTCCGGTCCGTCCGTACTCGTTGTTGTACCAGACGGTGTATCGGGACTTCACGGTCTGTACAAATCGGCTCATGGCTCGCTGAGCACGACGCAAAAATCCGTGCCAGTGGTTGTTCAAAAAACCGAAGGCAAATAATTGTATGTCATGTGTACGGCGGGTATCCTGGATCATGTTCAAAAACGTTTTCCGTTTGGTGTCGGTATCAAAAATCGGCAGGCCATCCACGCCTCGTATGACCACGTGATGGTAGGTCCCTTCGTAATCCGGTCGGTGTACTCGAGCCAAGAATCCATCCTCCACATTTAAGTTCTGGAGGATCGTATCATGTCACTGTTCCTTGAAAACCGGGAATCGGGGTGTCTGACACTTAAGGATGCCATTTTAATCAGGCTCTCCTTCGGAACCGCGCCAGCGGATGGCGTCGGCGGGACATTCCCACGCGGCCTGGCGGGCTTTACTGCGGGTTTCGCCGGTTAATTCCATACCAACCCGGTAAACTGTTTTCGCGCGGGCACCTCGGTCGACCTCGGGTTTTTCAAACACCCGCGGACAGGTTTCAACGCACAACCGGCAGGCCTCGGTCTGTCCGTCCTCCCCGCTCGTTCGTCCCCAGCATTCGCCTTGCTCCACGGAAACGATTCCACGGTGCATCCGATAGATTGCACCCCCCTGGAGGTTTGGACGAATCCGATGAAACCGTTTACGGAGATTGGCGGATTCATGTCTTGTAATGGAGCGTATAAATAGAAGTTCGGGAACAATTCCCCAACTCCAAAATAAATGGAATGTAACCTGAGCCTTTATGATCCAGCTCATACGGTGTGGTTGAAATTCAGGTTGGCGTGTATCCAGTGGGCAAAGTCTCCGGAAGAATGGATTCACGTTTCTTTGACGGGTTTCACCCGGGGAACGATGTTGATGGCAAAACCGAGGATTCCCACGATCTCGAGGAAGCGACCAGCTACTTTCCAACCCGAAGAAATGGGAAGGACCACGGAACAGAATGAGAACACCAACTCCGGCGATTACAACAAATTTAAACCATGAATGACGCTCAATCATTCCTCAACAGCTCTTTAAGTCGTTTGATAACGTCCTTCACCTTCCAGTCGCTCCCGGAATACCAGTATCAAACCACACGGCCCCCGTCAATTAGGAACGTGCGCATGTTGTGGTTATAAACGGTTCCGGATTGGTCGTTTACGTCCTCCGGTACTTTCTTCGTTAACACCTTAAATTTTTTTGCCAGCGCTCGAATGGTTTCCGCCGGGCCCGTCCAGAAATCCCAGTTTGCGTAGTCAACCTTTCGCTTGTTGCCGTAACGCCTGAGAACGGCCGGAGTATCGTAGGTCGGATCAAACGTCACGGACACGAAATGAACGGACCTGTTTCCGGATTGGTTGAGCCGTTTTTGAACCTGTCTCATCTTGTAGGTGATCAGCGGACACATCTTCGGCATGGGACAGCGGGTGTAAATAAAACTCATCAGCACGGGACTGTCCGGAAGAGTTTCAAACGACACCGGCGTGATCCACCGCGAGTGATGCTCGATCAAGATTGTCGTTGATACTTCTTCCTACTGTTTTCCAATAATACCGAATATATATGAATACTCTTGAATATGTAAAGTTTGGTGGACGACTCCGAGATAATGAAACCGTCCAGAATGGTGGTCAAATGAAAATCGGGAAAAAATCACTCAACAAACATTGATTACGATCACTGAAAACAACCGGTGAAGGAAAACACAAATTGATTCCCCCTGATGAGCTACAATCCCGAACCCGTCTTCGGTGTGAAGCAGTAAAACGACTCTTCCTCGCCATCCTCGTCCACCGGGACGATTTTTACTTCCAGTTTTCATCCTCTTCGAGGATAGGCAGTTCCAGTGTCGTTCCCCAGCACACGATTTCGTCCATGACGTCGAGGGATCGCATGACTCGGTGGGCGTCTTCTTCTCGTTCCTTGTCCTCACTGGAATATTCCTGGAGTCGT
>JBDGPI010000135.1:3162-6749 GCA_042219765.1 Salsurabacterium abyssinicum (SeqCode)
GGCTTGTGAATAAAGTTCCTGGACGGCCTCGGATCCAACCATCTTTTCCGAAATGTCGTCCGGATCGTTCGATTCGTCACCATTACCATTAATGACGATTGTGAGCACCTCGTTTAAACCTGTCGGTGGGGTTCTCCCTCCCTTCCGGGGCTTCCTTTCAGAGACACTGCCGTGGTCACCGCATACCCGGACGGATAAAAACACCTTGACAGCAATCCCCATCCTTAACTATAGTTACTCTATCGAGTTAGTAGTCTTTAAACTTGGATGGTTTCAGGCTGTTTTTGGCGAAGCTTGATGAGGTTTTGTGGGTCTTGTATCCAATGAACCGTTCAAAATTCCGGGCAGGAGGAAATCAAACCATGGTTACAAAGCTGAAGATGGGTGAGCGGGACGTCACCTGGGAACTGGTATATAAGCGGAACAAGGTCGAACGGCTGAAAAACGAGAAGTTCCCTCTCGACGTGCTGGATGATCTTCCCGAACTTATTGAAACCAAGAAAAAGGAGGGACTCGAGGCTATATCCGAGGATGACATGGTCCGTCTCTACTGGTACGGCTGGGCCCACGATAAACCCAAGGTGGGACAGTTTATGTCCCGGTTGAAGGTGCCATGCGGGATCGTCACCCCCGATCAACTGCTCGGTGTCGGCAAAATTTCCGAGGAGTACGGGGATAATTACAGCGAATTGACTACCCGGATGGGAATCCAGTACCACAATATTGACCTGGAGCACCTCCCGGACGTGTACGAAGCTATTCACAATACCGGATTGACCAACAAGGGTGCCGAGGGGGACACCGTGCGCAACGTCACGGGGTGTCCCTTAACCGGCATCAACCCCCATGAAACGTTTGACGTCCGGCCGGTGATTGACGAAGTGCACGACTTTTTCTCGGGTAATCCCGACTATTCCGATCTTCCGCGCAAACTCAAGTTCACGATCACCTCCTGCCCGCTTCAATGCAGTGGCCCCGAGTTCCACGGGATCGCGCTAATTGCGGTTCGAAAGGACGGTGAACGGGGATTTGCCGTCAAGACGGGCGGGGGCCTTTCGTCGACGCCCCGGATTGCCCGGGACCTTGAGATGTTCGTCCCGGAGAACCAGGCACTGGACGTTCTCCGGGGACTGACGGACCTCTGGAACGAAACTCTTCGGTACCGGCTCAGCCGTCCCAAGTCCCGAATTAAGTTCATGGTAGACGATCACGGCCCGGAGAAGATTCGCAGTGTCCTCGAGGAAGAACTGGGGCGTGAATTCGAGGACTACGAAGCTCCCGAACCGGACCCCGGCGACCAGTCCCACCTGGGCGTGCTACCCCAAAAACAGGACAACCGGATCGCCCTGGGATACTCGGTTCCACAGGGACGGGTGAAAGGCCACCAGCTTCGCCGGATTGCCGACGTGCTCGATGACGTGGAGGGTGAGTTTCGAATTACCCGGGAACAGAACTTCATCCTGGCCAATATTCCTCGGGAGCGCGTGCAGGAAGTGAAAGGAAAACTCGATGATATTGGTTTTTCACTCGACGAACAAAACAAGATATTTGGCCACTCTGTGGCCTGCACGAGCCACAAATACTGCAACTTCTCCGTGGCCAGGACCAAGGACAAGGCCCAGGAGATCCTTGAGGACCTCGTGGAGGAGTTCGGCGAGGACATCGAGGAGGGTCTCACCATTAAGATGGACGGTTGCCCCAACGCCTGCGGACAGCACTGGATGGGCCATATTGGATTGCAGGGTACCACGGCCCGCTCCGAGTCCGGCGACAAGATCGACGCCTACGACGTCACGCTGGGGGGTGGTACGGGAAGCGAGGTCAACATCGGGGACGTCCTGTTCCGTAAGATTCCGACGGCCGAAGTCAACGACGTGATCCACCGGCTCGTGAAGGCATGGGTGGGTAAACGCTCGGTGAATGGTTATTCCACCGATGGCTCCAAATCCGACCCCACGGAGGAACGATACACGTTCAAGGATTTCTGTGACGAACACTCCGAGGAGCAACTGCGCAAAATTGGATTGGGCGGTGAGGCCGACGAAGCCCACCGCTACGGACAGGTAACGCTTCGCTTGAGTGGTCCCCTTGTCGATTACGCCGGCGGTATCGAACAACACGAGTTTCGTGAGGCAGCGGTGCGTGACGTAAGGTCCCTCGTCGGCAAGGTGACCCGTCGATACAAAAGTCTCGGGGAGGAAATTCCCCTCAAGAACGGCGACTGGTCCGAACACGTTAATTTCTTCCTGAACGACGAGGATATTCGAGAACACGAGGGACTCGATACCCCCGTGGAGGACGGAGACGAAGTGCTTGTCCTACCCGCGATTTCCGGGGGATAATTTTAAGTGTGACGAATTTTCATTTTGTAGGAGGTCGAATGTGCGATGAGTGAGCAACGCGTTGTCTTCGATGACATGGAAATTGGCGAAATTGCCATGGACCTGGATCTCGAACCCCCACAGGAGGTACTTCGCTGGGGAATCAACACCTTCGGCGATCGAATTGCCCTGGTAACGTCGCTCCAGCGCAACTCCATTTCCCTGCTGGATATGGCCTACAAAATCAATCCGAATATCCACGTCCTTACCGTCAACACGGGCCGTCTGCCCGAAGAAACGTTGGATTTCATGGACACGGTCCGGGAGAAATACCCCCAGGCCCACTGGAATATCATCCACCCGGACCACCGTGAGGTGGAGGAAATGGTAGAACGAAAACGCATGAACCTGTTCCGGGATTCCGTGGCCAACCGGTTTCTCTGCTGTCATATCCGGAAGGTGCGGCCGCTGGTGAAGGCCCTGGAGGACTACGATGCCTGGATCACGGGTCTTCGGCGGGACGAATGGGCCTCCCGCGCCGCCATCGACAAGGTCGAGCTGGATCACGACCACAACGGCATCGTGAAGCTCAATCCGCTGGCGGACTGGACCGAACAGGAGGTTAGGGATTACATCGAGGAGAACGACGTTCCCTCACATCCCCTCTACGACGAGGGATACACGAGTATCGGTTGTGATCCGTGCTCCCGCCCCACGAAGGATTCCGAGGACAGCCGGGAAGGTCGCTGGTGGTGGGAGGAGGGGGCGCCCAAGGAATGCGGCATGAACTGCCCGATATCAACCGGGAACTTCGAACGCGAGGCCGAGAGTATCATGGAGGAAGTCCACGGAGACGGCGACGAGAACGGAACCGGAGACTCCGAAAAGCTCGAAACAACGTCCGCTTGATTTTTCATCGGACGAGCCCGACGCGGGGCTCCCCCTCGCTGGCATAGAGAAAATCGCCCCCACGCTAAACAGTTACCACCCATTGTCCCGGGATTCTCCCGGAGTGGTGGAATGCCGGGATGTGAACCGGGCGCCAATGAAACCGTCACGGGAGGAACGAGAGAACACCAGGCGTCCTCCCGTTCCTGTTTGACATATAATGTCGTGTGAACCCGAAATTGATTCACAGTCGGACCAAAATTTGAACTTTTATTGAGGTGTTTTTTCATGGTTACGGATACGAAAACGGAAGTGAAGACTTTTAAGAACTATATTGACGGTGAATGGGTCGATAGTTCGAACGGGGAGACCATCGAA
>JBDGPI010000135.1:6759-7059 GCA_042219765.1 Salsurabacterium abyssinicum (SeqCode)
GATCCGGGCGGCCGGCGAAGCCCAACCCGAATGGGAGGCCGTGCCACCACCCGAACGGGCCCGCTGCATTCGTGAAGTTCGACGGTTGGCCCTAAAGCAGGCCGACGAACTGGCCGAGATCATGACCCGGGAAGAAGGAAAACCCACCAGCGAAGCCCTCGGGGAGATCAAGAAAGGCTGTAATTTGCTGGAATACTACGATGGTTCAGGAATGCGGTTGAAGGGAGAGAGTGCCTACTCGGAGCTCCCAAAAAATTACATTTACACCCGACGAAACCCCCTCGGAGTGGTTTCCATCAT
>JBDGPI010000136.1:0-10584 GCA_042219765.1 Salsurabacterium abyssinicum (SeqCode)
ACAATCGGTCAGGACGACTGTATCTTGACAGGGTGCGCTCTTTCATCAATGTGAATATAAAATTTTGAATGTAAGCAGTCTTACGTCCATAATTATCAAAAAAGTACAAATGTTTTGCCGTGGTGGACATACAATTTGTGGCTAATTACCGAAAGCAATTAAATGACGTCCATCAGCTCGAGAGGTGTCCACCGTGGCGGCAGTGAGAAAACATCAGGAAAATTATCCACTTCCGGAGAATGAACAAAAGCGGCTCGAGGAACTTTACGAACACAATCTGCTTCAGTCACTTCCCGAGGATGAGTTCGAACGTTTAACCTCCATCGCCAAGAGAGAATTCGACGTGGAAGTTGCGGCCGTCAGTTTAATTACTGACGATCGACAGTACCTGAAATCCGTGAAGGGCACCAATTGCTCGTAGACTCCCCGAGAAGCTTCTTTTTGCACCTACACCATACTCAACGACGAACTGACGGTTATCGATGACACCTGGCAGGACGACCGATTCGGCAAAGACTACATCCACGTAGACGATCGGGAGGTCCGCTTATACGCGGGGGCCCCCTTGATAACCGACGCCGGAAACCGGCTGGGCTCATTCTGTGTTTTCTCGTATGAACCAGACAACTTTGACGAGCGGGATCGGGAACTGCTGCGATTGCTCCGGGATCAGGCAATGGCACTCATCAAGTCTCACCGGCACGAAAAAGAATTAAAGGAAATTGCCCAGTATGACTCAATCACCACGCTTCCGCGTCGAAATTACTTTATGAAAACTTTCGAGTCATTGCTTGAGACGGCAAAAGCAAAGGACGAGACGCTGGGCGTAGCTCACCTCGACCTCACACGATTCGACCGCGTGAGTGAAACACTCGGCTACTCGGCCACGGAAGAAGTCCTCAGTACGGTGGCCAGCCGTATTGAATCAAACCTCCCCGAATCGGCTTTTGTAACCCGGACTCTTGGGGACGAATTTCTTATTGTGCTACCTGACGTTTCCTCAAGAGAACATATTAAACATCAGTTAAATGAGGTGGTTACCAGCATCCGGCGGCCGATCTCAATCAAGGATGAATCGTTTCTCTTCTCGGCCCGAATAGGCACTTCCCTCTTCCCAGACACGGGTAAATCAATGGATGCTTTACTGCGTCAGGCCGGTTCCGCTCTTAAGGAGAGTACGGCCGAATCATCGTCCTCGATTACCTTTTACCTGGACCAGATGGACGCTGGTCCCGGCCAAAAAAACCTGGAGCAGGATTTTCTGGAGGCACTCGAGAACAACCAACTCCACCTCAATTATCAGCCCACGGTTGACCTCTCCGATGGTTCAATTGATGGGCTTGAAGCACTGGTGCGTTGGAACCATCCCGAGGTTGGTTACGTACCACCACCAACGATTATTTCGCTTGCCGAAACCCTGGGAGAAATGTCCACTCTCGGTCAGTGTGTAATGTCCAATGCCTGTCGTCAGACTCACGAGTGGAACCAGCAGTACGACCTGAACCTCAATTTAGGAGTCAACGTCTCGGCACTGGAGTTTCAACAGGGAAAGAGCTTCAACTCTTCGGTGAAAGAAATTCTTACCGCCAGCGGATTACGAAATAAAAACTTAACTCTGGAAATCACTGAGACGGAAGTCATGGAGGACCTCGACTTCACGATTAACCTGCTTAAAGCGCTGACGGAATTCTCGGTTCGGGTGGCCATTGACGATTATGGAACCGGTCAATCCTCACTCGAGTACCTGGCACGGTTTCCGGAACCGATCATTAAAATTGACCGGGCCTTCGTGGATGGTGTGGCCAGCGATTCAACCAAAAAAGCCATCGTGGAAAACACTCTGAAAATGGCTCGCGACCTTAATATTGAAACAATCGCCGAAGGTGTCGAACGCCAGGACGAGGAAAACTTCCTCCGAAACAGGGGATGTGATTGGTACCAGGGGTATTACTTTAGCAAGCCCGTGGATGCATCGACCTTCGAAAAAGAGTTTCTGATCTGACTTCCACAATCCTCACTCTGGATTCACCTGAAGAAAGTATTTTTGATCCAAACAATCTGCAGCAAACCACCTTACCTGTGTACCTAATCAAGCAAATAACGGTCACGGACCACTCAGGCGCAAATGGTTAGAAGCAAAAGAACAATTTTTCTAAAACGACTTCTATAATGGAACTCCTGGCACTTACATTCCTTGTCAGCTTGAATTCAAGCCCATGTCCCCCCCTTGGATTTCGCCATAGCCAAGTATAATTAAATCTCAGGAACTGAATTGAACTACACTGGATTTCTTCAATGGAGCCTTTTAGGGTATTATGGCTGACTCAATTGAATTTATGGCCCGGACCTTCGACGCAACCGTGACCTCCAGCGATGATGAAATCAATCATAGAATACTCCTGGAGGGAATTACTACAACTATCGGCTCCACCGGTATGGGCGTGCAGGGCAAGACACCAACCCGGGTTCCTCCTGAGGAAGTATTGAGCTGGAAGGGATCCAAGGTCTACGTGAGGCTGTACACGGCCGGACGAGATTTAAAAAATGCCCACGGAACAATTCAGGATATCTCCGATGCCCCCGAATCCCGCTACCGCTGGTTCTTTGCCATCCGCTTTAAAAAACCAATACGGCTTAGTTCGCTTCGAGTCAACCGGCGAAAAAACGAATAAAGCTCAGCTGTCTCCTCGCCACCACTACTAAGTTGTTCCGCAAAAATCTTATAAATCGCCTACCGGAAATTCACCAGACTGTTTCATAGGGCTTTGTATGGGGGCCGACTGAAATTAAGGACCCGAAAGATAATCGACCAGGAGGGACTCTTTAACGTAAGTACTCCGTTTAAAATCGTCCAGGAAATCCTCACCGTGACTCAGGGCTCCCTCGAGACAGAGATCCAGGTAACTTGGTACGGGTTCTATTGAATTGCATCTGGCGTCTTCGTTGTCGAGCAGGCAGGTATAAAGACTGTTAAACTCCGCCAGGGCAGATTCCTCCTCGTCCGGGTATACCTCGATGGCATCCGGTTGTAGGGCCTCAAGTTCGTAATCTTTCTCCCGGAACGCGTATTGCTTGAAGGCGGACGCCTGAATCGGCCCGAGAAGCAGTCCATTGAACCACTCCGAGGACGCTCGTTCCACGTTAAGGACGGCGGTTTTGTCGGGTCCGGTCTCGCGATATATATGGTCGGCGATGCGTTTGTTAAAACAGCGGCGATAACCACTCACCGTCACTTTGATCTGATCGCGCTCCCCCAGTCCAAATAAGTTTTGAACTTCTTCCGGATGAAGCAGACTTCCGTACGTGACAATTCCAATCGATAGCTGATCGGAGTTTTTACTGGCATGTTTTGACAGGACGTCCTGACTCCACCCCGGGAGCTGGTTTTCACTGGAAAAGTTCATCGAAGAGGCTCCTTAAGCGGTCCCGGTCCGGGGGCCAGGTATCCGCGCCGAAAGCCCCCGACAGGTCACGGCGGTTCAGTCGACGGTCGGCCAACCCCAGGAGATCGTCCCCCCGGCCCTCGAGCCCGGCGTCAGCCCGCACTGGTTCAACAACCCAGACCGGGGCCAGACAGGAGAGATTCGCCGCCAAAAGCGGTTCAACACCTGCAGCATCAGCAACGACGAACCGTGAGTAGGATTCCCGGCGATGTAATTTGCTAATATATACGTAAGCTTTGACCGAAAATTCGGTAAGTTCACGCCGGGTCCACTCGGTTTCCGGGTCGGCGAAAACGTTCAAGAGGTGGACAGTACCGGCACTGAACTCCCCCTGCCCAAACTGCTCGCGATCACTGATGGCCACAAGATCAATGTTGTAATCCGACGAGAGGTTCTCAAGTCCCCACTGCCAGAGACTTCGTTCCTCGAAGGGTGGAATCTCAACGGTGATTAATGCGGTGTTCACGGGAGACCTCCTTCGGAACTGGGCGTTTGTACGGCCGGGTGGTCCGACCAGGAATAGTACTCGTACCAGCCGGCAACCATTACCGTTCGAACAAAGTATCCCCCAACAATTGACAGATAGACTGCCATTAAACCATAGCCAAAAACCCCACTAAAAAGCGAGGCGCTTGCCAGGACAAGCCCAACGCCAACCATTGCCGATAACATGGGAACAACCGTGTCGCCCGCTCCCTCGAGGGCCCCGGATAGATTTTTGAAGACACAGTACATAATCATGACGGCACCGTAGACCAGTATAAAATCGGCGGCTATTCCCAGAGTTGGCTCCTCACGGATAAACAAATACGCAACAGAGTGACGAAAATACACGATTAACGCCGTTAAAGGAAGACTGATCAAGAAGGACAACCTGACCGCAGTCCAGCCCTGCTGGCTCGCCCGATCCGGTTCCCCCCGCCCGAGGTGCTGGCCGGTGTATGTTCCCGCCGCCGCACTGATACCCCAGTTCGGCATCATGGCCAGTATCAAAACTCTCAGAGCAATCTGGAATCCGGCGACCGCCGTATCCCCAAACCAGAGCAATATTCCGTTCAGCGGGACCCGGCCGGCAGCAACGACCCCTCCAGTCAATACCCGCGGAACCCCAACTTTTATAATCTTCCAGCCCTCCGCAAAGTCCGTCAGCCCGGACCGGGAGAACCCGAGTCGATAAGACGGGGTCAACAAAATCAAAAGACAGCTTAGTCCGGCCAGGCTATTACCGACCAACGTCCCGACGGCGGCCCCCAGAACTCCCAGCTTTGGAAAGCCGTACCACCCAAAGACAAGCAAAACTGTGATTAAAATATTGAGTGAGGTTGTACTGAAACCAACAAGCATAGGGTTAAAGGTATCTTCGGCTCCGGCCATGCCCCGCAGGCTTACGAGGTAAAAGGCCCGTGGGATTGCGGAAAGACCGACAATCTTCAGGTACAGTCCACCTTCGGAAATAAGGCGGTCGGAGGCCCCGAGCAACGCTATTAAGGCTGGACCAAAAAACCAGAATACAACCGTGGCGATCAGTCCAAACCCCAGGCTTATCAACGTTGCCTGAGTGACGGCCGAGTAGGCTTGATCGTAATTCCCGGCACCGATCCCCTGGGAGACACGGGCAACGGTCCCGGCCCCGAACCCCAGCCCCAGGAAGAGCACGAGACGCAACCAGACATCGCCAAGCCCGACGGCGGCGGTGGCCCAGGACCCAAGAAAGCCGACCACGAGGATGTCGGTGGTTCGCATCGCCACGCGGGACGACCCGAGGATCATCATCGGCCAGGCCAGTTTCCAGAGTCGTTTCATGGAAGTAAGGGTATAGTTAAGAGAGTATCGGTGACGTTGAAATGTATGAGTTTAGAGGGATGTACGAAGACGCTTCTCCTGGAACGTACCGGAGGCTAACTTCAACCTGAGCAAGCCCAGTTGAAAATTGTACCGGGCGTTGGCAAGGCGATTTTCGGCCTCGGACAGCGCCGTCAGTGCGTCATTAACCGACACGGACGAAACAAGCCCCTGCTCGAACTCGGCGGTGATTTGCTCGTAATTGCTCCGTGCGGATTCGACTTCACTCCTGGCGGTTTCGATAACTTTGGATTGAGTTTTCAATTCGAGGTACAAATTCTTTATTTCAACTCTTACTTGCCGGCGCATTCGCTTGAAGGCGGCTTCGGCGGCACTATTCCGCAGGCGGGCCTGCCTGACTTCGGAGGTCTCCTGCCAGCCCGAAAAGAGTGGATACGTCCCGACAAGCCGGACATTCCAGTCCTTTGTCTCGTCGGAAAAACGGGGTTTATCCCGATTTTCGACTTGACTCACCAGGTCGATATTGGGGTAGTAGTCCGCTTTCTCCCAGGTTATTCGCTCCTGGGTTACCCTTTCCCGGGCTCGTGCCTGTTTTAGATCCTTCCTGTTGTTGAGGGCCAACCGGTAATACTCCTTCAAGGGAGTATCCGGCATAGAATTGAATTCGACAGTTTCGATCGTCTCGGAGACAGTATCCTTCCCAAGAGCAAGTGCCAGCTGATCGTAGGACACCGTCAACGAATTTCGAGCCTGGCGAAGTTCCTGTTCGGCCCGTGAGACACTAACCTCGGAACGAAGAACTCCCGTCCGGGTTAATTCCCCAACCTCAAAACGACCGCGGGCACGCTCAAGCTGGTTTCGACTTCGTTCGAGAGAGTCCCGGGCAATCTCACGGTTTCGCCTGGCAAGCAGAACATCGTAATAACTCCTGGCCACGTCGTAGAGTATTTCCTGCTTGCGACGAAAGTGACGGTAGGACTCCTCCTGGGCCTCCATGGCCCGTATTGACCATCCGGACCAGGTCTTCCCTCCAGTGTACAGGTGATGTCGAAGCTCGAGCTGGTACTGGTAATCCTCAGCGTGCTGAAAGGTCCTCTCAACCGGGCGGCCCATAGAATCTAACTGGGTCTGGGTTAGCTCCTTCTGGCGCACGGTGAATCCGGAGACTTCAAGCGAGGGATAAAGCCGGGATTTTGCTTCCGTCACGCCGGCCTGAGCCTCAAGCTGTTGCTGCAGTGACTGATTGACCTCCTGGTTGTTCTCCAGGGCCGTTGTGTAGGCTTCGTCGAGAGTCAAACCCACGGCAGGTTGACAGGCAAGACCAAGCATGACCAAAAGTCCTGGCAACAGACACACACGGCCAGACTCAGGTTCCGCAATCATGACTACGACACTCCTTGGTGTAAGGCGACGGACAGTTTTAAGGGGGTGGATCCTTAAAAGAACGTAGAATTATCGGACGAGGCGCAACTTTCAGTTTCAAGTTCCCTGAGGTGCTGATACATGTTTCGTTCATCCTGGGTCACGTAAACGTCGCTGTTACTCTGGGTCTGCTGATCGCGTGAGACGATACTGAGATCCACGTCAAATCCAAGCTTGTTAAATCCTTCGCTGACGTGATCGGCCTGATCAAGCATCGACTCGTAGCTGACCAGGATACTCTCCTCAATGTTCTCGTGGCCGGCAATTGAAGCATTATTGTTGTCAATCCAGGAAATGGGAAAACCAGATATCCCCCGCTTGAGGAGACTGGCCTTGACGTTCTCCGGTCGCCTGAAAACAAAGACAACTTTGAGGTTTTTGGCAATGTGACGGTAGAAAAACAGTGCCGGTATTCTCACCAGCTTTAACCCACTGAATCCTTCAATATCATTCAGCCGTCGTACCAGCGTGTTCATGTCCCTTGTATTTTCGGTCGTCATTGCTTCGTCAATCAATCGCTTGGACAGGTCCTTGCTTTCCTCCAGCTCAAAGTAACCCGCCTGGTTGTAATCGTCCCCCTCAAAATCACTCGGAAATTCCACGCCGGCACTTGTCAGAAGCTGACACGCCAGAGAGGTTCCGCTTCGGGGATGTCCTGCTACAATGACTGAATCCTGAAGCATTACGGCATCGACCATTTTAATCCTCCCAGTGCTAAAGACTTATGTGTCCATTCGGGTGATTCATTCTGTTTACGTTCCGACCTGATAAGGAATCAATTCTCATTGGCCTCACAATGATTCTCGTTACAGTGGAGTTCGCCTTTCTATCGGGAATTACACCGGCCGACCCCGATATTTACGGACATCTTACGTTCGGTACGGAGATCCTTAAACGAGGTACCCTACTGGAACAGGATATTTACTCCTATACCGCCGGTTACAAATACTGGATCAACCACGAGTGGATGTCGGAGGTTCTCTTTGCTGCACTGTGGAAGCTGGGCAGTTTCCAGGCTCTTCATTGGTTAAAACTGATATTCCTTGGAACGTATCTTTTTCTTTTTTACGTAATCCTCAAACAATTATGTCAAAAACTCAAACCCCTTAAATTCATCTTTCTCACCGCTGTTTTCGGACTCATACTGTACCCATACCTGTTTGTTCGACCCCAGCTGATTACGTACCTGATGACTCAGTTACTTTTACTGGGACTCCTGAAAGTCTTCGAGGACTCCAGCTGGACGCTCGCCGTGCTACCACTTCTCTTTGTTGTCTGGACGAACGCTCACGGAGGATTCATCGCGGGGTTGGGCTTACTTTTCCTCAGCTGGCTGGTTTCCTTCCGCTTTTATCCCGAAAAATTCCAGCAGTTATCAATAGTAAGCCTTCTTTGTCTGCTCGGCACACTCATCAATCCCTATGGATACTATATCTATCATCAGTTGTTTCGAACCTTCTCAAACCCTTATACGGACCGGCTGATTCAGGACTGGCAATCCATGCTGACATGGGACATTCTTACCCATCCAGTGACGGCGGTGGTTTGTCTTGCGTACGTAACGTACGTCTCCCTTCTCTGGCGCAGTCGATGGACCTCCCGGCGCTGGTTCCTGTTCGTATTGACGACGGTCTGCTTCTGTGTCAGCGTAACGGATGCCCGGAACATGGTCTTTGTTGGATTAATTGGTCTTCCCGCACTTGCCGAATTAATGCCATCAACGTCTGTTACAACCGGCGAAGTACGGACTCCAGTGACAGTACTGGTCATCGTAACAGTCCTGGGCGTTTTAGGGGCTTTTGGCGGTTTCAGCACAAATCCCGACTATTACTTTCCGGAGGACAGTGTTGACTACATCAAAAAGAATCAACTAAGAGGCAACCTCGCGGTTCCCTTTAACTGGGGGCAATACTGTATCTTTCACCTCCACCCGGCTATAAAAGTTTCCCTGGACGGACGCTACGACACCGTTTATCCACTCAGGGTGTTTGAGGATTTTGAACTCAAGGCCTTCAACGGCAGGGAGTGGCGCAGAATATTCAAGAAGTACGACACGGACCTGGTGCTCGTACCGAGGGAATCTCCGCTACACGATGAACTCTCGAAGGCCCGGGTGGCGAAAGAATTATTTAAGGGTCGCAAGGCTTCCGTTTACCAATTCTTAATGACCACCTCAGGAGTGTCCCGGCCAAAAATAGAGTATAACGGAATTAATTCGTGGGACGCTAAGTAGCAATTTTTAACGGTCAAAACCGTCAAAGGTGGTCCGACAGCAGGTCGACGACATCCTCCTCGGTTTCGGCCCGACTCAACTCATCCCTGACCTCGGGATTTACAAAGACACTGGAGAGCGTCCTGAGGATTTGAAGGTGTGTGTCACGCTCCTCGGAGGGACCAAGCGTTACGATGCAGTGTGTCACACCGTCCTCGTTCGGGGTGTAGCTAACGGGTTCCTCCAGGAGAACAAGACGGATTTTCGTAGCCCTCATGGAATCAAGAACACCGTGCGGGAAGGCAATCCCTTCCTCGATGTAAGTATTCTGAATCTCCTCGCGCTGCCACAGTGCCTCCTCAACATCGGATTCCTTTACCGTTTCGTCGTCCAGGGACTCGGCAATCATTCCGAACAACTCGTTCTTATCGGACGGATTAATCCGCATCACTGACCCGGAGGCTTTTAATAATTCAAGGACATCAACCTCCTCCCCCTCGTCCTCCTGAAGAATGGAACGGGGGTACTTCAGGTTACTTCGGATCCTGGCGTAACTGCATGCTAACTCGTTTCGGGTGCTGGACCTGACGAGGGCATCCATGTCAAAGAGTCGTTCAAGCTTGCGGCCGCCGAAGAGAACAAGGTCCAGTTCCGCCGAGCGTTCGATTAACGTCTCGTCCCATTTCCGCTGTGGTATTATTTCAGCCTCCGCGGACTCGTCGGCAAGGTCCAGTAATTTTTGCTGGTAGGACTCGATGTACTCGACCTGACCTTCGTCACTCGTGTCAACTGAATTCAGGAAGGTGAGGTTGGACTCAAAGAAATCGGCAATACTCCGTGCCGCTTTAACGACCTCACCGTCGTAGGGGCCGGGTTCAACAACTACGGCAATTTTTTGAAAATCAGCGGTGTCGTTGTCCTGAAAGAAGAGCGCGTCACAGGGGAGGTTTTCAAGCCACCACCTCCTGATTCCAATCAAAATTTGCCATGGGGACGGTTCCTTCCAGTCAAAGACAATCCATTGGGGGGTTTCTCCCTGAACGTAATTTAGGAGAGCTCGCCGGGAATTATGAGTAATAACCTGGTCAACCTGAATATTATTCTGCACCTCATCAGTAAGCAGCCGTTTACGTTCCTCTATCATTTTTAGTTCGTCGTCACTCATGTCGTGTTCCGACAGAAGGGACTGTTCGGGGACCTCGTGAAAATGAATAACGTCCAGTCGATCGTTGCGCCGACAGAGAGACGCGGCCAGACGAAGTCGTTTTTCAACATGGAGGGGATCCAGTTCCTTAAGGTCAAAAAACGGTACAATTACGGAATCAGAAGACTCTTTTTGATACTCGAGGACCTTCTCAAAAAATTCCATATCCTCGTCCGAGGCACTGAGCGACTGAAAAATAGCTCCCAGACGGTCCGCCCGATTTCGAACGTACACAAGGTGCCAGAGAGTCCCGACCACCACGAGCCCCGCCGATCCCAGAATAGTCAACCATCCCATAAACCCGATCAAGACCACGGAGGACAGGACGCCAAGGAATTGAATATACGGATAAAACGGAGAAATGAATTCGGGTTGATACCACTCATTGTCAGACTCCCGAAACACGATGACCGAAAGGTGTACGAGCGCGAAAACGAGCAACATGAATGCACTGGCAAGCTTTGCCAACTGAATCACCGGGAGGAAGATGATGGAAAGAA